>NZ_CP054021.1:1963125-2290312 GCF_005862305.2 Rhizobium indicum | reverse complement strand
GCAGAGGCTCAGTTTTAACTGCCACGTCGGCAGGGCGATGAGTTTGTGCCTTTTGTTACGGAGCCCTGCGCTTCCGTTTTTTCAAGCACTCGACGGATTTGAGCCGTAACGTGGCTGTTACGGAGCGGGGATGTTTTGTGCCTTCAGTGGCCGCACGTTTAAGGCGAGGCCGCCGGAGAAGGTAAAGTAATATTGCGTTCGGGCTGGTCGGCCGAAAACGAGGTTCGACCGCCAGCCTGACACGGAAAGCCGATGAAGGTTGCCGCATGAATGCGGCCCCTGCAACGGAGTTCTGCGTCGGTCCCATTGAGGGGCCAGTGTTTTGAGTGAACCGGCAGGCGAGCGGCTCATGAGGATCCGTCAGCCCGCCAAAGCGGGGAATGATCGGGCGGCCGTTTTAGCGGATGCCGCCCGGTGGAATTGAAAGGCGGCATTATGCAGATGAATACGATGACGACGGGCGGGCTCGACAATGGGGATGCGGCACCGCAGACGTTCGGCTCCATTCGCCTCGAAGTGGGCGAAGCAAAGGCGGAAATGAAGCAGAACGTATTGTTTGAGCGCGTCAGCGCGCGCTTGAAGGCCCAGGTCGGCCCTGACGTCTATGCCAGCTGGTTTGCCAGGCTGAAGCTGCATTCGGTCTCGAAGAGCGTGGTTCGCCTTTCGGTTCCCACGACCTTCCTGAAGTCATGGATCAACAATCGTTATCTCGATCTCATCACCGGTCTGTTCCAGGCCGAGGATCCGGAAATTCTGAAAATCGAAGTCCTGGTGCGCACGGCAACGCGCCACGGCACCAAGGCGCTCGATGAGGCGGTCGCGCCGGAACCAGCCGCCCCCACGCAGATGCGTCGCCCGACAAGCGCGCAGCCGGCCGGTCAGGCCGTCCAGCAGGCGGTTTCGGCTGTTGCCGCCGCAAGGCCAGCAAGCTTTGGCTCGCCGCTCTTCGGTTCGCCGCTCGATAGCCGCTTCACCTTCGACACCTTCGTCGAAGGCAGCTCGAACCGGGTCGCACTTGCGGCTGCAAAGACCATCGCAGAAGCTGGTCAGGGCGCCGTGCGCTTCAACCCGCTCTTCATCCATTCGACCGTCGGCCTCGGCAAGACCCACCTGCTGCAGGCGGTCGCCAATGCGGCAGTGCAGAACCCGCGGGCTCTGCGTGTCGTCTATCTGACGGCCGAATATTTCATGTGGCGCTTTGCCACCGCGATCCGCGACAATGATGCGCTGACGCTGAAGGATTCGCTGCGCAACATCGATCTCCTGATCATCGACGACATGCAGTTCCTGCAGGGCAAGATGATCCAGCATGAATTCTGCCATCTCCTGAACATGCTGCTCGACAGCGCCAAGCAGGTCGTCGTTGCTGCCGACCGTGCGCCCTGGGAGCTGGAGTCGCTCGACCCCCGCGTTCGCTCGCGCCTGCAGGGCGGTGTCGCGATCGAATTCGACGCGCCGGATTACGAGATGCGTCTCGAAATCCTCAAGCGTCGCCTTGCTGTCGCCCGGCTCGAAGATCCGTCGCTCGAAATTCCGGCCGAACTGCTCCAGCATGTCGCCCGCAACGTCACGGCCAGCGGCCGCGAACTCGAAGGCGCCTTCAACCAGTTGGTCTTCCGCCGCTCCTTCGAGCCGAACCTGTCGATCGAACGCGTCGACGAACTGCTCGCCCATCTGGTCGGCTCCGGCGAGCCGCGCCGTGTGCGCATCGAGGATATCCAGCGCATCGTCGCAAGGCACTACAATGTCTCGCGCCAGGAACTGGTGTCGAACCGCCGCACCCGCGTCATCGTCAAGCCGCGCCAGATCGCCATGTATCTGTCGAAGACGCTGACGCCGCGCTCCTTCCCGGAGATCGGCCGCCGGTTCGGCGGGCGCGATCACACGACCGTGCTGCATGCGGTGCGCAAGATTGAGGAGCTGATTTCGGGAGACACCAAGCTTTCGCACGAAGTCGAGCTTCTGAAGCGCCTGATCAACGAATAATCGACTAGTTTTTCCGAAAAATCGACGGCCGGAAGCGATTCCGGCCGTTTTCCTTTATAAGTTTTTTATTCTATACCTCCCGCGCAGCCAGTGCATGTCAAAGACTGAAGCGCCAAAACGGCGCGTGGGAGGAATGAATGAGTTTCGAAAAGATCGCCGTTCTCGGCCTGGGCAAGGTCGGACGGCTGGCGGCGACGCTGTTGCATGAAGGCGGCTTCGATGTCATCGGCGTCGACGCGCAATTGCCGCTGAGCGACGTCCCCTTCAAGTGCCGCACCGGCGATATCTCCGACCCCCAGGTGATCGGCGAACTGCTCGCGAATGTCGAGGCGGTGCTCTCCTGCCTGCCCTATCATTTGAACATCGAGCTGGCGCGTGCCGCCCATCTTGCCGGTATCCATTATTTCGATCTGACCGAAGACGTTCCCACAACCAATTTCATCATCGAACTGTCGAAGACCGCCCGCGGGCTGATGGCGCCGCAATGCGGCTTGGCGCCGGGTTTCGTCGGCATCGTCGGCGCAAGCCTGGCCGACGGCTTCGATCGCTGCCGGTCGATCCGCATGCGCGTCGGCGCCCTGCCGCAGCATCCGACCGGGCTGCTCGGCTACGCCTTCAACTGGTCGCCCGAGGGCGTCGTCAACGAATATCTGAACGACTGCGAGGTCATCGAGGGCGGTGTGCGCAAGCTCGTCTCGCCGATGGAATGGCACGAGACCGTCTATGTCGGCGGCGTCAAGCTCGAAGCCTTCACGACGTCGGGCGGCCTTGGCACCATGTGCGATACGATGCTCGGCAAGATCGACAATCTCGACTACAAGACCATGCGTTATCCCGGCCATATGGAGCTGATGAACTTCTTCTTCCACGAGCTGTTGATGCGCGACAAGCGCAAGCTCGCCGGCGAGATCCTGACCAATGCCAAGCCGCCGGTTGAAGACGATGTCGTCTATGTCCATGTCGCCGCCGAGGGCACCGAGAATGGCAGCCTGCGCCGCAAGGAGTTCGTGCGCGCCTATTACCCGATCGAGATTGCCGGGGCGCGCCGCACGGCGATCGCCTGGACGACGTCAGCCTCCGTCGTCGCCGTCATCGAGATGGTCCGCGACGGTCTGCTGCCGGCGACCGGCTTCCTGCACCAGGAGCATATTCCGCTGGAGATGTTTTTGAAGACACCGACCGGCAGCCTCTTCAAGGCCGGTGCCACCAGCCACGGCTGAGAAATGCCCTCAGGTGCGGCGGCAATATCGATGCCGCCGTGCCGCAAATCCAGCCCGACGCGTCAGCAGGCGAGATCGGCGACGACGGAATCGAGGATCAGCATGCCTGATGGCGTGCAGCGCAGGCGTGAATTGCCGATCCGCTCGATGAATTTGTGTTCGAGCAGGAATTCCTCGCGTTTCGGGTCGAGGTCGCGGCCCGAAAGCTGCTGCCAGCGGGCAAGATCGACGCCTTCCCTCAGCCGCAGCCCCATCAGCAGCAGCTCGTCGGACTGCTCCTCGAAGCCGAGCCGCTCCTCGTCGAGAATGCCGTGCCCATCACGCTCGACCATGTCGAGCCAGGTTTCCGGCTTGCGCTCGGTCGCCGTCGCGAGCTTCTCCGGGCCACGCGTCAGCCGGCCATGGGCGCCCGGGCCGATGCCGGCATAGTCGCCATAGCGCCAGTAGGTCAGGTTATGCCGGCTTTCGGCCCCCGGCCGGGCATGATTGGAAACCTCATAGGCCGGCATTCCCTCACGCGCGGTGATCTCCTGCGTCGCCTCGTAGAGCAATGCCGATTGCTCGCCATCCGGCACGATCAGCTTGCCGGCCTTGTGCAGGCCGTAGAAGGGCGTGCCTTCCTCGATGGTCAGCTGATAGAGCGAAAGATGATCGACCGCGTAGGAGATCGCCTCCTTCAGTTCCGTTTCCCATTCCTCGACCGTCTGATTGGGTCGGGCATAGATCAGGTCGAAGGACATGCGCGGGAAGATGTCGCGCGCCAGCCTTATCGCCTTCAGCGCGTCGGCGACATCATGCAGCCGGCCGAGGAATTTCAGATCCCGGTCGTTCAGCGCCTGCACGCCGAGCGAGACGCGATTGACGCCGGCCGCCCGATAGCCGCGGAACCGTTCGGCCTCGACGCTCGAAGGATTGGCCTCCATGGTGATCTCGATGCCATCTGGCACATGCCAGTGCCGCGCAATGCCGTCGAGAATGGCCGAGACCGTTTCCGGCTTCATCAGCGAGGGCGTGCCGCCGCCGAGAAAGACGCTCGTCACCGTCTTCGGCCCGCTGATCGCCCGGACCGCCGCCATCTCCGTCAGGAAGGCTGATGTAAAGCGCTCCTGATCCACGGGCTGATGGCGCACATGGCTGTTGAAGTCGCAATAGGGACACTTCGCCGCGCAGAAGGGCCAATGCACATAGACGCCGAAGCCCGGCTCGCCGGTATCAGGCAGCAGAGCCGCGTCGCGCGAGGTGCTTGGCGTGTCGAAATTGTCCACGGACCGACTCTATGCCTCCAGGCAGGTTTCGACAAAGAGTTTGAAGGCGCGGGCACGGTGCGACAGCGCTTGCGGCTTGCCGACGTTCCAGCCGTGTTTTTCCTCGCCGCTCATTTCGCCGAAGGTGATGTCGTAGCCCTCGGGCTGGAAGACCGGATCGTAGCCGAAGCCCTGCGTGCCGCGCGGCGGCCAGACGACGCTGCCTTCCACCTCGCCGCGAAACAGCTCCGTATGCCCATCCGGCCAGGCAAGGCAGAGCACGCTGATGAAACGCGCCGTGCGCTGTTCCGGCTTTGTCGCGCCCGCGTCCTGCAGCGCCTTTTCCACCTTGGCCATCGCCATGTCGAAATCGCGCGTGCCGTCTGCCCTCTCCGCCCAATTGGCGGTGTAGACACCGGGATCGCCGCCGAGTGCATCGACCACCAGCCCGGAATCGTCCGACAGCGCCGGCATGCCGGCGGCATTGGCCGAGGCGACCGCCTTGATCGTCGCATTCTCCTCGAAGCTCGTGCCCGTCTCATCCGGTTCGACGAAATTCAGCTCGGCGGCCGATTTGGCGGTGAAGCCGAGCGGCCCGATCAATTCCTGGATCTCGCGGATCTTGCCGGCATTGTGGCTGGCGACGACGATGGTCTTCGTTTCAAGCTTGCGCATTCAGATATCCTGTTCGATGCCCCAGATTTTAGCCTCCGCGCATTCCAGGCTGTTGCCATCAGGATCGCGGAAATAGATCGAACGGCCGCCGTTCGGCCAGTGCACTTCGGATTCGATCGCAACGCCCGCCGCGGTCAGCCGCTCGGCCATGGCATCGATATTGCGGCCGGACACCCGGAAACAGGCATGGCCCTGGCCGCTCGTGCCGTGCGGCGGCACCTGCAGTGCTTCAGGCGCTGGCGGCTTTACCGTTTCCTCGGGATTGAAGATCAGGAGAACGCCCGGACCGCAGCGGAAGAAGACATGCCGGTTGGCGGCGCGGGCGATCTTTTCAAGCCCGAGAACGTCTTCGTAGAACGTCTCGGCCTTATCGAGATCCCGCGCATAGAGCGCTGTTTCCAACATGCCTTCCAGCATGGGGTTCATCCTTCGACGGCTTGCTTCTGCAGCGCCACGAGTTCGCCGATGCCGTTCCTGGCAAGCTGCATCAGCGAGGTGAATTCGCCCTCGCTGAACGGCGTGCCTTCGGCCGTGCCCTGGATCTCGACGATCCCGCCGGTGCCTGTCATGACGAAGTTCGCATCGGTCTCGGCCGAGGAATCCTCGAGGTAATCGAGATCGATCACCGGCTGGCTGGCGAAGATACCGCAGGAGATGGCGGCGACGTGATCCTTCAGGACCCGGTCGACCTTGATCATGTTGCGGCTTTCCATCCATTTCAGGCAGTCGTAAAGCGCGATCCAGCCACCGGTGATCGAGGCGGTCCGCGTGCCGCCATCGGCCTGGATGACATCGCAATCGAGCGTGATCTGCCGCTCGCCGAGCGCCTGCAGGTCGACGACGGCGCGCAGCGACCGACCGATCAGCCGCTGGATTTCCTGGGTGCGGCCGCCCTGCTTGCCGGCGGCGGCTTCGCGCTTCATGCGTTCGCCGGTCGCCCGCGGCAGCATGCCGTATTCGGCCGTGACCCAGCCCTTGCCGGTATTGCGCAGCCATGGCGGCGTCTTTTCTTCGAGGCTCGCCGTGCAGAGCACATGCGTGTCGCCGAACTTCACCAGGCAGGAGCCTTCCGCATGCTTGGAAAAATTGCGCTCGAACGAGACCTTGCGCATCTGGTCGATTTTTCTGCCTGAAGGCCGCATTCTTATCTCCTGGGGTTTATTTGACCGCTTCTACGATTGGCGGCGCTCATTTGCAAATTCCCTTTTGCCACGGGTGTGAGTTTGACTTACTTTTCGGGAAGTATCATCAGCACGGGTTCGAAAGCTTCATGGGCATCAGGTCGACGTCGGTTTCGGATGCCGTAGCTGCGCTGGACGAGCGCTCCAGGGAAATTTTTCGTCGCATCGTCGAAGGTTATCTGGAAAGCGGCGAGCCGCTCGGTTCACGCAACCTGTCCCGTATCCTGCCGATGTCGCTGTCGCCGGCCTCGGTGCGCAATGTCATGAGCGATCTCGAAGAGCTCGGCCTGATCTATTCGCCGCATGTCAGCGCCGGCCGGTTGCCGACCCAGATCGGCCTGCGCTTCTTCGTCGACGCCTTCATGCAGGTCGGCGATCTCTCGGCCGAGGAGCGCGCCAACATCGACCGCCAGGTGCGGGTCGAAAGTGGCGGCAATCCCGTCGAATCGATGATGAACGAGGCAAGCCGCATGTTATCCGGCATTTCGCGCGGCGCCGGCCTCGTCATCACCTCGAAAAGCGATCCGGTGCTGAAACATGTCGAGTTCATCCGGCTCGAACCGACAAAGGCGCTGGCCGTGCTCGTCGGCGACCATGATCAGGTGGAAAATCGCATCATCGAGCTGCCGGCGGGCGTCACCTCCTCGCAGCTGACGGAAGCTGCAAATTTTCTCAATGCCCATATGTCCGGCCAGACCCTGCCGGAGCTTCGCAAACAGTTAAGCCGGTTGAAGGACGACGTCCGTCACGAGCTCGATGCCCTGTCACGCGATCTGGTCGAGCGCGGCATTGCTGTCTGGGCCGGCAGCCCGGACGAGGGAAAGCCCACGCAGCTGATCATCCGCGGCCGCGCCAACCTGCTCGAAGGCCTCGCCGGCGCCGAGGATCTCGACCGGCTGCGCCTGCTGTTCGACGATCTCGAGAAGAAGGACAGTCTGATCGAGATCCTCAATCTCGCCGAAAGCGGTTCGGGCGTGCGCATCTTCATCGGTTCGGAAAACAAGCTCTTCTCGCTGTCCGGCTCGTCGCTCATCGTCGCGCCCTATCGTGACGACGACGATCGCATCGTCGGTGCCGTCGGCGTCATCGGCCCGACGCGGCTCAATTATTCGCGCATCGTGCCGATGGTGGACTATACGGCCCAACTCGTCTCCCGCCTTTCGCGCAATCAGCTTTGACGCGCAGCTATCAGTCACGCGGAATTTTCGCTTCTTTGTCACGCAGACTTGATTTTTTTCGGTCAAACCTCGATATCGGGCGCATCTGAAGACACCAACCGGAGACCGTCATGACCGATGACACGACGAAAAACGGACCTGACGCAACTGCGGCCGATGCCGCAGCCGACGCTGCCGCCTACGTCGAGAACGAAACTGCGCAGCAAGAGCCCGCCCAGCCGGACCCAATCGAGCTTCTGAAAGCCGAAAACGGCGAACTGCGTGACCGCTATCTGCGCCTTGCTGCCGAGATGGACAATCTGCGCCGCCGCACCGAGCGCGAAGTGAAGGATGCCAAGTCCTATTCCGTTGCCGGCTTTGCGCGCGACATGCTCGCCGTGTCCGACAATCTGCGTCGCGCGCTCGATGCCATCCCTCCGGAGACCAGGGCTGCGGCCGATGCCGGCCTGAGCACGCTGATCGAGGGTGTCGAGATGACCGAGCGCGCCATGCTGTCGGCTCTCGAGCGCCATGGCGTTCGCAAGCTGGAGCCGGTCGGCCAGAAGTTTGATCCGAATTTCCATCAGGCGATGTTCGAGGTGCCGAACCCGGACGTGCCGAATAACACGGTCGTCCAGGTCGTGCAGGCCGGCTTCACCATTGGCGAGCGCGTGCTGCGCCCGGCCATGGTCGGTGTCGCCAAGGGCGGCCCGAAGCCGGCCGAAGCCGAAACCAACTCTGTCTTCGACGAAAAAGACGCCTGAGATCGTTTCCTTCTTCCTCGCGAGGAAGGGAAATCGAAGTTTTAGATGCGGGCGAAGCGTTCGATCAGCAGATCGAAGAAGCCGTCCGCATCGACATGGCGCATGACCCTGGCATTGCGCTTGCGCTCGGTCACGTGCCACCAGTCGACGACCGTCATGCCGACGGTAAGTTCGGACTGGACCTCGATCTCGACATTGCAGTCCCGGCCCTGGAAAAGCTCCTGCTTCAGCAGGTAGGCGACAACGGTCGGGTCGTGCAGCGGTCCGCCGTCGGAACCGTATTTCTCGATGTCGAACCGCTCGAAGAATTCCAGCATCTCGACCATGGCCTTTGCCGGCGCCGTGCCGATTTCGGCCATGCGCTTCACCCGGTCCTTGCGGGTCAGCAATTGATGCGTCACGTCAAGCGGCATCATCACGATCGGAACGCCTGAGCGGAAGACAATATCGGCGGCCTCGGGATCGACATAGATGTTGAATTCGGCTGCCGGCGTGATGTTGCCGCCCTCGAAGAAGCCGCCGCCCATCATCACCAGCTCGCGGATGCGGGGGACGATGTCGGGCGCCTTCTGGAAGGCCATGCCGATATTAGTGAGCGGCCCGAGCGTACACAGCGTCACCGTGCCTTCCGGCTCGCGGCGCAGCGTCTCGATAATGAAGTCGACGGCATGGCCGGGCTGCAGCGCCATCGTCGGTTCGCTGAGCTCAGGACCGTCGAGGCCGGTCTTGCCGTGCACATGTTCGGCCGTCACCAGCTTGCGGGCGATCGGTGCGTCGGCGCCGGCGAAAACCTTGGTCTCCGTCCGGCCGCAGAGCTCGCAGACGATCCGCGCATTGCGGCTGGTGAGCGAAAGCGGCACGTTGCCGGCGACCGTGGTGATCCCCAGAACCTCCAGCTCATCGGGACTGCCGAAGGCAAGCATGATGGCGGCCGCGTCGTCCTGGCCGGGATCCGTGTCGATGATGATCTTTCTTGCGCTTGCCATTCCGATCGTTCCATCCTCGCACTGCGTGTTATCGGGGTATGCACCGATTTCTTCACGTCCCGTCACAAATCAGCACATTCCGCGCGGGCATGTTTTGATGCGAGGCAGCAGACGCTTTGTCAAGGAAAGAGCCTGACGCCACCGCCTTAAATTGAGAGGCCGACGCCGGCACGTCGCGCCCCATGCCTTGCAGCGCCGGGCTCCTCTCCCCATATTAGCGGCATCCGGATGCTGCCCTTAAGGTCCGGGATGGTCGCTTGCATCAAGGACTTGAAAAGAGATGAGCCGCATTACCCCTTTCGCCAGCCCGCTGCTTCTGGGCTTCGATGCCATGGAAAAGACGCTGGAGCGCATTTCCAAGGCGAGCGACGGATATCCGCCCTATAATATCGAACGCATCGCCGCCGACACCGGCGCGCCGGAACGTCTGCGCATTACCCTTGCCGTGGCCGGCTTCAGCGAGGAGGAACTCGATGTCTCCATTGAGGAGAACCAGCTTGTGATCCGCGGCCGCCAGGTCGAACAGGGTGAACGGGACTATCTTTATCGCGGTATCGCCGCTCGTCAGTTCCAGCGTACTTTCGTTCTTGCCGACGGCATGCAGGTGCTCGGTGCCGGCCTGAAGAACGGACTGCTCTCCGTTGATCTAATTCGTCCGGAACCCGCGCGCATGGTCAAGAAAATTAACATTTCGGTCTCACAGTAGCACAACGGTTTGTCGGACCGTTGGTCCCTTCTCCCGGAGGAACAGGAATGTTGATGAAAGAAGCCACGTCTCACTTGACCAAATCCGAGCTTGCCCACATCGGCAACGGCGAGGTCGCCTATATCAGAAAAATGCGCACCGATGAGGTCGCCAAGTGCTTTCCCGAGGCGCCGGATATCGATCCGAACGTCGATCTCTGGGCACTCTTCGGCGCCGACGGCACGCCGATCCTTTTGACGGACAACCGCTCCAGCACCTTCTTCAAGGCTGCCGAGGACGAATTGAAGACGGTCAGCCTGCACTGACCGTCAAGGCCATTTGAGCCTTGATTGAGATCTCCTGTGCGTGACAGGGTTTCCTTAAGCGAACCGGACCGCCGTTCTCGCGCGCGCCCTTGCCGCTACCTCTTCGCGATCACGAGGAGGTTGAGACGTTTCCAGCGAATCGAGCAGCTCACGGGCGCATGCCGCGATCGAACTGACCGCGTGCTCGAATGCGACCTCATTGCGCTTCGATGGTTTGGTCGTTCCGCTCACCTTGCGTACGAACTGGAGCGCGGCATCGTGGATCTCGTCGTCCGTCGCTGGCGGATCGAAATTGAACAGGGGTTTTATATTTCGGCACATGACTTGCTCCCGGTCATTGTCTCTCTTCCATTGAGAGGAGGGTGGCCAGCACAGAAAATAGTCGCGTGAGCGCTATTGGCAACCGGTCCAACGGCGGATCTCTAAGCGTCGCAAGGGAGGGCGCTCTGATCCTTCAGTTCAACCTGTTGTCGTCTTCTTGCGCCGCCAATAGCGGCCATCTGTTCGAGACGGGTGCCTTTCATGCTACGACGAGTGCATGTATTCCGCGTTGGCTTGTTCTTGGTCGGCGACGAAAGGAGCTTGCGTTGAACCAATCGCAGCCAAATCGATTTCCATTTCACACGCAATGCCCGAGAGACGATGGATGCGGGGTCTTTGTTCTGCAGATGCTCACCGGCATGAGCTACGACGATGTGGCCGCCATGATCGATTGGGGCGACAGATCGGCGCATTATACAACCTGGAACGATCTTTGCGGCGTGTTGGCGGAGATCGGATTGTCTAACGAAGCCCCGATCAAAACCAGTCGATGGAGCGATATCCAGGGGGTTGCCATCGTCCACGTTCAGGGGGATCACTTCATGCTTTACGACGCGGAAAACGGTCTGTTTTATGACCCAGCAGAGATGGAAGGCCCAGGGGTTGCCAGCGATCGCGTTCCAACCAGCTATCTGACTGTATACGGCCCCAACCACCGCTAAACTTAGATCCTTCAGCACGGAAATCCGTCAGGCCAGCGTTCCACGCGATTGCTCGCGCCGAATAACATCACGTGCGCGTTCGCCGACTTGCCGGCAGCCTCAGACCTTCCTGAAGGTCAGATAGGCCGAAGACCGGCCCTCGCGCCGCGCCTTGGCCTCGTAACGTGTGCTCGGCCAGCCCTCATAGGGCGTCAGCCAATCGGCAGCATTGTCGGCGATCCAGTCGAAACCGCCATGGTCGCGGCATTTGATCAGCGTCCAGTTTACATAGGTGTCGATGTCGGAGGCGAAGCAGAACAGGCCGCCGGGCTTCAGCGCGCGATGAAAGCGGTCGAGATTGGTTTTCGAGACG
Source organism: Rhizobium indicum (assembly GCF_005862305.2). Lineage (NCBI taxonomy): Bacteria > Pseudomonadati > Pseudomonadota > Alphaproteobacteria > Hyphomicrobiales > Rhizobiaceae > Rhizobium > Rhizobium indicum. Next base: position 2,278,753 of record NZ_CP054021.1, on the reverse strand, counting down.
AAACGCCGCTTCCAGTGCTTCCGCTTCGGCCAGGGATCGGGATAGAGCAGATCGATCTGATCGAGTGAGCCGTCCGGCAGCCAGTCGAGCAGCTGCGTCGCGTCGTCATTGTAGACGCGGATATTGGAGGCACCCGTCTCGCCGATGCGCGACAACAGCTTCTGCATGGAATTGACGAAGGGTTCGACACCGATGAAGCCGGTCGAAGACGTCTCCAGCGCGCGGTGGATCAGGTGCTCGCCGCCGCCGAAACCAATTTCCAGCCGCAATCTTTCGACCGGAACCGGGAAGAGGGAAGTCAGCGGCTCCGGGGGAGCCGCCGAGAGATCGATCAGGAATGCCGGCAACAGACTGTTCAGCGTCTCGGCCTGCTGTTCGCGCAGGGCCTTGCCCTTGCGGCGACCGAAGAAGGCTTCGGTCGCCCGGCCGCGGCGTTCCATATCCGTCATGCTTTATCTCAGGCCTTCACGCTTTCCTTGAGCGCCTTCACGAGGTCGGTACGCTCCCAGGAGAACGAGCCGTCGCGGCCGGCCTTGCGGCCGAAATGGCCATAAGCAGAGGTCTTGGCATAGATCGGCTTGTTGAGGTCGAGATGGCGGCGGATACCGGTCGGCGAAAGGTCCATGTTCTTGCGGATAGCCGCTTCGATCTGATCCTCGGTAACCTTGCCGGTGCCATGCAGATCGACATAGATCGACAGCGGCTGGGCGACGCCGATCGCGTAGGAGATCTGGATCGTGCAGCGGTCGGCAAGACCGGCGGCGACGACGTTCTTGGCAAGATAGCGGGCGGCATAGGCGGCCGAACGGTCGACCTTCGTCGTGTCCTTGCCGGAGAATGCGCCGCCGCCATGCGGAGCGGCACCGCCGTAGGTATCGACGATGATCTTGCGGCCGGTCAGGCCCGCATCGCCGTCCGGTCCGCCGATGACGAACTTACCGGTCGGGTTGATGTACCACTTGCAATCGTCGGCGATCTTCAGCTCGCCGAGCGCTTCGCGGATATAGGGCTCGACGACGGCGCGGACCTTGTTCGAATCCCAGCTCTCGTCGAGATGCTGGGTCGAAAGCACGATCGAGGTTGCTTCCGACGGCTTGCCGTCGACGTAACGCACGGTCACCTGGCTCTTGGCGTCGGGGCCGAGCTTGGCGACTTCGCCGTCGCCCTTCTTGCGGGCAACTGCGAGCAGTTGCAGGATCTTATGGGAATAATAGATCGGGGCCGGCATCAGGTCCGGCGTTTCGCGGCAGGCATAACCGAACATGATGCCCTGGTCGCCGGCGCCCTCGTCGCCCTGCTGGTCGGCGGCGCTGTCGACGCCCTGCGCGATGTCGGCCGACTGCGAGTGCAAGAGCACGTCGATCTTTGCCTTCTTCCAGTGGAAGCCGTCCTGCTCATAGCCGATATCCTTGATGGCGCGGCGGGCGGCGGCCTTGAACTTCGAAGGATTGATGACGTCCTTGCCATCCTTGTCCTTCTTCATCAGGCTCGGCGGCAGGCGGACCTCACCGGCGATGACGACGCGGTTGGTCGTTGCCAGCGTTTCGCAGGCAATGCGCACGCCCCATGGATTGACGCCGGTCTTGGCCGCTTCGCGGTAGACCAGATCGACGATCTCGTCGGAGATGCGGTCACAGACCTTGTCCGGATGACCTTCGGCAACGGACTCGCTGGTAAAGAGATAATTCGCGCGCATTTCGGGATTCCCCTCAAAGAATAAAAGCCACCTAGTAGGTACTCAGTTCGAGGGCCGATGACAAGCGCAGAAGGACATAAATATATCTTTATATCTGCGGCAAAGTGACAAATTTTGCCCCAAAAACGCAAAAAAGGCGGCCTTTCGACCGCCTTTCGAATTCTGCATTGGTCGTGGTTCAGTCGGCGTCGGCTTCAGCGGCCAAGGCTTTCACCAGCTCCACGACCTTGCGGCGAACCTTGGGATCGGAAATCTTGACGAAGGCGCGGTTGAGCTGCAGTCCTTCCGAGGACGACAGGAAATCGACGACGTAATTCGAGCTGGAGGCTTCCATGCCGCCGCCGGCACTGGAATGTTCGCCGGGCGCGTCCTCGAAGAAAAACGACACCGGAACATTGAGGATGTTCGAGATATTCTGCAGGCGGCTTGCGCCGACGCGATTGGTGCCCTTTTCGTATTTCTGGATCTGCTGGAAGGTGATGCCAAGGCTTTCGCCAAGCTTTTCCTGGCTCATGCCCAGCATTGTACGGCGGAGGCGAATACGGCTGCCAACATGGATGTCGATCGGATTTGGCTTCTTCTTGTTTTCAATCATGGTCGTGCCCTAGCTAAGAATTTCAACCTGTTTCTAACCGGCATGCCCCTGATCCATCCCAAAACGCCACGTTGCAAGCGGTGAGGAACCCACCTTCAAACATACGTTAAGAACGCCGATTGACATCACTATGCAATTTTAGGGGTTTTTGGTCAATTCAACCCGGAAATAAAACCTCTGCGAGAAATTAGCGCAATCAAAATCAGCAGCGCCTCGGTCAACCAGAAGTATGTTTGCCGGGGAAATGTCGTTCCGACTCCATCGCTGATGCTATCGAGCGTTGCATCGACGAAGCCGGTTTCTCCAAGATCGAGGCCCGCAATAATTTCCCCATGCGCATTCACCAGCGCTGAAATGCCGCTATTGGCGTCGCGAATCAGCGGCAGGCCGGTTTCAACAGCCCGTACCCGCGCCTGCTGGAAATGCTGGTAGGGGCCGGGCGTCGTGCCGAACCAGGCATCATTGGTGATATTGAGGATCGCGTTGGCGTCTTTTATGTCACCGGTCATTTCGCCGGGAAAAATGATCTCGTAGCAGATCAGCGGATAGAGATTGAGCCCGCCGGGCAGCGTCAGCAAGTGCCGGCTTGCCGCGGCCGAAAAGCCGCCCGGAATCTCGACGACGTTCTGGATGCCGAATTCGGTGAGCACGTCCTCGAAGGGCAGATATTCGCCGAAGGGCACCAGATGCACCTTGTCGGAGGCGGCGATGATCTGCCCGCGGCCATCGATCACGTAGATGGAATTATAGTAGCGCGGCGGCGTGCCTGGTCCCATCTCCTCGGCGCGAACGGCGCCGGCGATCAGGATCTGATTGTCGTCGAGCGTATCGGCAATCCGCGTCAGCGCATCCTGATTGTCGGTCAGGATGAAGGGGATTGCAGTTTCCGGCCAGACGATGATATCGGGCTTGCGCCCGCCATTCTTCGGCGCTTCGGCCGACAGCTTCAGATGCGTCTCGAAGATCGCGGCGCGGTCGACGTCGTTATCCATTTTCTCTGTCTGGTCGATCGCCGGCTGCACCAGCCGCACCACCTGCCGCTTGTCCTCAGGCAATGCGTCCGGCCGCGGCGCGAGATGGAGAGCATAAGCGCCATAACCGAGATGGGCAGCAAAGAGCAGGACGGCGAGCGCGATACCCGTCCGTGCCCCTTGCCGCGTCCCGGCAAGGGCAGGCGCAGAAAAGACGAAGACGGCAAGGGCCGTCACGCCCATCGCCCCGATCACATGCGCCGACTGCATCATCAGCGGAACCGGCATGATGCCGTAGCCGATGGCGTTCCAGGGAAAGCCGGTGAGGATCACGCTTCGAAGCCATTCCATCAGCCCGAAGCCTGCCGCAAGCGCGGCGATCCGCCCCATGCCATCAGACCAAACGATGCGGGCAAGAGCGGCCGCCAGCCCGTAGAAGATCGCAAGACAGGCCGGCAGCCCGAGGATTGCCAGCGGCAGCGCCCAGGCGAATTCTTCCTGATCGACCAGCAGCGCATGGCCGAGCCACCAGAGGCCGGCGACGAAATAGCCGAAGCCGAAAAGCCAGCCGGTGGCAAACGCCGGCCACAGCCTGCCGATCAGGCCGCTTTCAGGCGAAGCCGCCGCCCCGTCGATCAGCCAGACGAGCAGCGTGAAGGAAACGAACATCGCCGCGAAAAAGCCGACAGGCGGCAGCGCCAGAACCGCGAATGCCCCGGCGGCGATGGCCAGCAGCGACCGTTTGAAACCCCAGACGAGGATAACCCTGTCCGCAAGCCGCTCCATGCGCACTCCCATCAAACCGCGAATCAACCCATTCGCAGTCTTTCAAAAAAGCGGCTCTTTGTCCCGTCAGTTGGGTCCCGTCAGTTGGCGGTCGATTTCGCCGGCCGATCGTCGCCGGTCTCGGAGCCGCCATCCGCCTTGGCGCGGCGGCGGATCGCGTGGCGCTTGCGGGTGATGCGCAGCCGCTTGATGCGGCGCGGGTCGGCGTCGAGGATGTGGAATTCGAAGCCCGGCAACGCCTGGACGACCTCGCCGCGCACCGGGATGCGGCCGAGTGCGGAGAAGATCAAGCCGCCCAGCGTATCGACCTCGTCGACTTGCTCGCTGATGTCGAAATCCGGCCCGATCGCTTGGGCGATCTCTTCCAACTCGACGCGGGCGTCGGCGATGAACATGTCCTCGGCGACGCGCTTGAACATCACCTCTTCGTCGTCATGTTCGTCGTCGATGTCGCCGACCACCATTTCGACGATGTCTTCATGCGAGGCAAGCCCGTCGGTGCCGCCATATTCGTCGATGACGAGCGCCATCTGCGTGCGGTTCACCTGCATCCGGCGCAACAGGTCGGACGCCAGCATTGACGGCGGCACGAACAGGATCTTGCGGATGATACCGGCCTCGGCCAGCGTCTTTTGCAGGTCGACGCGGCCGAGATCGAAATTCTGCTTGGCCGAACGCGTGGTCTTCTGGATGTTTTCGGGCGCAACCTCGATCGCCGGCACGACAGCGGCCGGTTTCGTCGGGCCGCGGCGCTTGTTGCGCGCCTGCTTGGCGACATAGGAGAGCAGGTCGCGGATATGGACCATGCCGCGCGGATCGTCGAGCGTATCGGCATAGACAGGCATGCGCGAGCGGCCGGATTCCTCGAAGAGGATCATCAGTTCGCCGATGGTGATGTTCTGATCGACCGCCTCGATATCGGCGCGCGGCACCATCACGTCGGCGACGCGAACCTCGCGAAAGCGCAGGATGTTGTTGAGCATCGCCCGTTCGTCGGGCGAAAAGGCGTCGTCGCCGGCCGCATCGGTCATCAGCGCGTCGGCGAGATCCTCGCGCAGTCGCGAGCCCTGCTGCGGGCGAAGGATGCGCGCGGCGCGCGACCAGAAGGATTGCGATCGGCCGGATGGCCGACTACTACTGCCTGCCTCGTCCGAAGAGGAGGATGGCTCGGAGTCCTTGGCGTCTGCCGCCGGCTTCGTCGTAAAGTCGCTCATGGTTCCATTTTAAGGTCTTGACCCTCGTAGGGATCAGATAGGCCGAGCTGGGCCAAAATGCGAGTCTCCAGCCCCTCCATAATTTCGGCTTCGGCACTATTCATATGGTCGTAGCCGAGAAGATGCAAGAAACCGTGCACCAGAAGATGGGTCAGGTGGTCGTCGAAACTCTTTTCGAGCTCGGCCGCTTCCCGCTCCAGCGTCTCCCGGGCGATGATGATGTCGCCGAGCATCGGGCCGGGCATCTTGCCGGGCTGAACCGGAAAGGCCGGAAAGGAGAGCACGTTGGTCGCCTTGTCCTTGCCGCGCCATTCGGCGTTGATGTCCTGGATCGAGGCATCGTCGGTGAAAACAAGCGAAACCTCGGGCGGCATCGTCGGGAAGGGCTGCTTCTCGCTGTCGCGGAGATAGACCACTGCTGCGCCGAGCACGCGTTCGCAAAACGACAGCAGCGTCTCTTCGCCGGGCCAGCCGATGTCCTCGACGCTGATCTGGATGTCGAGTTCGGCCATTAGCCCTGCCGGCTGACGTCTTCGGCGACGGCATACGTGGAATCATAGGCCCTGACGATGCGCCCGACCAGCGGGTGGCGGACGACGTCGGTATCCGTGAAGCGCACGATCGAGATGCCTTCGACGCCGTTCAGAAGCTGCAAGGCCTCGACGAGGCCGGATTTGACGCCGCGCGGCAGATCGATCTGGCTCGGGTCGCCGGTGACGATCATCCGCGCATTTTCGCCGAGACGCGTCAGGAACATCTTCATCTGCATCGACGTCGTGTTCTGCGCTTCGTCGAGGATGATGGCGGCATTGGCGAGCGTGCGGCCGCGCATGAAGGCGAGCGGCGCGATTTCGATGACGCCGGCAGTGATCGCCCGGTCGACTTTGTCGGCAGGGATCATGTCGTAGAGCGCATCATAAAGCGGGCGAAGATAGGGATCGACCTTTTCCTTCATGTCCCCGGGCAGGAAGCCGAGGCGCTCGCCGGCCTCGACGGCCGGGCGCGACAGGATGATCTTTTCGACCGCGCCGCGCTCCAAGAGCTGGGCGGCATGGGCGACGGCGAGATAGGTCTTGCCGGTACCGGCCGGGCCGACGCCGAAGACAAGCTCGGCGCGTTCCAGCGCCCTGATATAGGCGTCCTGGGTTGGCGTGCGGGCGATGATCGTCTTCTTGCGGGTGGAAACCTGCGCCATCGTCAGCTTGGCCTTGCGCTCCATGGTCGGCAGGCTGAGCTGATCGTCGGCGGCGACCGCCATGCGGATTGCACCCTCGACGTCGGATCGTTCCACGCTGCCGCCTTTCTGAAGTTTTTCATAGAGATAGTCGAGCGTGCGCCGCGCCTGATTGGTGGTCACGATATCGCCGGTGATGACGACCGAATTGCCGCGTGCCCGCGCATCGATGTTCAGCCGTTGCTCGAGCAGCTTGAGGTTTTGGTCGAATTGACCAAAGAGCTCGCTGGCGAACCGGTTGTTCTCGAACGTCAGGACGAAGTGATTGGTATCGCTCGGCGTGCGGGGGTGGCGCGGTGAAGAAGAAACCAATTCTTGTCCGTTCAAGCGGTCGGGCTCCTTGGGTTAGACCGCAGCCTCTGCGCGTTCGGCAAACAGGCTGTTTGTTCCGGTCCCTGTGATTCGCACTTTAATAATGTCACCGATTTGCGATGCTTTTGCATCAACATTCACTGATTGAAGCCAGGGAGAACGTCCGATTAGTTGTTCCGGCATGCGACCGGGCTTTTCGAGCAACAGGTCGATCTCTTTGCCGATGCAGGATTCGGCAAATTCCTGCTGCTGCTTCAGAAGAAGCATTTGCAGGCGTTCCAGCCGTTCTGCCTTGATCTCTTCCGGCACCTGATCCTTCAGCTCCGCGCCGGGCGTGCCCGGCCGTGTCGAGTATTTGAACGAGAAGGCCTGTGCATAACGGACCTCCTCCACAAGTCTCAATGTATCCTTAAAATCCTCATCTGTCTCCCCCGGAAAGCCGGTGATGAAATCGCCCGACAGCGCAATGTCGGGCCGCACCGTGCGGATGCGCTCGATCAGCGCCAGATATTCGGCCGCCGTGTGGCGCCGGTTCATCGCTTTCAGGATGCGGTCCGAGCCCGATTGCACCGGCAGGTGCAGATAGGGCATCAGTGCGCTGAGGTCGCGATGGGCATTGATCAGCCGGTCGTCCATGTCGCGCGGATGGCTTGTGGTATAGCGCAGCCGCGCAAGGCCGGGGATCTCGGCCAGCCGGTAGAGCAGGTCGCCGAGGCTCCATGCCTCGCCATGGCTCCCGGCGCCGTGCCAGGCGTTGACGTTCTGCCCGAGCAGGGTGATCTCGCGCACCCCGCTGTCGGCGAGCTTTTCGGCTTCCTCGACGATCTGGGAAACCGGCCGCGACACTTCCGAGCCGCGTGTATAGGGCACGACGCAGAAGGTGCAGAATTTGTCGCAGCCTTCCTGCACCGTCAGGAAGGCGGTGACGCCGCGGGCGCGGATCCTCCGGCTCTCGGCGATCGGCAGATGCTCGAACTTGTCCTCGATCGCATATTCGGTGTCGACGACGCGCTGGCCTTGTTTGGCCAGGCGTAGCGCCTCCGGCAGGCGATGATAGGTCTGCGGGCCGATGACGACGTCGACGGCGGGCGCGCGGCGCAGGATCTCCTCGCCTTCGGCCTGGGCGACGCAGCCGGCAACGCCGATCATCATCTCCCGTCCGTCCGCCGCCTTCTTCTTTTTCATATCGCGCAGCCGCCCGAGCGCCGAATAGACCTTCTCGGCCGCCTTCTCGCGGATATGGCAGGTGTTGAGGAGAACGAGGTCCGCCTCTTCCATATCTTCCGTCGGCTCATAGCCGTCGCGGGCGAGCGCATCGCTCATACGCATGGAATCGTAGACGTTCATCTGACAGCCGTAGGTCTTGATGAAAACCTTGCGGCTGTTGCTGCCGTCGCGGAGGCTCTCGCTGGGAATTGCCGCCGGGGCCTGGAGAAGGGCGCTGTCCTGTGTCATGGCGCGCTATTTAGTGGTTTTTGCCGCCGGAGAAAATCGAAATCTTGTTTCAGGAGATTTCTCGCCCGCGCAAGCGGCTGTTCAGGAGGTTGCGGATGCGCAAGGCGATTGTCGCGCTCACCTCCTTGCGGCTGGTCTTGGCGCGATAATCGACCGCCTCGCCGAAGGAAACCTCGGCGTCGATGGCGCCGCAGCGCACGATGTCGAGGAGGTGCGGCAGCAGCTCGATATCACCCGGCCAGGCGGCGAGCGGCCGGTGATAGCGCCCCATGGCGATGCCGTGCACCCTGGTATAGGCAACCGCCACCGGCTGCACCACGACGGTTCCCGTCGGCGAATAAGGCACCGCCATCGCCGCGGCGCCGAACAGCGAGGACTTGACCTCGAGCAACCGGTTGCCGTCCGAGGTCGTCCCTTCCGGGAAGAGCACGACGATCTCGCCGTCTGCCATGCGCCCGGCGATCTCGTTTGCCTGGTGACCGGTCTTGCGCCGCTCCTCGCGCACGACGAAGACGCTCTTCTGCAGCTTGGCAAGCGTGCCGAAGATCGGCCAGTCGCTGACCTCGATCTTGGCGATGAAGGCGACGTCGGCAACGGCCGACAGCACCATGATGTCAAGCCAGGAGGAATGGTTGGAGCAGAGCATCAGCGGCCGGCGGTCTTCGAGCTTGCCCATGACGCGGACGCGGATGCCGAGACAATAGCAGACGATCCGGTGCCAGACGCGCGGAAGCCGGCGCCGCAGCCGCCAGTCGAAACGCAACGCCAGCACCTGCAGCGGCATGAATACGATGCTGACGGCAAGGATGACGACCGCGGCGAAGGCGATGCGCAACCAGGCGATCAAATGCTGGTCTCCCGGGCTGCCATTGCGTCAGAGATCTTCTTTCTTCAGCGGAACGCCATAGAGCTCCAGCCGGTGGTCGACCAGTCGGAAGCCGTGCTCGCGGGCGATGCGCTCCTGCAGCGCCTCGATCTCCGGCGAGCGGAATTCGATGACCGTGCCGGTCTTCAGGTCGATGAGATGGTCGTGATGTTCTTCCGGCACCGTTTCGTAGCGCGAGCGCCCGTCGCGGAAGTCGTGGCGGGCGATAATGCCGGCATCCTCGAACAGTTTCACGGTGCGATAGACGGTCGAGATCGAGATCTTCGCATCGACTTTCACCGAGCGGCGGTAGAGTTCTTCGACGTCGGGATGATCTTCCGAGTCTTCCAGGATGCGCGCGATCACGCGGCGCTGCTCGGTCATGCGCATGCCGCGTTCGGTGCAAAGCTCCTCAAGGGTCTTGGCTACATCAGTCATCGCCGGCCTATAGAGATATTCGTGTTTCGACAACGCCGCACGGCATTTGCGCCGGCCTGCATGTTATCTCGCTGCCAGGGAACTACCGAAGAACGCGCTTCATGACAAGCGCCGTGGAGAGGGCGCCGTTTTCTTGTTTGTAGTAACCCTGACGTTCGCCGACCTTTTCGAAGCCGAGCTTGCGGTAGAGGCCAAGCGCTGCCGTATTGCCGTTGTCGACCTCGAGAAACATGCTCTCGCCGCCGCGCGACCGCGCTTCCCGCATCGCCGCCTGCATCAGCCGCCAGCCAAGCCCGGCACGGGCGACCTTCGCCTGCACGGCAATGGTCAGGATCTCCGCCTCGCCGGCGACATGGCGGGCGAGGATGAACCCCGGAAGCGGCTTTTTCAGGATGGCATTGGTCTGGCGCGCGACGAAGCCGAAGACGGTATCCTGCATCAGCAGGCCGTGAAATTCACCGTCGCCCCAGGGCCGGGCGAAGCGCTCGCCGTGCAGGACGGCGACATCGCGGCAATCCTCGCGCTCCATGGCGATGATCTCGAATTCCGGTTTCAGCGTCAGATAGGCTTCCAGCATCGTCATACTCGTCGCGCAATCGCGTACCCGGCCTGCGGCTTGGCATCGGGTCCGCGCAGATAAAGGGGCTTCGGCTTTCCGGCATCGGGGGAGGCGGCAGCGCCCAGGCGCGCCACGACGGAGATCGGGAATCTGTTGGTGTGATCGTCGCCGGCGTCGGCCTTGAGGAGGGGCGTCGCCGAACCGATAATCTCGCCGTCGAAGCCGGCAGCATATGCCTGCGCTTCCGCAACGCCGACTGCCCGTGGCGCGTCGAGGGGCGAACCGTCGGCCGCGAAGGATTGGAGGTAGATTTCGTCCCGCTTGGCATCCATCGCCGCCAACACGGCGCGATGAGGCGTCTTGTCGCGCTGGGCTGATGCCATGACTTCGAGCGTGGTGACGCCGACGGCCGGCACATTGAGGGAAAGCGCGAAACCGCGGGCTGCGGCAACGCCGACGCGGATACCGGTAAAGGAGCCGGGACCGATGGTGACGGCAAGGCGGTCGATATCCGAAAGGGCCACTCCCGCCTGATCGAGCGCGCGATCGACGATACCAATCAGATGTTCAGCATGCCCCTTGCCGATCATGTCCGATGCCTCCCCCAGCACCGTATCCCTGCCGCTGTCATAGACAGCGGCAGCGCAGTCCACACCCGCCGTGTCGAGCGCCAGAATGATCATGCCATCAATTTCCGAATAAACCAGTGTCGCCTATCGATAAATCCGTTCGGCCGAACCTGAGATGAACGGCGGGACGAATTCAGGATTTTTAAGCGGCAATCACTTCCTGCACTTCCGGAACGAAATGGCGCAGCAGGTTCTGGACGCCGTGCTTCAGCGTTGCCGTCGAAGACGGGCAGCCGGCGCAGGAACCCTTCATGTTCAGATAGACCTTGCCATCCTTGAAGCCGCGGAAGGTGATGTCGCCGCCATCCTGGGCAACGGCCGGGCGCACGCGCGTCTCCAGAAGCTCCTTGATGGTCAGCACGATCGATTCATCGCCTTCGTCGAAGAATTCGTCGCCGGCATCGGCGTCTTCGGAAAGGATGGAGGCATCGCCCATGACCGGCTTGCCGGACATGAAATGCTCCATGATCGAGCCTAATATAGCCGGCTTAAGATGCTGCCAGTCGGCATTATCCTTGGAGACGGAAATGAAATCATAGCCGAAATAGACGCCGGTAACGCCTGATATTTCGAACAGGCGGGCAGCGAGCGGCGAGGCTTGAGCCTCCTCAGTGCTGCGGAACTCGGCCGTGCCGTTTTCCATCACCACCTTGCCCGGCAGGAACTTCTGCGTGGCGGGGTTCGGCGTGGCTTCGGTCTGAATGAACATCTGGTTCTCCATGCGGCCGGCCTATGGTCTCGGCCGTCTTTAGAATTCTTCAAAAGAAGATAAGCCGATTGACGGCTCTAATCAAGAGACTTGTACTCAAGAAATGCTACAGTTAGAGCATGATGTCGTCCGAAAACCGCTCACAGTTTTCGGCATCATGCTCTAGCAGAGAGCATCGATTTCCTCGTTGGTCAACGTATCCGGCAGCACGGTGACCGGTATCGGAAACGCCGCCGCGCGACCGGCGACCGAGGAGACCAGCGGCCCTGGACCTTCCTTTGCCGAACCGGCGGCCAGAACCAGGATCGCCACATCGCGGTCTTCCTCGATCACGGCGTTGATCTGTTCGGCAGCACCGCCCTCGCGGATGACGACCTCAGGCTCGATGCCGATGGTCTCGCGCACGATCTGGGCGATCTTGGCAACCACCGCCTCGGCCTCCTCACGCGCTTCGGCCCGCATGATTTCTTCGACGCCGAGCCATTGCTGGAAATCCCCATCCGGGATCACGTAGAGCAGCACCAGCCCGCCATTGGAATTCTTCGCGCGCCGGCCGGCATAATGAACGGCGCGTTGGCATTCGGGTGTACCGTCGATTACCGCCATGAATTTGCGGCGGTGACCTTCGAGCCGTGAGAGTCGCTTCGATACCATGGCGCGGACTCTGACACCCGAAGCGGAAAATTTGCAAGCCCAGTTTTTGCCCTGATGCCCGAGAAGAAATCCCCTTCTCTCCAGGGGAAGGTCCCCTTCTCCCCTGGCGGGAAAAAGGGGAGATCTATCTCAATAGAGGAAGCCGATGACGTCGCGCACTTGTTGCATCGTCACCTCGGCGCGGGCCCTTGCGCGTTCGCCGCCCTTGCGCAGGATAGCGTCGATATGGCTGGTATCGTCCATCAGCCGGCGCATTTCGCCGGTGATCGGCGCCAGCACGTTGATTGCCAGGTCGACCAGCGCCGGCTTGAAGACGGAGAATTGCTGGCCGCCGAATTCGGCAAGCACGTCCGCCTTCGATTTGTCGGCGAGTGCGGCATAGATCGCCACCAGATTGTCGGCTTCCGGACGGCCCTGCAACCCGTCGATCTCGCTCGGCAAGCCGTCCGGATCGGTCTTGGCCTTGCGGATCTTCTTCGAGATCGCGTCCTCATCGTCCATCAGGTTGATGCGCGAGAGATCGGAGGGGTCCGACTTCGACATTTTCTTGGTGCCGTCGCGCAGCGACATGACGCGCGGCGCCGGCCCGCCGATCAGCGGCTCGACCATCGGGAAATAGGCATGCACCGGCTCGTTGCCGACGGTGATGTCGACGCCGTAACCGGTCCTGCTGATATGCTCGGCATAGTCGAGGTTGAACTTCATCGCGATGTCGCGGGCAAGCTCCAGATGCTGCTTCTGGTCCTCACCAACAGGCACATGGGTCGCGCGATAGACGAGAATGTCGGCGGCCATCAGGCTCGGATAGGCATAGAGCCCGAGCGAGGCCTGCTCGCGGTCCTTGCCGGCCTTGTCCTTGAACTGGGTCATCCGGTTCATCCAGCCGATGCGGGCGACGCAGTTGAAGATCCAGGCGAGTTCAGCATGCTGCGGCACGGCCGACTGATTGAAGACGATATGCTTTTCCGGATCGATGCCGGCGGCGATGAAGGCGGCGGCGATCGAGCGCGTCTGGCTCGGCATGTCCTCATGCACGAGTTGGGCGGTGAGCGCGTGCATGTCGACGACGCAGTAGATGCAGTCATTGCCTTCCTGCAGCGCCACAAACCGGCGGATCGCGCCGAGATAATTGCCGAGATGCAGATTGCCGGTCGGCTGCACACCGGAGAATACGAGTTTCTTGAATTCGCTCATGTCGTCCTCAATAGGCTGGTGGAGGGCCCACGCTGTCACAGTTTAAATTGCTGCAGAATGCAGCAGGGCTTTTCGCCCATGTTGTTAACGCCGCGGCTTATGCACGGGCAACCGGTCGCAATCAAGGGGTTCAGGCGGCCGTGTGCTGGATCAGATCGAAAGTGTTGCCGTAGGGATCCGCAAACACCGCCACCGTGCCGTAAACCTCGTGACGCGGCTCTTCCAGAAAACGCACGCCGGCTGCCAGCATCGCGCCATGGTCGCGGGCGAAATCGTCGGTCTTCAGAAAGAAGCCGACACGCCCGCCGGTCTGATTGCCGACGGCCGCGCGCTGCGTCTCGTCTGCCGCCTGCGCCAGCAAAAAGGCGGCTCCATCCCCACCCCTCGGCTTCACCACCACCCAGCGCTTGCCCTCCGGCTGCAGCTCGTCCTGAAGGCAATCGAAACCGAGACTATCGCAATAAAAAGCCTTGGCGCGGTCGTAGTCGTCGACCACGAGGGTGACGAGGAAAAGAGACTGGATCACCATGTGTTGCCTCGCGTTTGAGATGTTTATTCCAGTTTTGGGCGGCAATTCCCGGATTTTAAGCCGAATTGATCAATCGACTTACTCATAATTGAGTATAAAATTTCACAAAAAAGCTTTTTTTGAACCGAAAATCCTGCGCATGGTGCCGGCGCCGTTGGGGTCGCTGGGATAGCCGATCGGAACGACCATGCAGAACGCAATTTTGCTCGCCATGGCAGGCCTTTTCGCCTTTCAATCAGCAACGGGTGCCGTCGGTCAAGACATGAAAAGGCATGCCGTTCATCTTGCAAAACATCAGGCACGTCTCGCCTACACGGTCCAGACCGTCAGCGTTCGTGCCAGCTGCTTTCCGGGGCGCCTGCGAGCGATCCTGTCGCATATTGCTGCGAAGACCGGCCGACGCCCTGTGATAACCTCGGGCCACAGGCCGCATCCCCGCCGCCATGGGTCCCTGCATGGGAAATGTCTGGCGGCCGATATCAGGATGCCCGGCCTGTCGGAGCGCACGATCATTGCTGCCGCAAGAAGCGCGCCGGGCATCGGCGGCATCGGCAGCTATTGCAACGGCATCATCCATGTCGACGTCGGACCGCAGCGACGATGGGTGGATTGCTGAGGAATCATCCGGTCCGCCTTTTCCCATTCCGGTTTAAGGATCGCCGATTCAGTGGCGGCGAAAAGACCTACCGCGACCACCTCTATTGGCCGCTCCGCGGCGTCACCGCCACCCGCAGGAGACGCATGAATAGTTTTGTATCGTCATCGAGGCTGGAACCATTCCATTGCGCGTGTTTGATCCCATCCATTGCAGCCATCATGATACTGGCCAGTTGAACAGGCGAGGCCTGCAGCGGTTCGAGATCAATTTCCCTGGTTGCCGCGGCGGCATTCAGCGTCTGTGTCAGCATCGTCGATAGCCGTGTCCGCGCGTCGAGCGTGATATCCGCAGCCAAGGCCATATTGGCGGCAAACAGTTCTTCCGCATCGGAACTGCCGCCAAAAGGGGCGATTAACTCCCGCTGAAACACCGCTATGGCCTTTTCCATGCGGTCAAAGGTGTTCCCCTGTCCTGCCAGGGCCGCTCCCACCTCATCCAGCGCGCGAGTATGCGCTCGCATGGAACCGGCTCGGAAAAGCTCTTCCTTACTGTTGAAGCTCAGATAGAGCGATGCTCGCGAAATTCCTGCGGCGCGCGCAATGTCGGCCATGGAAGTTTTTCGAAAGCCGAAACGCACGAACACCGGCAGGGCAGCATCCAGGATTTGGGCGATTTTCCGATCATTCTGCATCATTTGGACAGACTGGCATTTCGTGACCATTCTGTCAAAAGACGAGTAGACAAATAGTGTTTATCTGTCTAAATCGATGAGAGCACATCGGTGCGCAGTCAGGAGATACCCGTGACTATGATGCCACGTCGCCGCCTATCCCGGGAGAATCGATTGATCCTTAGCTTTCAATTGGAGAACGGACATGACCATCCCGACCGCCGACGCATCCTCACCGGCCAGTGAGGCCAACCTTCTTCGCGAAACGGAGCACGCGAGGCTGCGCGCCCTGGTCAACGCCGATATTGTTCGGGCACAACAGCTTCACGCTCCGGACTTCCAGTTGATAACGCCGATCGGTACCACGCTTTCAAAGGAAGAATATCTCGGTGCGATCGCCTCCGGGCAGATCAAATACCTGATCTGGCGGCCCGCTGACATTGCCGTGCGCCTTTATGACGGGGTCGCCGTTCTTCGGTATCGTGCTCAGCTGGAGGTTGTCTTCGGTGGCCACAAAGTCGCTCTCAACGATTACTGGCACACTGACACGTATGAGCGGCATGACGAACGATGGATGGTTGTCTGGTCGCAAGCCACAGCCATAAAGTAGCCAGCGTCACGGTGGTTACGACCGGCCTCACCCGTCCTTAGCCGGCGCCTGCTTGCGGTTCAGATTGCGTCGGATCATGCCGAGATTTGCCCCGCCGACCAGGAAGGCGGCGGCGAAATAAATCAGCATGGCGATTGCAATCAGCAGCCCGAGGGTGCCGATCTTGGTGAGAAGCGGCGCGCCGGAAGCAAGCCACGGCGCCCAATATTGCTTGAGGAAGACGATGGCCGCACCCATGACGGCCGCGGCGACGATCAGCAGGGCGGTGCGCTTTGCCAGCGCCCATTCCCATGTCAGGTGGCCACGGTGCAAAAGCGTGGCGAACAGCAGTACGGTGCTGATCCAGCCGGCCGTGGCTTCGGCAACCGCGATGCCGGGCGCGCCCATATAGGGGAAGAGCGTCAGCGCCGTGGCGCAGTTGGTCGCAACCGCAATGGCCGAAAAACGCATCGGCGTCTTGGTGTCCTCGCGGGCATAGAAACCGGGCTGCAGCGCCTTGATCAGCACGAAGGCCGGCAGGCCGATGCCGTAAATCGCCAGGATCGAGCCGACGACGGCGGTGTTTTCCTGATGGAAGGCGCCGCGCTCGTAGAGCACGCGGATGATCTCGTCAGAGAGGATCCAGAGCGCGAAGGCGGCGGGGATCGTCAGGAACAGCACGAATTCGATCGAGCGGTTCTGCAGGTTTCCGGCCTCGCGCAGGTTGCCGCCCTTCAGCGCCCGGGCAAGTTCCGGCAGAAGCACCACGCCGACGGCGACGCCGACGACGCCGAGCGGCAGCTGATAGATGCGGTCGGCATATTGCAGTGCTGCGATCGCGCCGTCGCGGGACGACGCAATCGCCTGGCCGATCAGCTGGTTGATCTGGGTGATGCCGCCGGTCACCGCCGCCGGCACCGCCAGGATCAGCAGCCGCTTGACGTTCGGCGTCATCTTCGGGAAACGGAAGCCGATGCTCATGCCGGCCGCAAGCACGCCGACATAGACGACGGCAAGCTGCAGGACGCCGGCGGCAAGAACGCCCCAGGAGAGGTACCAGGCGGTCGCCAGGGGATCGGCGCCGGTGTAAAGCGCATAAAACAACGCCCCGATCATCACCACGTTGAGGAAGACGGGCGCGATGGCGGCGGCGAAGAAATGATGCAGCGAATTCAGCATGCCGCTCATCATCGCCGTCAGCGACATGCACATCAGATAGGGAAACATCACCGCCGCCATGCGGATGGTGATCGAGAATTTTTCGGGATCGTCGGCAAAGCCCGGCGCGATGACGAAGCGCACCAAGAGCGGCATGGCAAGCTCCATCACGATGGTGATGAGGAGCAGCACCGAAAACAGCACGCCGAAGACTTCTTCGGAAAAGCGCTTGGCGCCATCTGTGCCGTTCGCCTCGATCTCCTTGGCAAAGAGCGGCACGAAGGCGGCGTTGAAGGCGCCTTCGGCAAACAGCCGGCGGAAGAGATTCGGAAAGCGGAAGGCGGCGTAGAAGACATCGGCCATCGGTCCGGTGCCGAGCGCCGCAGCCATCAGCGTTTCGCGGGCGAAGCCGAAGATGCGGCTGCCGAGGGTGGCGCCGCCGACGGTCGCGAATTTCTTGACGAGGCTCATGCGTTTGGGCTCATGCGTGGGGACTCATGCGTTCAAGCTCATATGGGGGAACCGGCCTTCTTTTCGCTGGCGGGCGGGGTTCGGGCGGTGGCGGCCGGTGCGATGATGCCGGAGGGCATACGCTCGCGCAGCTCGTCTTCTTCCTCGGCCATGACGGCCTTCATCCGGGCGGTGATGTTGGCGCGCTTGCTGTCGCCGGAAATTTTCTGGCCGACCAGATCGGTGACGTAGAAGGTGTCGATCACCTTTTCGCCGAAGGTGGTGATGCGGGCCGACTGGATGTCGAGCGACAGATCGGAAAGGACGGCGGTGATCTCCGACAGCAGCCCCGGCCGGTCGAGGCATTCGACTTCGATGACCGTGAACTTGTTCGACAGGCTGTTGGTGATGTTGACCGACGGCGGAATGACGAAGGCCTTGCTCTTCTTGCGGTTGCGCGCGCGTGTGGCGATGACCTCGGGCAGGCGCTTGCGGCCGGACAGCACGTCCTCGATCATCCGGCCGATCGTCGCAGCCCGGCGCAGTTCGTCGGCATCGTCGGTAAATTCGCGGCTGACATGGATGGTGTCGAGCGCCCGCCCGTCCGATGTCGTGAAGATCTGCGCGTCGACGATGTTGGCACCGGCCGCGGCACAGGCGCCGGCAATGACGGCAAGCAGCCGCGGATGGTCGGGCGACAGCACGGTGATCTCGGTGATCGCGTGGAAACTGTCGGTGCGCACCGTGGTGGCGAGCGCCTGGCCCGCCTTATCCGCCTGGCGGATGAAATCAGCGTGGCGGATCTGGTCTTCCAGCGGCACGGAGAGCAGGTAGGGCTGGTAGTGCAGCTTGGTATAGGTATTGCGGTCCTTCTGGCTCCAGTCGGCGAGTGCTGAATGCAGCGCCTCGGCGGCGGCATTGGCCCGCTCCTTGCGGGAGACCTCCGAAAAGCCGCCGGCAAGCAGCAGCTCGGTTTCGTAATAGAGCGTGCGCAGAAGCTGGCCCTTCCAGCCGTTCCACACACCCGGACCGACGGCGCGGATATCGCAGATCGTCAGGATCAACAGCATCTTCAGCCGGTCCAGCGACTGCACGCGGTCGGCGAAATCGGTGATCGTCTTGCGGTCGGTGAGGTCGCGGGTCTGCGCCACCATCGACATGGTCAGATGTTCTTCGATCAGCCAGACGACGATTTCCGTCTGCTTCTGCGACAGGCCGAAGCGGGCGCAGAGCTTGCGGGCGACGCGGGCGCCGGCGATCGAATGATCCTCCTGGCGGCCTTTGGCGATGTCGTGGAGGAGAACGGCGACATAAAGCGCCTCGCGGTCCTCGATGCCGGGCATCAGCTTGTTGGCGAGCGGATGCAGATCCTCGGCGCGCCCCTTGTCGATCTCGGAGAGAATGTCGACGGTGCGGATCAGATGTTCGTCGACCGTATAGTGGTGGTACATGTTGAACTGCATCATCGCGACGATCTTGCCGAATTCGGGGATGAAGCGGCCGAGCACGCCGGCCTCGTTCATCCGGCGCAGGATGAGCGCCGGATCCCGCTTCGACGTCAGGATCGACATGAACAGCCGGTTGGCCTCGTCGTTTTCCCGCAGGCTGTTATCGATCAAGGCAAGGGAACGGGTAACGCGTTTCAGCGCGTCCGGATGGAATTCCAGCCCGTTGATGTCGGCGACGTGGAAGAGCCGGATGATGTTGACCGGATCACGCTTGAAGACGTCAGGGTCGGCCAGCGCAATGCGGCCGCGGTCTTCAACGAATTCGACGCTGCCGGCGATCTTGCGGTTGCGATGGGTGAAGCGGCTGATGACGCCGGTGAGGCCGGGGATCGACTTCGCCTGCTGGTCTTCAAGTGCGGCACAGAGGATGCGCGTGAGATCGCCGACATCCTTCGCGACAAGGAAATAGTGCTTCATGAAGCGCTCGACGGCCGAAAGGCCCGGGCGGGTGTGATAGCCGAAGGCTTCGGCGATCTCGCGCTGGATATCGAAGGACAGGCGCTCCTCGGCCTTGCCGGTCAGGAAGTGCATATGGCAGCGCACTGCCCAGAGAAAACCGTCGGCTTTCTCGAGCAGGCGGTATTCGTGCTTGGAGAGCACGCCGAGCTTGACCAGCTCCGCCTGGTCGCGCACGTGATAATAATATTTCGAGATCCAGAACAGCGTATGCAGGTCGCGAAGCCCGCCCTTGCCTTCCTTGACGTTCGGTTCGACGAGATAACGCGTGTCGCCCGCCTTGCGGTGGCGCTCGTCGCGCTCGGCAAGCTTGGCGGCGATGAATTCGGGACCGGTGCCGGTGACGATCTCCTTGTCGAAGCGGGTCTCGAGCTCGGTCTCCAGCCGCTGCAGGCCGCAGATATAGCGCATCTCCAGGATGGCGGTGCGGATCGTCATGTCGGACTTGGAAAGCGCAATGCATTCCTCCACCGTGCGGGTGGCGTGACCGACCTTGAAGCCCATATCCCAGAGCACGTAGAGCATGAATTCGACCGCCTTGTGCGTCTCTTCCGCCGGCCTCGGCAGGAAGAGGAACAGCAGGTCGATATCCGAGCCCGGCGCCAGCGTGTCGCGGCCGTAGCCGCCGACGGCGGTGACCGCGAACTTGTCCTTCTGCTGCGGAAAGATATGGGCGGTGGCGAAATTGTAGAGGACGGTGGTGATCTGGTCCTGCAGCCAGGAAATCCGGTAGGCGCAATTGAGCCCGCCGCCGTCGGCCATCAGTGCCTCGCGCGCCTTCTGCCGGCCTTCGGTGCTCGCCTTCTTCAGCACCGCCAGAAGATCGGCGCGCAGGACGTCTGGCCGGTTCCGGTTGGCCTCGGCAACGGCGTCACACTGCTTCTGCAAGAGCTCGACGTCGAGGATATTGGAGAAATCGAGGTCGCGCATCGCTGTCGCCGGGGCGGTTTCCTGTTCATGCCGGACTGCCGGTTCACGGCCTGCCGCTTGTTTCGTCTGCATGCGCTATAGCCCCTTTGCCCGGCGATTGACACGGGCTTTCATACTGCAAGAACCTTTAAATTTGGCGAAATGGTGTTGGTTCGCCGCATGAGACGAGAGCGCTTGACGCAAGGCGCCGGCTTTCCCGGAATCCTCAGCCGGCGGCCCGCGCATTCAGCAAATGCAGCACCTGCCGTGTCTCGCGCATGATCTCCTCGAGCGCCTGCCTGTCGCATTCGCGATAGCCGGCCTTGGCGATCGAGGTTCCGAGTTCCGAGATCACAGCGCAGCAGCGGGTGATTTTCAGCATGCCGATCGGCGAAGTCCAGCCGCGGGCATTGCGGTCCTTATCGGCGCGCCGCATCGTGTCGAGCATGGAACAGATGAGCGAGAGGCGCTCGGTTTCGCGAACCAGTTTTTCCATGAACATGGCACGCCGCTCCTATTTCAGCTTTTTCTTGAGGTCGTAAAGCGCATCCATTGCCTCGCGCGGCGTCATGTCGTCAAGGCTCATCGCCTTCAGCGCCTCCTCGACCTTGGAGGCCCCGCGGGCGGTTTCCTCGCGGCGCACCGCCACCTGGAAAAGCGGCAGGTCGTCGATCAGCTGGCTCGCCGGGTTCTTGCGGTCGGCATCTTCCAGGCGGGTGAGCACGTCGCGGGCGCGCGCCACGACCGAGGCCGGAAGCCCGGCAAGGCGCGCGACCTGGATGCCGTAGGAGCGGTCCGCCGCACCCGGCCCGACCTCGTGCAGGAAAATGACGTCGCCGTCCCATTCCTTGACGCGCATCGTCGCGTTCGACAGCCGGCCAAGCTTTTCCGAAAGCACGGTCAGCTCGTGGAAATGCGTGGCGAAGAGGCCGCGGCAGCGATTGGCCTCATGCAGGTGCTCGACGGCGGCCCAGGCGATCGATAGACCGTCGAACGTGGCGGTGCCGCGACCGATCTCGTCGAGGATGACGAGGGAACGGTCGCTTGCCTGGTTGAGGATCGCCGCCGTTTCCACCATCTCGACCATGAAGGTCGAGCGCCCGCGCGCCAGGTCGTCTGAGGCGCCCACGCGCGAGAAAAGCCGGTCGACGATGCCGATATGGGCCGATGTCGCCGGCACGAAGGAGCCCATCTGCGCCAGGATTGATATCAGCGCGTTCTGGCGCAGGAAGGTCGACTTGCCGCCCATGTTCGGGCCGGTCAGCAGCCAGATAGCACCGTCCCGGTCGCCGGTCCTCGGCGAGAGATCACAATGATTGGCGACGAAGGGGCCGCCCGCCTGCCGCCGCAGCGCCTGCTCGACGACCGGATGGCGCCCGCCCTCGATGGCAAACATCTTCGAACCGTCGACCTGCGGGCGGCAATAGGCCTGCTCCTCGGCGAGAAGCGCCAGGCCTGCGGCGACGTCGATGACGGCAAGCGCCCGGGCGCCCGACTTGATCGCCTCGGCTTCCGCAACGACGGCCGCCGTCATCCTGTCGAAGGCTTCGAGTTCGATCGTAAGCGCCTGGTCGGCGGCATTGGCGATGCGGCTTTCGAGGTCGGCAAGTTCGGTCGTTGTGAAGCGCATGGCGTTCGCCATCGTCTGGCGGTGGATGAAGCGGGCCTTCGCGTCCGCCGTCTCTGTCATCGGCGAGGCATTGCCGGCGGTCACTTCGATGAAATAACCGAGGACGTTGTTGTGCTTGATCTTCAGCGACCGGATGCCGGTTTCCTCGGCATATTGCAATTGCAGGCCGGCGATGACGCGACGCGACTGGTCGCGCAGTGCCCGGACCTCGTCGAGCTCGGCGTTGGCGCCGTCGCGCAGGAAGCCGCCATCGCGTTTCAACAGCGGCAATTCGTCGGCAAGCATCTCGGCAAGCAGCTTTTCCAGTGCGGCGGGAAGGGCCTGCAGCCCTGATAGCGCCTGGCCGAGCTCTTCGGGCAGCATCGCCTTGCCGAGCATGGCGGCAACTCCGCCCGCCGCGTCAAGGCCTTGGCGGATCGCCCAGAGATCGCGCGGGCCGCCGCGGTCGAGCGCCAGGCGCGACAGGGCGCGCGGCATGTCGGGCACATGTTTCAGCGTGTCGCGCAGATTGCCGCAGAGCAGGGGTTCGTCGATCAGGAAGCCGATCGAATCGAGCCGCGCATTGATGCGGGCGGGGTCGGTTAGCGGCGACATCAGCCGCTCGGCAAGAAGCCTGGCGCCGCCGCCGGTGACGGTGCGGTCGATCGCCTTCAACAGCGAACCGTTGCGATCGCCCGAAAGCGTGCGGGCAAGTTCGAGATTGGCGCGGGTGGCGGGATCGATGAACAGCGTCGAAGCGGCACTTTCCCGCTCCGGCTTTCCAAGCGGCGGACGCTCGGCAATCTGCGTCTTCTCGACATAGGCGACTGCGGCGGCGGCGGCAGCCAGCTCGGCTCGTGAGAAGGTGCCGAAGCCGTCGAGCGTCGCGACGCCGAAATACCGCGCGATCCGGCCTTCGGCGCTGGCGCTGTCGAAGAGCACGGAAGGCTGGGGCACGGCTGTGCGGCCGAGCACGTCGAAGACCGGCTTGAGTTCCGGATCGTGGAAGATCGTGTCGGGCAGGATGAGTTCCCGCGGATCGATGCGCAGGATATCGGCAAGCAATCGGGAGGCTTCGGTCTCGGCAAGCCGGAAGACGCCTGTGGAAATATCGATCCAGGCAAGCGCCAGCAAGGCCTCGCCGCTGGCGCGAATGCGGGTCAGCGCCATCAGATAGTTGGATTCCGAGGGCGAAAGCAGCTTTTCCTCGGTGATCGTGCCTGGAGTGACGAGGCGAACGACGTCACGCTTGACGACGGATTTCGCGCCGCGTTTTTTTGCTTCCGCCGGATCCTCGATCTGCTCGCAGACGGCGACGCGGAAGCCGAGTGAAATCAGCTTCTGTAGATAATCGTCGGCCGCATGCACCGGAACGCCGCACATCGGGATATCCTGGCCCATGTGCTGGCCGCGCTTGGTCAGCGTGATACCGAGCGCGCGTGAGGCTTCCAGCGCATCCTCGAAGAACAGCTCGTAGAAATCGCCCATGCGATAGAACAGAAGCGAACCCGGATTGTTCGCCTTGATCTCGATAAATTGCTCCATCATCGGCGTCGCCGAGGCACGGCTTTCCGCCGTGGCGAGCTCGGCAGCCGAAAAGGCTTCATTCCCTGTGTCTATTCGTGCGTTCACGGAGGTGGAGTTT
Organism: Rhizobium indicum; assembly: GCF_005862305.2. Classification (NCBI taxonomy): domain Bacteria; kingdom Pseudomonadati; phylum Pseudomonadota; class Alphaproteobacteria; order Hyphomicrobiales; family Rhizobiaceae; genus Rhizobium; species Rhizobium indicum. The sequence goes on along the minus strand of NZ_CP054021.1, from coordinate 2,255,321 downwards.
TTCCCAAAAAAACAGGTGCCAACCCTATCCGCGCGCCGCTATAGATGACAACAGCATTTGAGGAAGAGCAAAGCGTCGCCCACAGGACGTTGGAGGATTTATGCCCGATATCGATAAGAAGGACCGGCCGGTGACCTCGGTTACCGACCAGGAGGCGCTCGATTTTCACGCAATGGGCCGGCCCGGCAAGCTGGAAATCAACCCGACCAAGCCGATGGCGACGCAACGCGACCTCTCGCTTGCCTATTCGCCGGGTGTTGCCGTGCCCGTGAAGGCGATCGCCGCCGATCCGCAGACGGCCTACGATTATACGGCACGCGGCAATATGGTTGCCGTCATTTCCAACGGCACGGCGATCCTCGGCCTCGGCAATCTCGGCGCGCTGGCGTCCAAGCCCGTCATGGAAGGCAAGGCGGTGCTGTTCAAACGCTTTGCCGATGTCGATTCCATCGACCTCGAGATCGATACGGAAAATGTCGACGAGTTCATCAACTGCGTGCGCTTCCTCGGTCCTTCCTTCGGCGGCATCAACCTCGAGGATATCAAGGCGCCGGATTGTTTCGTCATCGAAAGCCGGCTGCGCGAGCTGATGGACATTCCGGTGTTCCATGACGACCAGCATGGAACGGCGATCATCGCCGCCGCCGGCCTGATCAACGCGCTGGAGCTGACCGGCCGCGACCTGAAGACGACGAAGCTCGTCTGCAACGGCGCGGGTGCTGCGGCGATCGCCTGCGTCGAACTCATCAAGGCGATGGGTTTTGCGCCTGAGAACGTCATCCTCTGCGATACCAAGGGCGTCATCTACCAGGGCCGCACCGAGGGCATGAACCAGTGGAAGTCGGCGCATGCGGCAAAGACCGACACGCGCACGCTGGAAGAGGCGATGAAAGGCGCGGACGTCGTTTTCGGCCTGTCGCAGCAGGGCGCGTTTTCGGCCAAGATGATCCGCTCGATGGCGGAGCGGCCGATCATCTTCGCCATGGCCAATCCCGATCCCGAGATCACGCCGGAAGAGGTGGCCCGCATCCGCGACGACGCCATCATGGCGACCGGCCGTTCGGACTATCCGAACCAGGTCAACAACGTCCTCGGCTTTCCTTATATCTTCCGCGGCGCCCTCGATGTCCGTGCCTCCACAATCAACGACGCGATGAAAATCGCCGCCGTCAACGCGCTGGCAAACCTGGCCCGCGAGGACGTGCCGGATGACGTGGTCGCCGCCTATCAGGGCAACCGGCCGCGTTTCGGATCGCAATACATCATCCCCGTTCCCTTCGATCCCAGGCTGATCTCGGCGATCCCGGTCGCGGTCGCGCAGGCTGCGATCGAAAGCGGCGTCGCCCGCAAGGTCATCACCGACATGCCCGGTTATGCCCGCGAGCTTTCGGCGCGCCGCGATCCGATCGCCTCGACGCTCGCCAGGCTCTACGAGCGTGTCCGCCGGCATCCGAAGCGGATCGTCTTTGCCGAGGCCGAGGAAGAACAGGTCCTGCGCGCCGCACTGTCCTACGCCAACCAGCAGCTTGGCACGGCCATCCTGCTCGGCCGTGAGGACCTGATCCGGGCGACGGCCGAACGCGCCGGCATCGATCTCAACCGGCCCGGCCTCGAAATCGTCAATGCCCGTATTTCGACGCGGGTCGAGGCCTATATCGACTATCTCTATGCCCGGCTGCAGCGGCACGGTTATCTCCACCGCGACGCCCAGCGGCTGATCCACAACGACCGCAACCACTTCGCCGCCACCATGGTGGCGCTCGGCGACGCCGACGGCATGGTGACGGGCATCACCCGAAACTATTCGACGGCGCTCGACGATGTGCGCCGCTGCATCGACGAGAAGCCGGGCCACCGCGTCATCGGCGTGTCCCTGGCGCTCTGCCGCGGCCGCACCGTCTTCGTTGCCGATACGGCGGTTCACGACATGCCGACGGCCGAGCAGCTTGCCGACATCGCCGAGGAGGCCGCCGGTCTCGCAAGGCGCATGGGCTATCCGCCGCGTGTCGCCATGCTTGCCTATTCCACCTTCGGCCATCCCTCGGGCGAACGCTCCGAGCGGGTGCGCGAGGCGGTAAAGATCCTCGACAAGCGCCGCGTCGATTTCGAATATGACGGCGAGATGGCGGCCGATGTCGCTCTGAACCGCAAGGTGATGGAGCAATATCCCTTCTGCCGCCTCTCCGGCCCGGCCAACGTCCTCGTCATGCCGGCTTTCCACTCGGCCTCGATCTCGACCAAGATGCTGCAGGAGCTCGGCGGCTCCACGGTGATCGGCCCGATCCTCGTCGGCCTCGACAAGCCGGTGCAGATCACTTCGATGGGCGCCAAGGACAGCGACATCGTCAACATGGCGGCGATCGCCGCCTACGGCGGTTCGTAAACTCCTCCGGGGCGACATTGTGAAACGGCATTTTGTGCCCGGCCGACCGTGCGTCGGCCGGGCACCGGTTTTTGTGGATTATCCTTACCCGGCTTCTCATAAGCGGCGGTTTAGGCTAAACTGCTGATAATGAAGTGATTCAGCGTCCTTATTGTTTCTTGCGAAATCGACATCCATAAACTAAGTTGATTGAACTAAGTTTATGGATGCCGAAGCGAGATGCGAATCATCAACATCCATGAGGCAAAGACTCATCTGTCGCGGCTCGTCGAAAACGCGGCGAACGGTGAGGTCTTCGTGATCGCCAAGGCCGGCAAGCCGCTGGTCAAGGTGGTGCCGCTCGATGCCGGCGGTGCGCAGCAGATCCGGCGTGTCGGTTTCCTGAAGGGGCGGATCTCCGTGCCGGATGATTTCGACAGCATGGATCTGCAGGACGTCGCAAGGTTTTCAGAGCCGCGATGAAGCTCCTTCTCGACACGCTGCTGCTGATCTGGCTTGCGGAGGATTCGCCGAAACTGCCGGCCGTGGCAAGGGAGCTGGTCGCCGATCCGCTCAACCAGCTGTTCTTCAGTCCCGCAAGCTTTGGCGAACTCAGCGCCAAGCACGCCGTCGGCCGCGACGATTTCAATCTCGATCCGCCGCTCTTCTACCGTGCCCTCATCGACAACGATTATAGCGAATTGCCGATCACCGTCATGCATACGCTGGCGGTGGATCGGTTGCCGGCGATCCACGCCGACCCCTTCGATCGGATCCTCGTCGCACAGTCGATCGTCGAAGGCATCCAACTGCTGACGACGGATGAGACCGTCGCGCTCTATCCCGGTTCGATCCGGCTCTTCCGTTAGCGCCCGTCCAGTCCGGCCGGACGGCGCGGCGCTAGCTGGCGAAGGCGATCAGGTTGCCGTCGAGGTCGCGAACAATGAAGGTCTGGGCACCCCATGGCTCGATTCTCAAGCCCTGATGGAGCGGAACTTCAGCTCTCGCATATTCCAGGAACAGTGCTTTGGCGTCGTCAAGCGTGATGGTCGCCGAAAGCGCGTCTTCCTCATGAAGCCGGAAATCCGGATGGAGAAAAGGCATGTCGACTGAGCGAAGATTGAGCCGCGCCGCACCCCGGAAGACCTGAGCGTAGAAGGCTGGCTCGCCATAGGTGAAGGCAAGCTCAAAGCCGAGCTTGCCGATATAGAAATCGCAGGAGCTGCCAATATCCCGGACGAAGAGTTGCGGTTGCGCGTCGATGAATGCCGGTGTCGAAGCTTTCGATTGTTGAGGCGTGTTCATCAAGGTCAGTCCCTGTTTCAGCGCCGTCCAGCTTTCGAAACCTTCCTTTGCCGCAACGAGCTCCTGCGCATCTGCGAGCTTGAACGCGCAGTCGAGAATCTGCCGATCGTTCAGGCCGCTGTAACGGGGGAGCCACCGCCGGATTTCGGCGGCGACAGGATGATACCTGTTCTGATGCCAACGTTTATAGAGCTTGGCTCTCTTGCGGAGGTTTTCGAAATTCGACATGGCGCATGGTTGAGATGTGTGGGCGGGCATAGCCCAGCCGGCACAATGCCGATGCGCCCCACGGAAAACGCGATGTCAGGATGAAGGGATGGCGGGGGATCGTCAAGCCTTACAGCGCCGCGCGTTTTTTCAGACGCGCAAAAGGACGCTGCAACACTTTGAATTGCCGACGATCCTCGGCGTTTAGCTCGCGAAGCGGCCGGCGTCGGCGCCGTAATAATTCAGATAACGGTCCGAAATGCTGGAGATCGGCAGCACGATCAGCACGTCGGTCGTGTTGAAGGCATGATCGACGACCGCGTGGGAGCCGACCATCGCACCGAGGCGCAGATAGCCCTTGATCAGCGGCGGCAGGGCCATCAGCGCCCGCTTCGGATTGATGGCTTCGACCGGCATCAGGTCCATGTTGCGGGCAAGATGCGGCAGGGCGCCGACGGCCCATTCGTTCTTCGCCAGCACATTGTGGTAGAGGAAGGACAGCGCCAGCGCGTGGCTTTCGAGGTAGACGCCGGGGAAAGAGGCGCAGCCGAACATGGCGCTGACGCCGTGCTTCAGCGCGTAGGCCCAGTTGCCCTGCCACAGGAGCTCGACGGTGCGCTTGGTGCGGTATTCCGGCAGCACGCAGGAGCGGCCGAGCTCCATGAAACGCTTGTCCGGATGTTTGGCGATGAGGCCCTCGATTTCGAATTCGGAAGCCGAGTAAAAACCGCCATTGGCGATAGCGACATCCTGACGCAGCAGACGATAGGTGCCGACGATCTGGTCTTCCGGGTCGCCCTCGATCGAGCGGTCGAGAACGAGAAGATGATCGCAGACGGCGTCATAGGCGTCGACATCGCGCTGCCGGCGCATGGCGTCCAGCGGCAGCTGCGCCTTCATTTCGTCGACGAAGACGCGGTAGCGCACGGCCTGGGCGGCATCGATCTCGCGTGCCGTGCGGGCAAGGCGGGTCTCCAGATTGCCGATGCGGCCGAGGATATCGCCGTCCTTCTGCACGGCAGCCGTCGAGGGCCGTGCAGCCTCCGCCGTGGTGTCACGATTCAGGATGTCGATGGCGGACATGACGATTCTCCCGTTGCCGGCTTATCGACGCCATAAAACACTTCTCTACGACAGGAAAGTGACATTTTGAATTTCCAGGCGCAAGAAGCGTGCCGGTTTCTGAGGCGCTCACCGCGCCTCTGCCCGACGGGCGGAAAGGGCGGCCACCGCCTGAACTTCGGTCAGCAGCCGCACCGGATCGACCGGCTTTATCATGACGCGGTTGGCGCCGTTGAGCAAGACTTGGCGGCGCGATTCGTCGCTCTTGTCGGCGGTGAGCACGATCACTGGCACCGAGGCGAGATCGAGCCGCCGCTCGTGGCCGCGCAGGCGTCCCAGCATGTCGATGCCGTTGCCGCCGGGCATCGAGAGGTCGCTGATGATGATATCGGGCCGATCATTCGCCTCGCAGAGCGCGTAGTCGAGCAGGGTCTCGAAATCCTCGACATGGCGCACCTTATGTCCGCCCTTTTCCAGAACGACACGCACCAGCATGGCATTGATCGGATCGTCTTCGCCGAGCAGGATGCTGAGCCCGCTGGCGGCAACCAGCGTCTCAGCCACCGAAAGGCCGAAGCCCGGCTGGTTGTCGTTCAGCGCGTCGCGTTTCTCCATGCCGCGCATGCGCCCGCGCAGCACGTCGATCAGCGACTGTTCGCGCAGCGGCCGGATCAGCCAGGCATCGAAGAGGTCGAGCGGATGGGCGCTGCGCTCTTCCGGATTGACGAGCAGCACCTTGCGCAGGCCAAGTGCGGCGATTTCGGTGCGGTCGGCAAGATGGGCAGAAAATTCCGCGGACATGCGATGGTCGATGATGATGTCGGTCGGCCGCCGTCCGCCCTTTGCCAGCTCGAGCAGTGTTGCCCGCGCCGTCTCGCCGTCGCCGACGAGATGGCAGAGGCCGCCGAGCGTAGTGATCGTTTCGGCGATAGCAGTGCGCGCCGCACCTGCCGGCGCCAGCAACACGACGCTGTTGCCGGCAAGCAGCGTGTTTCGCCGGTCTGGGCGCTCGCTGGCGATATCGACAGGGAAGCGGATGGTGAATTCGCTGCCTCTGCCCTTTTCGCTGGCAACCGTCAGCGCGCCGTTGAATTCGCGCATGATGCGGGCGGAGATGGCAAGGCCGAGCCCGGTCCCGCTGCTCTTGTCGGCAACGCTCCCGCCCTGCTCGAACTCGCCGAAGACGCGCGCCTGCTCCTCCGCCGTCATGCCGGGACCGCTGTCGGTCACGGTGATCGAGAGGTCGTCGCCGTCGAGCGACACGCGGATGAAGACGCCGCCGACCTGGGTGAACTTCACGGCGTTGCCGATAACGTTGAACAGAACCTGGCGCAGCCGCGCCGGGTCGAAGCTCATATTTTCGGGCACGTCGGATGACACGGTGGCGCCGATCTCGATACCCTTTTCATGCGCCCGGTGGGCGAGCATCTCGACGACGCTTTCGAGAAGCTTGCGCAGCGATTCCGAGCGCGGGTGCAGCGCGAAGCGGCCGACCTCGATGGTGGAGAAATCGAGCAGATCCTCGACGAGCTGCGTCAATGCATGACCGGACTGGCGGATGCTCGCAAGATAGTTCTGCTGTTCCTGCGTCAGCCGTGTCTCGGCGATCAGATGCGTCATGCCGAGGATGCCGGAAAGCGGCGTGCGCACCTCGTGGCTGACGGTGGCAAGCAACCTCGATTTGGCGGCGCTGTTATATTCGGCCTTCTGGCGGGCCTCCTCGCGGCCCTGCGCGATCAGCCGCTCATCGGTCACGTCGCGGGCAACGCTCTGCAGCAGCAGACGGCCGTTCGCCGGGTCGCGGGTGACGACATCGCGCCAGAGGAAGATGCGCTGGCCCTCCGGTGTCGAGATCTCGACATCGTAGCAATGCGGTATCGGACCGGGGCGGAAAGCAAGCCCGATCTCCTCGCAGCTGCGTCCTTCCGGACGCAACCGTCCGGTCAGGCGGCGAAAAGTGTCGTTGGCGGAGATGATGCGCCGGTCCATGGTGCGGCTGACCGTGATGTCGCCGAGCACGTCGTGCACGTCGGCGAACAGCTTTGCGCCGGCGTTCCAATCCGGCATGGGTTGACCGGGGCGCTGCCCGGCCCTGCGCGAGCGAACCATCAGCAGGGCATAACTGGCGATGACGGCAAGGCCAAGAACGACGAGACCGCCCGAAAGCAGCAGCGGATCGCCGGCATGGGCTAGCAGCATCAGGATTGTTGCGGCCAGAAGGCCGGCGCCGCCCAGCCAGTAGAACAGCAGGCGCCGTGTCGGTGCAGGCCCGCCCTGGCGGTCATCGGCGCCCCGGGGTGCCGCTGCGTTCGGCCGTGGGGAAAACACCTCCATCCGCTTCTCAAGCGGCTTGGCGGCGGGTCCACCGAAGGCGGCGGACAATCTTTCCTGCAACTGTCCCAGGTTCTGCATGCTATCTAGCTAACATGAGGCCCGTTCCGAATGCCTTCAGGATTTCGATAAGATTTTAGCGGCCGGCCTTTTTCGGCAACAGCAGCTCGTCGAGAATGACGCAGCCGGCCCCGATGGTGATGAAACTGTCGGCGAGATTGAAGACGGCGAAGGACCAGCTCTCGGTGTAGAAAAGAATGTAATCGATCACATGCCCATAGGCGAAGCGGTCGACGAGATTGCCGATCGCGCCGGCGATGATCAACGCATAACCGAGATGGGCGATCCAGCGATCCTTCGCCGTGCGGTACCACAGCCAGATGACGAAGGCGACGATGACGAGCCGCATGCCGACGATGAACCAGCCGTCCATGCCTGATAGCATCGAAAAGGCGACGCCGAGATTGTAGGTGCGGTAGAGCGCCAGCATCGGAATGACCGGCACAACCTCCTGCAGCGGCAGGTAGTGATCGACGGCGATCTTGACGACCTGGTCGATGAGAACGGCGACGACGATGAAGAAGAGGATCGGTGCCGGCCGCGAAAACAGCGCCGGGCGTGCATGCGTCTGTTCGGTCATTTGCCCTCGGCAAGTGAGAGGAGATGGCGGCGTGCCTCGAAAAGCATGACGGCGGTGGCGACGGCGAGGTTCAGTGAATCGGCGCGGCCCTGCTGCGGAATACGGGCAAGCGCGTCGGCCTCCCTGGCGAGCTGCTCCGGCAGGCCGGATTGTTCGTTGCCCATCAACAGCACGACGGGCTTTTTCCGGTAGTCGATCGTCCGGTAATCGACCGCCCCGGCAAGATGTGTCGCGACGACGGAAACGCCGGCCGATTTCCGCCAGGCGATGAATTCCTCAGGCGTCGCGCGCGCGACCGGAACGGCAAAGACCGAGCCCATGGTGGCCCGCACCGTTTCGAGCGAGAAGGGATCGGTCGTTTCTCCGAGAAGAATGATGCCGGAAGCCCCGGCCGCATCGGTCGTGCGGATGATGGTGCCGAGATTGCCGGGGTCGCGCACCCGGTCGAGCGCCACCCATGTCTCGCCCTCGCTCAGTCGGATACTCTTGAGCGGCGTCCAGCGCTGCTCGAAGATGCCGACGACCATCTGCGGATTGTCGCGGCGGGTGATCGAGGCGATCACCTTTTCGCTGACCTCGAGCACCAGCCCACCCGAGGCGACGGTCCTTGCCGCCATTTGCTCGACCAGCGGCTTGCCCTTGGCAGCCTTGGCATAGACCAGCGTGCGGATTGCCCAGCCGAGTTCGATCGCGTCGATGACGAGCTTCAGTCCTTCGGCCAGGAAAGTACCGCTTTCCTCGCGCGACTTCTTGTTCGTCAGCGCCTTGATGTCCTTGATGATCGGATTGGCGAGCGAGGTGACTTCCTTCACCTGTCCGACCCTGCGCGGTCCCTGATCGTGGAAGTCCTTGCTCATTTCGGCACCCAGCGGGAAAAGAGGGAGGTGGAAAGCGCGCGGCCCTGCGTCTTGCCGTCGGTGCCGGCTTCGCGAATCACCAGCTCGCCGGATTCGACCACACCGCCGGCGCCCCGCATCGTCTCGCGCATCAGCTCGTGGATCGAATAGAAGCTGGCGCGGATCGAATAGGCCGTCAGCACCAGGCCCACTGCCTTCGGCGACAGGATCTCGCGGCAGACATCGAGCATCAACGGCAGATGCTCGAAAAGATGCCAGACTTCGCCATTGGGGCCGCGGCCGAATTTCGGCGGATCTGTAAGGATGATATCGTACTGGCTGCCGCGGCGTTCCTCGCGCAGGATGAATTTCATCGCATCCTCGCAGATCCAGCGGATCGGCAGCTTCTCCATGCGCCCGAGCGCCTGGTTTTCCCGCGCCCAGCCAATCGCCTTCTTCGAGGCGTCGACATGGGTGACCTCGGCGCCGGCTGCGGCGGCAACCAGCGAGGCGACGCCGGTATAACCGAAGAGGTTCAGCACCTTCAGCGGCCGGCCGGCCTTTTCGACCTGATCCTTCATCCAGCTCCAGTGGACGATCTGTTCGGGGAAGACGCCGACATGGCGGAAGGAGGTGAAGCGGCCGAGGAAATCGACGCCGAGCAGGTTGAGCGGCCAGGTCTCGCCGAGCGCCTCCTTCGGGAAACGCCAGCGGCCGGTGCCTTCCTCGTCGGTGTCGCCGGTGAAGGCAGCATCGACCTTTTCCCAGATATGGGCGGGCAGAGAAGGCCGCCACAGCGCCTGGGCTTCCGGGCGGATGATGCGATAAGGGCCGTATTGCTCGAGCTTTTCGCCGTTGCCGCTGTCGATCAGATGGAAGTCACCGGCCCCGAGCGATTCGAGGATGACGGGCACGCGCTCGGTCGGACGCTCGCCGCTGCGTGTCATCAGAGGACGCACGACGGCGGCAGGCACGGCAGCCTCGCGCACTGCCTCACGGGTTGCCGCGGGCCGCGCGACCGGCTTCGGCGGCCGGCCTGCCCGATCGTCCCTGCGGCTTTCACCGGAAGGACCTGATGTTTTCTTCTGGCCCGGCCGGCCTTCTCTCTGTTTCAACGTGCTCTTCCGCGTCTCTGTCGGGGTGTCTTATCGGCTTTGCGTCGGCTGCAGGCCCACGCGTCTTTTGAAACGCGCAAAGCACACTGCGGCACTTTGAATATGCAGTAGCGCAGAAAAGCGGGGCGGATCAACTGCGCTGCCGGCCAAGCCCGGGCAAGGGGAGGGTTTTCCCGGCGCGGCGCCTATTTCAAGCCCTCGGAGGCCTGTGTGCGAAGCCAGCTTTCCGCCGCATAGAGGGCTGCCACATGCATAGACTGCATGATGACGGCGCCGGACTGCAGCTCGCCGAGGATGGCAGCAAGATCCGCAAACAGCAGCTCGACCTTCTCGCCGGGGTCGAAAGACGGTTCGCCGGCCCGGCTGAGACCAAGCGCCAGCCAGCTCGTCACCATATTGCTCTGACTGGCGGCATTCGGATAGGAGGTGAGCAGCTTGACGAAGCTCGAGGCTTCATAGCCGGTCTCTTCCCGGAGTTCGCGCTGGGCCGCCGCCATCGCCGCATCGCCGGTCTTGCTGTCGCCGGGTTCGAGGCTGCCGGCGACCAGACCGAGCACGATCTCGCCGCGGCCGTGCCGATATTCCCGTGTCAGCAGCACGCGCCCGTCAGGCATCACGGGGATGATGTTGATCCAGTCGGGATAGTCGAGCACATGGAAGGGCGCGACGACGGTTCCATCGGCGGTGATGCAATCGTCGCTCCGCACCCGGATCCAGCGATCCTCATAGGTGATGCGGCTTGCCGTCACGCTCCAGGGCTTCAGTTCGTCGTTCATCGGCCCATCCCCTATGTGTGTCAGATCGGAACCCGGCAGATAACATTCCGTGCCGCCTTGGCAAAGCGCTTTCCCGCTGGGATAAGATGAGCGAATCGAAGATGGGGCCATCGAATGGATTTCACCGGCGAAGAACGCATCGCCGCGCCGCGGGATATCGTCTGGGCAGCACTCAACGATCCCGAGATCATGCGCGGCTGCATTCCGGGCTGCCAGAGCATCGAGCGGCTGTCGCCTGATGTCTTCGAGGCGACGATCAAGGTCAAGTTCAGCCTGCTGTCTGCCACCTTCCATGGGCTGCTGACGCTTTCCAATGTCGACGCACCGGAGAGCTATACGCTGTCGGCCGAAGGCAAGGGCGGTCTTGCCGGCTTCGCCAGGGGCAGCGCCGATATCGTGCTCGAGGCAAGGGGCGCCGAGACGATCCTGCACTACCGGTCGAAGGCTGAACTCGGCGACAGGTTCGCCCAGCTCGGCGCCCGCCTGCTCGATTCGACCTCGCAAAAGCTCGCCGAAGGGTTCTTTTCGGATTTCAATGCCGCCGTCGTCGCGAGGATGGCGGCCGGTTAGGCTTGGCGCGGGCCGGGGGGTGTTTAAATCGACGTCATGACGTGGACCATCAGGCCGCCGCGGGCGGAAGATCAGGAAGTGCTTGCGGAGATTTACCTTTCCGTGCGCCGCGAAACATTCGTCTGGGTCGATCCGGGCAAATTCCATCGTGAGGATTTCGCCGCCCATACCAATGGCGAGACGGTCTTCGTCTGCGCGCATGAAAGCGGCAGCGTCGCCGGTTTCCTGTCGCTTTGGCCGGAGGACGACTTCATCCACATGCTCTACCTAAAACCGGAATTCCAGGGTCAGGGTGCAGGCACGGCGCTGCTGCACGCCCTGCCGGAATGGCCGCAACACCGATATCGCCTGAAATGCCTGGTGAAGAACCGGCGGGCAAAGGCGTTCTACCTCGCCCACGGTTTCCAGGTGACCGGCAACGGCACCTCCCCGGAGGGCGACTATGAGGAACTGAGCTTTTTTCCGGTTTGACGATCGCCGAAAGCCGGCCGCCGAACCCGAGCCAATCGAATATTGACCCGTTTTACCGCGCCGGTAACTGCCCGGCGATTTCCTCGGCGCGGTTCTTGTGGCGGTCGGCCTCGCTTTGCCAGCGGATGGCTTCCTTCGCCTCGGTGCGCGCGCGCTTGCGGTGTTTGCCCTGGCTGAACCAGGTGGCAGCCGCCCCGATCAGCATGCCCGCGATCAGCGCGACGACCAGGAAGACGAAGAAGGGCGCGGAAACCGCAAGCACCTGGTCCTCTGGCCGGAACGGATTGAAGGCGAGCGTGACGCTCTGCCGGTTGGCGACGCAGAAGACGATGAGGATGACGCCGAGCGGCAGCAAAATCAACAGGTTGACGATCTTCTTGGCCATTTGAGGTCTCCACGCGGCAGATTGCGCCGGTCTTTTTGAAGGGCGCGTTTCATGCTTGCAGCGCCGCGCGTCTTTGTAAGACGCGGAAAGCACGATGCGTTACCAGAATAGGAAAACGGCCCTCGAGTTCAAGTGCGGTTTCGCCGCAGGCTGCGGCGGCTCAATCCTCTTCGTCGGACTGGCCGGGATTAAGCCGCTCGCGCAGCTCCTTGCCGGTCTTGAAGAAGGGAACCCACTTCTCCTCGACGAAGACGGTATCGCCGGTCCGCGGATTGCGGCCGGAGCGCGAAGGGCGGTTCTTCACCGAAAAGGCGCCAAAGCCGCGCAATTCGACTCGGTTACCCGCAGCCAGTGCATCCGTGATCTCGTCGAGAACCGCGTTGACGATATTTTCGACGTCGCGATGATAGAGATGCGGGTTGCGTGCCGCAACGATCTGCACCAATTCGGACTTGATCACTTTCGCCCCCTTAAATTATTGATTTCTTATCAATCGTGGCCAACCTGCCAAACTGAAAGCAGCCCGTCAAGAAGCAACTTTGGGGGCAGGATTCCATTGATATCCTGGGTTTTCATGAGATCATCATAACCGAAGATCGTAATCAACCGAGAAACAGCCCCAGCGAGCAGAAAGGGCGTATTGCTCTTCTTGTCCCAGTCCACCATCGGCAGATCGCTGTCGACGCCGCGCGATGTCAGATAGGCGCGGATCTCGGCCTCGCCGCCGATCGCATCGACGAGTTTCACCTTCAGCGCCTGGCGGCCGGTATAGATCGTGCCGTCGGCGAGTTTCAGCACCTCGTCGCGCGGCAGCTTGCGCCGGTCGGCGACCAGATCGACGAACCAGTTATAGCTGTCGACCACCATGTTGCGGATCATCGCCTTGGCTTCCTCGCTCGCCTCGTGGAAGGGCGAGGGCTCGGCCTTCAGCGGCGAGGACTTGATTTCCTGCAGCGAGACGCCGATCTTGTCGAGCAGCGGCTGGATCTGCGGATACTGGAAGATGACGCCGATCGAGCCGGTGATCGAGCTGTCGCCGGCAATGATCGTATCGCCGGCGGTGGCGATCATGTAGCCGGCGGAGGCGGCAAGCGTGCGCACGTCGGAGACGACAGGCTTCTTGGCAGATATCGCACGGATCGCCTTGAAGACTTTTTCGCCGCCATAGGTCGTGCCGCCGGGCGAGGAGATCGAAATCACCGCTGCCTTCACCTGGTCGCTGGTTTCGACCTTCTTCAACCGCTCGAGAAGCTCGTCGTCATCGACGATCAGCCCGGATATCGTCACATGGGCGATATGCGGGCGCTGCGTCCCGGCATCGCCGAGGGCGAAGCGGTAGAAGGCGAAACCAAGTGCCACGATGAGGGCCACCGCGATGAGGCGCCAGAAGCCCAGCTTGCGGCGCAGTCGCCGGCGATCCGCGATGATCGAACTGTCCATAGAAACCTCCAGCGCTGGCACCGGCCTCGGCATGCCGCCGATCGATCCGGTGAAATAGGGTGGCAGCGGCCCGTACGAATGCCACTTTTCAATGTTTTTCCGTTTTGTTGCTTGTTGCAGAAAAAATTCCATATTGGCAAGCCAATGTAATAATGCGAAACGAACTGTGATTGGCGGCCGGCTTTGTTATGAAGGCGCGGCGATCACCGCACATGGACGAGGCCTATGCTCGATACCCTGAAGAACAACGGACATGCCGCCTATTCAGGGTCGGGCAAGAATGCCTATGGCGATGCGTTGTTCCATTCCGCCCGCGTGCGGCGGCTGAAGATAGTGCTGCCGGTGGCAGCCCTTGTCGTTTCATTCGCCTTCATCACGGTGTCGTTGATCCGCACCTATCTGCCCGAGAATATCAAGATGGAAGGCGCCAAGATCGAGAACGGCAAGGTCGTGATGGAAAAGCCGGCGATATCAGGCCGCAATTCCGACGGCATCAATTATTCGATGCTGGCCGAAAGGGCGCTGCAGGATATCCGCAATCCCGATCTCATCACCCTCGAGACCATCAAGGCCGCCGTGCCGATGAATGACGGCCTGATCGCCCGTGTCGTCGCCTCGACCGCCGATTACAACCGCGCCACCGACAACCTGCATATGACGGCCCCCTTCACCCTGGTGCTGAGCAGCGGCCTCAATGCGAATTTCCAGTCCGCGCAGCTCGACATCAAGGGCGGAAACATGCGCAGCGACGACCCTGTCACCATCACCAAGGACAATGCCTCCATTGTTGCGAAGACGCTTCAGATAACCGATAAGGGACGGGTGATCACATTCGAGGGGAATGTTCGCATGAATGTCGATCCATCCACCATCCATAAACAGGGCACTTAACCAGCCGGGTCATCCATGACAAAAGATTGTCGCATTTCCACTTGCAAGACAGGCATGGCATTCATTGCCGGCGCATTTGCCCTTATTCTGACGGCCACGGGCGCCGGCGCGCAGGCGACGGCCACGATGCCGGGCATGAAGCTGTCCAACGACCAGCCGATCCAGATCGAAAGCGACAAGCTGGAGATCCACGACCAGGAACACACCGCGCTCTTCACCGGCAACGTCAAGGTCGTCCAGGGGACGACGACGATGCAGTCCGGCAAGATGACCGTCTATTACAAGGACAAGGCGGCAAAGCCGGCCGCTGACGGCGCGCAGCCCGCAGCACAGCCGGAGCAGTCGGCCTCGCTTGCATCGGGAAGTGCCGATATCGACAAGATCCTGGTGACGGACAAGGTCTTTTTGACCTCGGGTACGCAGACGGCGACTGCCGATGATGGCAATTTCGACATGGCCTCGCAGACATTCATCCTCACGGCGGATGAAGGGAATAAGGTTATTCTGTCGGACGGGCCGAACGTCTTTACCGGCTGCAAACTGACGGTTCACATGCAGACTGGCCAGGCGCAGCTTGAAAGCTGCGGCGGGCGTGTCCAGATTCAGCTCGATCCGAAATCGCAGCCGAATGCGCAGCAGCAGAAGCAGAACTGAGAAGCCGGCCTCCCACGTGAAATTATCATCGCTATCCACCATGTTCGGCAAGCCCGGGCCACAAGCTGCGGGCGGCGCCGACAAGAGCCGCTATCAGGGAACGCTGATCGCACGGGGTCTGACGAAGACCTATGCGACGCGGCGCGTCGTCAACGGCGTCTCGCTGGTGGTGCGCCGTGGCGAGGCCGTCGGCCTGCTCGGCCCGAACGGCGCCGGCAAGACCACCTGTTTTTACATGATCACCGGCCTCGTGCCGGTCGATGAAGGCACGATCGAGATCGACGGCAACGATGTCACGACTATGCCGATGTACCGCCGCTCGCGCCTCGGCGTCGGTTACCTGCCGCAGGAAGCCTCGATCTTCCGTGGGCTGACGGTGGAAGAGAATATCCGCGCCGTCCTCGAAGTGCATGTGAAGGACAAGGCCGAGCGCGAGCAGAAGCTGAACGAGCTGCTGGAAGAATTCCATATCCAGAAGCTGCGCAAAAGTGCCGCCGTCGCCCTGTCCGGCGGTGAGCGCCGCCGCCTCGAAATCGCGCGTGCGCTTGCGACCGACCCGACCTTCATGCTGCTCGACGAGCCCTTTGCCGGCGTCGACCCGATCTCGGTCGCCGACATCCAGAATCTCGTTCACCATCTGACGGCACGCGGCATCGGCGTGCTTATCACCGACCACAATGTGCGCGAGACGCTGGGCCTTATCGACCGCGCCTACATCATCCATGCCGGTGAGGTGCTGACCCATGGCCGGGCGAACGACATCGTCAACAATCCGGAAGTGCGCCGGCTCTACCTCGGCGACAATTTCAGCCTCTGACGCCGGATCCGGATGATTTTAGGCCGGATCGGCAGAAATTCACCGTGCCGTCATAGTTCCGCTTGACCAAATACAATAAAAAAGCAATTTTTGGGCCAACTTGGATTTCCGTGGCCTGAAGCCTTGATCGGACGCGGTTTCCCGGAGGAATCGAGGGGAGTTTCGCGTCCGTCATGGCACTGTCCGCCAATCTTTTCCTGCGCCAGACCCAGTCCCTGGTGATGACACCGCAACTGATGCAATCCATCCAGTTGCTGCAGATGACTCATTTCGAACTCAACCAGTTCATCGCCCTGGAAGTGGAGAAGAACCCGCTGCTCGAATTTCCGTCGAATGACGGTGAGGCGGGCGGCGAACGCGGCGATGCCGAAGATGGAGAGTATGCTCATCAGCCCGAGGATGCCGGCTCCGACGATGGCTATGACAACCGCGCCGAGGCGCTCTCCAGCGACTGGTATGACAATGGCGGCAGCGCCAGCACCAGCCGGCTGAACGACGAACTCGACGCCAATTACACCAATGTATTTCCTGACGATGGCGCCCCGCAGCGCCTCGATGCGCCGGAACTCGTCAGCCAGTGGAAGTCGATGCCGGGCAGCGGCGAGGGCGCCGACTACGATCTCGACGATTTCGTCGCCGGCCAGGTGTCGCTGCGCGATCATCTCGCCCAGCAGATCCCCTTCGTCCTACCTGACATGGCCGACCGGCTGATCGCGCAGAATTTCGTCGACCAGCTCGACGATTGCGGTTATCTGCAGGCCGATATCGTCGAGGCCGGCGAGAGGCTGGGCACGAGCCTCGCACAGGCCGAGCGCGTGCTCGCCACCCTCCAGAGCCTTGATCCGCCAGGTGTTTTCGCCCGCAGCCTCTCCGAATGCCTGGCGATCCAGCTCAGGCAGAAGGACCGATACGACCCGGCCATGCAGGCTCTGGTCGAAAACCTCGAACTGCTGGCCCGGCGTGATTTTGCCACGCTGAAGCGGCTCTGCGGCGTCGATGAGGAAGATCTTCTCGACATGCTCGGCGAGATCCGTCAGCTCAACCCCAAGCCCGGCAGCGGCTTCGAAGCGGGTGTATCCGAAGCGATCACGCCGGATGTAGTCGTCAGGCCCGCCTCGGACGGCGGCTGGCTGGTCGAACTCAATCCGGATACGCTGCCGCGCGTACTGGTCAACCAGTCCTATTTTTCCCGTGTGACGAAGAACGGCGAGGACCACGCCTTCCTCTCCGATTGCCTGCAGAGCGCCAACTGGCTGACCCGCAGCCTCGACCAGCGGGCAAAAACCATCATGAAGGTGGCAAGCGAAATCGTCCGCCAGCAGGACGCCTTCCTGCTGCACGGCGTCGATCACCTGCGCCCGCTGAACCTGAAAACGGTCGCCGAGGCGATCAAGATGCATGAATCCACCGTCAGCCGCGTCACGTCGAACAAATATATGCTGACGCCGCGGGGCCTCTTCGAACTCAAATATTTCTTCACCGTCTCGATCAGCGCCGTCGCCGGCGGCGACAGTCATTCGGCCGAGGCCGTGCGTCACAAGATCCGCGCGCTGATCCTGCAGGAGAGCCCGGAGGCGGTGCTTTCCGATGACGATATCGTCGACATGCTGAAGAAGGGCGGCGTCGATCTCGCTCGCCGCACTGTTGCGAAATACCGGGAGGCAATGAACATCGCCTCTTCGGTCCAGCGCCGCCGCGAGAAGCGGGCGCTCGCCAAGGTCGCAGGCTTCTGACGCAGCAATGCTTCGACCTCGATCGAAGCATCCGGCCCGCAAATCCGGTTATTCCTCTCCAGCGCCCAAGCGTCTTTTCAGACGCGCAACGGCGCTGCAACCCTTTGAATTGTCTTCAACGAAGATCGAAATGCCGACCATGACGCCGCAAAATTCCAACCTTGCCAGGGAGCTTTTCCTGCTGCTGGTGCTGGCGACCCTCTGGGGCTCCTCCTATAGCTTTATCAAGATCGGCGTCGAGACGATCCCGCCGATAACGTTGATCGCCGCCCGCACGCTGATTGCAGGCGGCATTCTGCTGGCCGTCCTGCACCATCGGCGTGTCCGTCTGCCGCGCGATCGTGCCACCTGGCGGCGGTTTTTCGTTCAGGCCTGCCTGAACAGCGTCGTCCCCTTCACGCTGATCGCCTGGGCGGAACAGTCCGTCGATGCCGGATTGGCGGTAATCCTGAATTCGGCAACGCCGATCTTCACCTTCCTGCTGGCCGTGCTGATCACCCGCCATGAGCAGGTGACGCTGCGAAGGCTTTTCGGCGTCATGGCCGGGCTTGCCGGCATCTGCCTCGTCATCGGCGTCGAAGCGCTCGGCGGTCTCGGTGAAAACCTGATGGCGCAGCTTGCCATCATCCTGGCGACCATCTGTTATGCAGGTGCCGCGATTTTCAGCAAGAATTTCAAGGGGCTCGATCCCGCAGTGCCGGCGGCCGGCTCGTTGATCTCAGGCGCGGTCATTCTCTTGCCAACGAGCCTCGTCGTCGATCGACCGTGGGAAATCGATCCTTCGGCGGCATCGTTGCTGGCGCTGCTGGCCCTCTCCGCCTTTTCGACGGCGCTTGCCTTTGTGATCTATTTCCGCCTCGTCCAGACGCTGGGTTCGGTCGGAACCACCGCGCAAGCCTATCTCAGAGTGCCGATCGGTGTTGCGATCGGCATCGTCTTCCTCGGCGAAAGGCTGAGCCCGACGGCCTGGATTGGGCTCGTCTGCGTCATATCAGGTGTCGCCGCCATGACGATCCCTGCAAGAAGGCGCGCAACGCAAGCGCGAAACGCGTAAAGTGGATGGGGTGGCGATCGGCGACATGCCTTGCCCGACAAGGTATCCGCCACACGTTGACCGCGTGCCGCCGAGGGTGATTCGGCGCCCTATTGACTTTTCGGCACGCTCTGGCTAGAAGCCCGCCGCAATCGATGCCGCGAACGGCGTCTGGAGTTATCCCCAGCATCAGAAGGGCACCAAGGACCCGCAGGCCTAAGCCGATCTTGCTTGAGATTGTGCGAAGTGCTTGGATGAACCTGAGGCTTGGCGTAAACTGATACCCGCAAACGACCATAAGAAGGGAAACTCCATGAGTGTGCGTGTATCCGGGAAACATATGGAAATTGGTGAATCGTTCCGTCAAAAGATCGAGGACCAAATTGGTATGGCCATCACGAAATACTTCGACGGGGGATATTCCGGCCAGGTGACCGTGGAAAAGGCGAGTTCTCGTTACTCGGCGGATTGCAAGCTGCATCTCGACAGCGGGGTGGTGCTGCATGCAGCCGGCGAGGCGACCGACCCGCAATTGGCTTTCGACGCCGCCTCCCAGCGGATCGAAAAGCGGCTGCGGCGATACAAGCGCAAGCTGAAGGACCATCACGCCGGAAGCCATCTGAATGGTTTTGCAGAGGTCTCCTACACGGTCATGGATTCCGTTCCTGATCACGATGATGAAATCGCTGACGATTTCGCTCCCGCGATCGTCGCTGAAAGCACGAAGCAGCTGAAGACCATGTCAGTCGCCACCGCAGTGATGGCGCTCGACATGACCGACGAGCCGCTTCTCCTGTTCCGCAGCCCCGGCAAGGAACATCTGAACATCGTTTACCGTCGGCACGACGGAAATATTGGCTGGATCGATTCAGCCAGTATCAAAGGCTGAGATCAGGGTGGTGAGCGGCGGTATTGCCGCCGCTCCTTGCATTTGATCCCGGCGACAGAAGGAAAAAGAAATGGCATTGGCAGATTTGCTCCATCAGGATGCGATCATTCCCGCCCTCAGAGTAAATTCCAAGAAACAGTTGCTTCAGGAATTGGCTGCAAGAGCCTCCAGGATCACCGGGCTTTCCGAACGGGAGATCTTCGACGTCATCCTGCAGCGCGAACGCCTGGGCTCGACCGGAGTCGGCAACGGCATCGCCATTCCTCACGGCAAGCTGGGAAACATCCATTCGATCGTCGGCATCTTCGCCCGGCTGGAGCAGCCGGTCGATTTCGAGGCGCTGGACGACCAGCCTGTCGATCTCGTGTTCCTGCTGCTTGCGCCGGAGGGCGCGGGCGCTGATCATCTCAAGGCTCTGTCGCGTATCGCCCGCGTGCTGCGCGATCACGATCTGGTCGCCAAGCTGCGCGCCACCGATTCTGCCTCGGCGATCTACGCCTTCCTCAACGAAGAGCAGACGTCGAACGCTGCCTGACGCGCGTCGCGCGATAACGCATTAATTCTCGAATGCAAAAAGGCGCCTGATCTCCCAGGCGCCTTTTGCGTTACGAGGGGCTGAACGATCAGAACTCTTCCCAGCTGTCCTGCGCCACGGCAGCGGATCCGCGCGACGGGGCAACGGGGCGGCGGACCGCCGGGGCGCTCGCGCGAGGCGAAAGGGCTGAAGTCGCCGGTGCCCGCATCTTTTGCGCGACGGAGGCAAGGGCCGCGGCGTTGCCCGAACCCGAGACGTTGAAGCGTGTGGCGAGCGCCTTCAGCGTCTGTGCCTCGTCGTTGAGTGCGACGCTGGCAGCGGTCGCTTCCTCTACCATGGCTGCATTCTGCTGCGTCACCTGGTCCATCTGGTTCATGGCCTGGTTGATTTCCTTCAGGCCGACAGCCTGTTCGCTGGCCGATGCCGAGATCTGCCGGATGAGATCGTTGATGCCCATCACCTGTTCGGCGATCTTGTGTAGCGTGCCGCCGGCGCGCCCGACGAGATCGACGCCTTCCTTGACCTGGACGGCCGAACTGTTGATCAGCGTCTTGATCTCCTTGGCGGCGTTGGCCGAACGCTGCGCGAGTTCACGCACCTCCTGGGCGACGACGGCAAAACCCTTGCCGGCTTCCCCGGCACGGGCCGCCTCGACGCCGGCGTTCAGGGCGAGCAGGTTGGTCTGGAAGGCGATCTCGTCGATGACGCCGATGATCCGCGAAACCTCCGTCGAAGACTGCTCGATCCCTTGCATCGAGGCGATCGCTTTCTGCACCACTTCGCCGGACTTTTCGGCATCCTGGCAGGCGAGGTTGACGCTGTCGGCCGCCGTGCGCGCATTCTCGGCGCTGGAATCGACCTGCGCGGTGAGCTCGTTGAGCGCGGCCGCCGTCTCTTCCAGGCTGGCTGCCTGCTGCTCGGTGCGCTTGGCGAGGTCGGAAGCGCTGTTGCTGATTTCACCGGTGCCGGAGCCGATATTGGCGACGCTGAGGTTCATCGTGTTGATGGTCTCTTCGAGGCTCGCGAGCGCGGCGTTGAAATCCTGTTTCAGCTTGCCGTATTCGCCGGGGAATTCGTCGATGATGCGGTGGCTGAGATTGCCCTGCGACAGCGCGGAAAGGCCGGCGCCGACGATCGAGACGATATGGCGTTGCAGCGACACCGATTCCTGGCGTTCCGATTCCGAGCGGCTGCGCTCGGTCTCGGCCGCCTTCCGCTGGTCGGCGGCCTCGTCTTCGAGGCGGCGGCTGTCGGCGAGGGTGAAGCGGAAGCCTTCGAGCGCCTTGGCGACAGAACCGACTTCGTCGCTGCGGTCCTGGGCGGCGACCGGTTCGCCATACTGGCCGTCGCTCAGCGCCTTGACGCTGGCGACCAGCCCGCCGAGCGGCCGCTGCACGAAAGAGCGGATGGCGAAATAGAGCGCCAGCATGACGGCGCCAAGCACGATCAGCCCGTTGATGATCATCATATAGGTCTGGTCTCGCACCGGCGCGTTGATTGCCGTGTGCGGCACGTCGACGAGCACGACCCAGGTGGCGTTGACGCCGGGGACCGCGAACGGATAGACGACGCGATCGAAGGGATCGAGGCCATCATAGGTGAGGTTCCTGACGAGGCCGGGCTGTTTGCTCGACAGCGCCGACTTGACGATATCGGCGCCCTCGCCGTCATATTCCTTGGTCATCAGCTCGGGGATCGGCGCGACGATCCAGTTGCCGGCCTGCGACAGCAGCGTGACGCGGCCCGAACCGAAAGGATGCAGCGCCTGCAGCTTGTCGGTCAGCGACTTCAGCGAAATATCGACGCCGCCGACGCCGATCATCTTACCATCAGACATGACCGGATAGGCAATCGAGGTCAGCAGCGTCGGCACGTCGGTTCCTTCGGCCATATAGGGCGTGGTGATCGCGCCCTTACCGCTGTCGGCTGCGAGCTTCCACCATGCGGCGGTATAATCATTGTCGAAGGTCGAATATTGGATGCCGCCGTCCTTGGTCTTCGACCAGTAGGGCGTGAAGGCGCCGTTCTTGTTGGTGCCTTCGTCATTGTTGTTGGCGATCTCGGTGCTCTTGCCGTCAAGCGCGCCGAGCTGCTCGCAGAACCAGCTGCCGAAGGCGAAGGCATTCTGCTCGAGATTGGCCTTCAGCACGTTGATCATGCCCTTGCGATCGAGCGACTTGCCTTCATGGCCGCGGCCGATGACGCCCGACATGGTGCGGGCGGCGCTGGCGAGCTCGCCGACATTGGCCGCAATTTCATTGGCGATCGACTTTGCCTCGAGGTTGGCCTGATCCATCGTCAGCGTCTGGACGCGATCCCGGGTCTGGCCGATGAGGAAAAAGTTCGAAACGATGAGAACAAGCGCGATGGCGATGCCGGTGATGACGATGAGTTTCGCGGCAAGCGATTTCATGCGAAAAATGAACATGGGGTCCTCGGGCAAGGATGCGCCGAACGGGCATTCTCCGGCGCAGGAGCAAAGGCTTCGCCCCATCATGGAGCAGCCGCTTGGACGGCCGGATTCCAGAAAGTGGGAGGCGCCGGCGGCCATGAGGAACATCGCCGGAAATCTCTTAAATTTGAATGAAAACTCTATCGATCGGGGCCAGGAAAATCGCCGGAACGCCCTGAATTACAGGGCGTTCCGGCGGCCGTTTCGCAAAGAGACGCGAACTATATCCTGTCTGCGACTTCCTCGCTCAAAGGGATCGACGGTTGCGCCCCGGCCTTGAGGCAGGCGAGCGAACCGGCAACCGCCGCACGGCGCAGCGCCGAGACAAAATCGAGGCCGTCGTCGAGGCTGGCAGCGAAATAGCCGCAGAAAGTGTCTCCGGCGCCGACCGTATCGACAGGTTCGATCTTGAGACCCTGCGCCCTCGAAATCGACCCGTCGCGAATGGCGATGACCCCGTCGGCGCCGAGCGTCACGATCAGCGTCTGGCCCGTCTCCGCATGCAGATGCACAAGGGCTGCCTCGCGCGCCTGCGCGTCCATGCCCTCCTGCCCGGCGAGCCGCTCGAACTCGGTCTCGTTGGCGATGACGATATCAGCGAGCCGGCCGAGGCGGGCCGCATCTGGGATCAGCGGCGCGAGGTTGAGGATACTGGTGATCCCCTTGGCGCGGGCCGCCGACAGCGCGCCTTCGACGGCCGCAGCCGGCACTTCGAGCTGCAGCATCAGGATATCGCCTTCGTCCATGCGGCCGATCGCCGTCTCGGCATCGGCAGGCGTGACCTGGCCATTGGCGCCGGGAACGACGGCGATCATGTTTTCGCCATCGCCGCCGACAAGGATCAGCGCCGTGCCTGTGGGACCGTCGACATGTTTGATCAGAGAAAGGTCGGTGCCCGCATCATCAAGCAGAGCCAGCGCCTCCGCGGCGAAAGCATCCTTGCCGACGGCGCCGGCCATATGCACGTAGCGGCCGGCGCGGCGCGCTGCCAGCGCCTGGTTGGCGCCTTTGCCGCCGGCGGCCGTGGCAAAGCCGTTGCCGGCCACCGTCTCGCCGGGCTTCGGCAGGCGCTCGGTCGTGGCGATGAGATCCATGTTGATGGACCCGAAAACTGTGATCATGAATGTGTCCCATCTTATGGAGCATGCGAGCGACATCATGCTCCTACTATTTCATGCGGGCGAGACACTGCCCGAAGCGGTCACTCCTCGTCAACCACCCGGAGCTTCAGAAGACCGGTGCGGCTTTCCACCGATTTGGCCGCAGCTTCGCTGTCGCGGGCAGGCTTGGCATCGCCGCCGCCGGCCTCGAATTCCAGCGCTTCGATCCTGGCGCCGCGCTTGGTGAGCTTGTCGGCTGACGTGACCACCATGTCGATATCCTTCTGTGCCATGGCGAAATGGCCCTGCAGCTTGCGCACCCGCTCATCGAGGCGGCTGAGGTCGTCCATCAGGATCGCCACTTCCCCCTGGATCAGATGCGCCTGCGCCCGCATGCGCTGGTCCTTGAGCACGGCCTGGATGACCTGGATCGACAGCATCAGCAGCGATGGCGAGACGATGACGATGCGCGCGCGGTGCGCCTTCTGCACCACCGGCTCGAAGTGCTCGTGGATCTCGGCGAAGATCGATTCGGACGGCACGAAGAGAAAGGCAGTATCCTGGGTTTCCCCCTGGATCAGATATTTCTCGGAAATGTCCCTTATATGGACCTCCATGTCGCGGCGGAACTGCTGGCCGGCGATCTTGCCGGCTTCGGGGCTGCCGGCGTCGCGGATCGCGTTCCAGGCTTCGAGCGGAAATTTCGCGTCGATCACCAGCGGCGGCGCGCCGTTCGGCATGCGGATCGTGCAGTCCGGCCGCGAACCGTTGGACAGCGTCTGCTGGAAGGCGTAGGCGCCCATCGGCAGACCGTCGGCGACGATCGTTTCCATCCTGGACTGGCCGAAGGCGCCGCGCGTCTGCTTGTTGGACAGAATGGCCTGCAGCCCGACGACATCCTTGGCGAGCGTCTGGATATTGTTCTGCGCGGCATCGATGACCGCCAGCCGCTCCTGCAGCCGTTGCAGGTTCTCATGCGTCGATTTGGTCTGCTCGGTGATCGTCGAGCTGACGCGCTGCGACATGCCGTCGAGGCGTTGGCTGATCGTCTGGTTGAGTTCGCTCTGCCGCGCGCCGAAGACCTCGGTCATCGCCGCGATGCGGCCCTGCATCTCCGCCTGGATCTTCAAAAGCTCGGCCATGCGCGCTTCGTTTTCCTCAGCGCGAAAGCTCGCTTCCTCCGCCTGCTCGCGGCGAAGGCTGGCGCCGCGCAGGAGAAGCACGATCACCAGCAGGGCGAGGGCGGCGAGAACGCCGCCGACAAGCGCCAGCATGGTCGGGCTGATCGAAGCAAGGGCAAGGGCGAGCGATTCGGTATGGATGGTCATGCCGCAAGCATAACAGAAGAAACGGCGAGATATAGATCAAAACGTGAACGGAATGAGCCGCCCTCAATATCCTTCCAAGCTATCGCTCTTCCTCGCTCGGGGAGAAGAAATCGCCGTCCGATTTAACGATTGCTCAACCATATTGGCCAAAACCTGCGGCGCAGAAATTCCTTCCCGCGTGCGTCGCGCCAAGTACAGAGATCTCCATGACCGCCCAGCAGACAGACAGTGCCCTCAGGCAGCGCCTCGATTTCATCGAACTGGATGAGGCAGCGCGCAAGTCGATGCGGGATCTGCGCCCTGTCATATCAGAGCTGATCGGCGGCGCCCTCGATAAATTCTACGCCAAGATCGCCAAGACCCCGGCTGTCGCAGGCTTCTTCGCCGATAAGAACCATGTCGGCCATGCCAAGAAGCGCCAGCAGGACCATTGGGCCAATCTCGCCGGCGGCGCGTTCGACGAGAGCTATGTCAACGGCGTGACCGCGGTCGGCCGGACGCACGCCCGCATCGGGCTGGAGCCGCGCTGGTATATTGGCGGCTACGCCATCGTCATGTCCGAGCTGGTCAAGGGCATCATGGAGAAGCAGTGGCCGTCGATCTTCGCGCGCCGAGAGGGCAAAGCATTGGCCGAGAAATTGTCGGCCGTCATCAAATCAGGCATGCTCGACATGGATTATTCCATCTCGGTCTATCTCGAGACGCTCGAAGCAAAGCGCCGCGCTTTGGAAGAGCAGCGCGCTAAGGCCGAATCCGATCAGGCGATCGCGCTGGAGCAACTGCGCCGCGGTCTGGAAGCGCTGTCGAACGGCGATCTCGAAGCCACCCTGCCGTCCGACCTGCCGGGCAATTTCCGGCAGATGGCCGAGGATTACAACCGCGCCGTCAGGGCGCTAAGCCACTCCTTCGCCTCCGTGCGCGAGACTTCTGGCCATATCATGAGCGGTGCCGACGTCATTTCCAATGCGACCAACGATCTAGCGCTGCGCACTGCCCAGCAGGCGGCAGGCGTCGAGGAGAGTTCGGCCGCCCTGCAGCAGCTGTCCGTCAGCGTCGGCCAGACGGCCGCCAACGCCGAGAAGGCGTCGGATGCCGTGCGCGAGACGCAAGAGAAGGCGAAGAACTCCGGCGAACTCGTCACCAGCGCCGTCTCGGCGATGGCCGGCATCGAGAAATCCTCGACCGGGATCTCCAAGATCATCGGCGTCATCGATGAGATCGCCTTCCAGACCAACCTCTTGGCGCTGAACGCGGGCGTCGAGGCGGCGCGTGCCGGTGATGCCGGTAAGGGTTTTGCCGTCGTCGCCCAGGAAGTCCGCCAGCTTGCGCAACGCACCGCGGAAGCGGCCAAGGAGATCAAGAACCTGATTTCGCAGAGCTCGACGCAGGTCAATCAGGGCGTCGGCATCGTCTCCAGCACCGGCGAAGCGCTGAACGACATGATCAGCCGCATCGACATCATCAACCGTTTCGTCGCCGATATCGCCGCCGCTGCCCGCGATCAGGCGACCGGCGTCAACGAGGTCAGCCTCGCCGTCCGCAACATGGGTGCGATCACCCAGCAGAATTCGGACATGGTCGAGCACTCTTCAGCAGAAACCCGCCGCCTGAAGGACGAGGTGGAGACCCTGATCGAGCTGCTGCGGCGTTTCCGCGCCCGGCCGGAAGGCCGTTCCGCCACCAGTGCCCGCCGGGCGGCGTGAGGCGAATATGGCGAAATTCCAGGCGGGGATGCAAAAAAGCGTATTCCCCGCCTGCCGGATAATTCCATAGTCGGAAAAGATGGGTTATGGGAACGCCATGACCATCAAGCCACTCATCATTCTTCCCGATCCCGTTCTCCGCCAGCTGTCCACGCCGATCGAGCGGTTGGATTCCGACCTGCAGCGTCTTGCCGACGATATGCTGGAAACCATGTACGACGCGCCAGGCATCGGCCTTGCCGCCATCCAGATCGGCGTGCCGCGCCGTGTGCTCGTCATCGACATCGCCCGCGAGGGCGAGGAAAAGCAGCCGCAGGTCTTCATCAATCCTGAGATCGTCAAATCGTCCGACGAGCGTTCCGTCTATGAGGAAGGCTGTCTTTCGATTCCGGATTATTATGCTGAGGTCGAGCGCCCGGCTGTCGTCTCGGTCAAATATCTCGACCGCAACGGCAAGGAACAGACCGTGGAAGCCGACGGCCTGCTCGCCACCTGCCTGCAGCACGAGATCGACCACCTGAACGGCGTGCTGTTCATCGATTACATCTCGCGGCTGAAGCGGGAGATGGTGATCAAGAAATTCACCAAGGCGGCGAAGTCCAAGGCGCTCTGACGCTACGTTGAAAATTCACCGGCGACGCACTATGATATCACTGATATCATGATGGAGGCGCCGTATGGGTGATTTTCTGATCAGAAATATTTCCGACGCAATGAAGCGAGACATTGCGGAATCGGCGCAGCGGAGCGGAAACAGCCTTTCCGACGAGGCCAAGGAGCTTTTGCGGGAAGCGCTGAAAAGAAAAACCGAGGCAAAGCCCGAGACTCTGTCGGCGTATGAAGCAATACGCGCCGCTTTCGTCAGCGAAAACGCAGTCGACGATGAATTTGCTGCAATCATGGACGAAATCGAGGCCGCGCGGAAAAAGGATTTCGGCCGGCCGTTCGAGGATTTCGAATGATCGTTCTCGATACGAATGTGATTTCCGAGTTCGCCAGGCCAGTGCCGAATGAAAAGGTGAAGGCCTGGATGTTGCGGCAGGATGGCGCGAGAATCTGGCTTTGCACGGTTGGCTTGATGGAGCAGATTTACGGAGCCGAAAGGGTTTTCTTGAAGACAGGATCGGACCGCTTCTTTCGCGCGATCGAGAATTTGGTGAAAGGCCAGTTTCGCGATCGTATCGCCGGCTGGGATTCGGAAACGGCCATGGCAACCGGTCGCTTGCGGGCGAAACGTGAAAACATGGGGCGGCCGATTTCGGTCCAGGATGCCATGATTGCCGCCATCTGCCTTGAAAACGGCGCGACGCTTGCGACCCGCAACACCAGAGAATTCGAAGGGCTTGATCTCAAGCTCGTAAACCCGTTTGAAGACGGTTGATCCTCAATTGGCGATATAAAATGTCTCTTCGTATCATCTTCATGGGAACCCCGGAGTTCTCGGTTCCGACCCTGCGCCTGCTCGTCGATGCCGGCCACAGGATCGTTGCGGTCTATACGCAGCCGCCACGGCCGGGCGGCCGGCGCGGCCTCGATCTGCAGAAATCGCCGGTGCATCAGGCGGCCGAACTGCTCGGCCTGCCGGTTTTCACCCCGGTCAATTTCAAAGACCCCGAGGAGCGCGAGAGGTTTCGTGGCCTGAATGCCGATGTCGGCGTCGTCGTTGCCTACGGACTGTTGCTGCCGGAAGCGATTTTGAACGGCACCAGGGATGGCTGTTACAACGGTCATGCCTCGCTGCTGCCGCGCTGGCGGGGTGCGGCACCGATCCAGCGGGCGATCATGGCCGGCGACGCAAAGACCGGCATGATGGTGATGAAGATGGACAAGGGCCTGGATACCGGCGCCGTCGCACTCACCCGCGAGATCGAGATCGGCCTGAACATGACGGCTGGCGAACTGCACGACCGGCTGATGCTGGTCGGCGCCAAGGCGATGGCGGAAGCCATGGTGAAACTCGAAATGAACGACCTGCCGCTGACGCCGCAGCCGGAAGACGGCGTGCTCTATGCCGCCAAGATCGACAAGGCCGAGACGCGCATCGATTTTTCCAGGGATGCCAGCGACGTGCACAATCACATCCGCGGCCTGGCGCCGTTTCCGGGTGCCTGGTTCGAGCTTGAGATCGGCGGCAAGCCGGAGCGGGTGAAGGTGCTGGCGTCCGAACTGGCTGAGGGGCAGGGTGCTGCCGGGCGATTGCTGACCGATGATCTCGTGGTCGCCTGCGGCTCGGGCGCGGTGCGGCTGACCAGGCTGCAGAAGGCCGGCGGCAAGCCGCTGGCGGCCGCCGATTTCCTCAGGGGCACGCCGCTTGCGGCGGGCACGAGGCTTTCCTGATGCCGCGTTTCCGCATGACCGTCGAATATGACGGCGGCCCCTATGTCGGCTGGCAGCGGCAGGAAAATGGCCACTCGGTGCAGGGCGCGATCGAGGCGGCGGTGCTTTCGCTGACCGGTGAGACGGTCTTGGTGCGCGGCGCCGGCCGTACCGATTCCGGCGTCCACGCCATGGGGCAGGTGATCCATGCCGATCTTTCGAAGGAGTGGTCGCCCTACCAGCTGCAGAATGCGTTGAACGCGCATCTGAGGCTTGCCGGCGAGCGCGTCTCCATTCTCGACGTCGGGGTGGCTCCCGAGTTCTTCGATGCGCGTTTTTCGGCGCTGCGGCGCCATTACCTCTATCGCATCGTCAGCCGCCGGGCGCCGCTGGCGCTCGAAGCCGGCAAGGCCTGGTGGGTGCCGAAAGTGCTCGACCACGAGGTCATGCATGCTGCCGCCCAGAGGCTGGTCGGCAAGCACGATTTCTCCACCTTCCGCGCCGCCCATTGCCAGGCAAACAGTCCGGTGCGTACCCTCGACCGGCTGGATGTGACGCGCAATGGCGAGCTGATCGAGATCCGCGCCACGGCGCAGAGTTTTCTCCACAACCAGATCCGTTCCTTCGCCGGCACGCTGAAGCTCGCCGGCGAAGGCAAATGGACGCCTGATGATGTCGAGGCGGCGCTTAAGGCGCGCGACCGCAAGGCCTGCGGCCCGGTGGCGCCGCCGGACGGACTCTATTTCATGCAGGTGGATTATCCCGACGTGATCCCCGACCGCCGAAGGCCGGTTACCGATACCGATGCCAATGACGGGGATGCTGACGATCCCTCGTAAGTTTACTCAGACGGGATAGATGCCGAGGAAGTGCTGCAGATATTCCGAAAGGATCATCGATGGCACGAGCAGCACCAGTGTCAGCGCCCCGACCATCAGCGCATGACCGTGGCAGATCATCCGGAGAATGCGCGCCAGCACGAAGACCTGCGCCAGCATGAAGGCGAGCAGCAGCAGCGAGACGAGGCCGACGGAGCCGGGCAGGAAGAACACCAGCGCCAGCAGCAGCCCGTTGATATAGGAAAGCGGCACGCCGAGCCAGTTGACGCTGACGACGACCGGGGCGAAACGCTCGCCCATGCGGACGGCAAGCAGCAGAAACCCGGCAAAGACCAGCGGCACGAACCAGTTGGCGACCTCGACGAGGCCGAGCCTGATATAGAAGGGAAAATCGACATCGGCTTCCGGCGGCATCGCCCGCAGGAAGGCCTGTCGCCACCAGAGCCAGGAAATACCCATCGGCGGCAGGCACCAGAGCATCGCCCAGAACGAACGGTTGACGCCGCGCTCGGACATATCAAGGTAGCGGAAGCCGCGCGGATCCAGCCGGATCAGCAGCCAGAGGCCGGCCAGGTAATATTGAACTTCCCTAAAGCCCGGCATTGGCGATCCAGCGGGCGATGAAGGTTTCGTAGATTGCCGTCAGCGTCTCCAGATCGGCGACAGCGACGCGCTCGTCGACCATGTGCATCGTTTGGCCGACGAGGCCGAACTCGACGACCGGGCAATAATCCTTGATGAAGCGCGCATCCGATGTGCCGCCGGTGGTCGAAAGCCGCGGCGACTGGCCGGAAATGCTTTCGACGGCTGAAGACAGCGAGGCGATCAGCGCATTGTTGCGCGTCAGGAAGACATGGCTCGGCCGATCGGCCCAGACGATATCATAGGCCACCGGTTGGCGGCCCGGCCGCAAGGCGCCATCCCGGGCGGCGGCATCGAGACGGCGCAGGATTTCGGCACGCAGCTTTTCGACGGTCCAGCTGTCGTTGAAGCGGATGTTGAAGCTTGCCGATGCCTTGGCCGGAATGACGTTGGTCGCCGGATTGCCGACATCGACCGTGGTCACTTCGAGGTTCGACGGCTGGAAATCGTCGGTGCCGCCGTCAAACGGCGGGTCCATCAGCGCCTGGGTCAGCTGCAGCATGCCGCGCACCGGATTGTCGGCAAGATGCGGATAGGCGGCATGGCCCTGCACGCCGTGAACGGTGATTTTACCCGACAGCGAGCCGCGCCGGCCGATCTTGATCATGTCGCCGAGCCTGTCCGGATTGGTCGGCTCTCCGACAAGGCAGGCATCCCAGCGCTCGCCGCGCTCGGCCGCCCATTGCAGCAGCTTGATCGTACCGTTGATCGCCGGACCTTCTTCGTCGCCGGTGATGAGGAAGGAGATCGAGCCGGCCGGTGGCCCGTTTTTCTCGATATGGCGGGCGACGGCGGCGACGAAACAGGCGATGCCGCCCTTCATGTCGACGGCGCCGCGGCCGAAAAGCTCGCCCTTCGAAATCTGGGCCTCAAACGGCGGATGCGTCCAGGCGGCTTCGTCGCCGACCGGCACGACATCGGTATGGCCGGCAAACATCAGATGCGGGCCATCCTTGCCGAGGCGGGCATAGAGGTTTTCGATGTCGGGTGTTCCGGCTTCGCTCGCCTTCACCCTGTCGACAGAAAAGCCGAGCGGCGCAAGCATCGCCTCCAGCGCCGACAGTGCGCCGCCTTCGGCGGGCGTCACGGACGGGCAGCGAATCAGCGTCTGGAGATTGGCGACGGGGTCGGTAGCGGTCATGGCGGTCGAACTATCCGGCGGGAATGGCAAAGACATGGCAAGGCGGGGCCGCCTCGCGTAAAAGACGCCGTCTGTTTACCGGATCAACGTCCCGGTGTCATCAATCTCTGAGCAGCTCGTTGATGCCGGTCTTCGATCGGGTCTTTTCATCGACGCGCTTGACGATGACGGCGCAGTAGAGATGCGGCGCCGGCTGGCCGTTGCCCATCGTCGCATTGCCCGACGGCATCGAGCCGGCGACGACGACGGAATAGGGCGGCACTTCGCCGTAGGTCACATCGCCGGTGGCGCGGTCGACGATCTTGGTCGACTTGCCGATAAAGACGCCCATGCCGAGCACCGAGCCCTCGCGGATGATGCAGCCTTCGACCACCTCGGAACGGGCGCCGATGAAGCAATTGTCCTCGATGATCGTCGGGCCCGCCTGCATCGGCTCCAACACGCCGCCAATGCCGACGCCGCCGGAGAGATGCACATGTTTGCCGATCTGCGCGCAGGAGCCGACCGTCGCCCAGGTATCGACCATCGTGCCTTCGCCGACATAGGCGCCGAGATTGACGAAGGAGGGCATCAGGATGGCGTTCGGGGCGATGTAAGCCGAGCGGCGCACGACGCAGTTCGGCACGGCGCGGAAACCGGCGGCGCGGAAGTGGTTCTCGCCCCAGTTCTCGAATTTCGAGGGAACCTTGTCCCACCAGGTCGAGTTCCCCGAACCGCCCTTGACCACGTCCATATCGTTGAGGCGGAAGGACAGCAGCACGGCCTTCTTCAGCCATTGATTGACCGACCAGGCGCCGTCGGCGGAGCGTTCGGCGACACGGGCCTTGCCGGCATCGAGCAGATCGAGCGCTGCTTCGACCGCATCGCGAACCTCGCCCTTCGTCGACGTGTTCACATTGTCGCGATTGTCGAAGGCGGCTTCGATGATCTTTTCGAGGGATGCGAGGTCGGTGGCGCTCATGAGAATTCCTTAAACTTCGATCTTTATCGTGGAGACGGCGGGGTCTCCGGAATGCGGTTGGCAGGGATGTATCCTGCTCTACAGCATGAAGCCGTAGAACGGAATGATTTTTCCGACAAGATCATATCTGGATTCAAGGCGTTATAGCGACATATCCGGCTTGGTGGCCGGCAATACTGAAAGGCATTTCGACATGGCGAAGGGACGAAACGGCGGTTCGCGGCGCAAGGATGGCGTATGGGACCCGCTGAAGAGCAGCTCGACCGACAGGCAGCGCGCCGAAGCCGTGCCGAAAACTCCGCAGACGATGTCGCCTGCCTATCGCCTTGCCTATGTCGACGAGGATTTCCTCTGCCGTGAGGAGCTGCGGCCGATCCGCCTGCAGCTGGAACTGATGAAGCCGGAGATGATGCTGACCGAACGCGGCATCAAATCAACAGTCGTCATGTTCGGCGGCGCCCGCATTCCCGCCCCCGGCCAGAGCGCCTGGGCAGCCCGCAACGACATCCAGCGCGTCAACCTGGAGGCAGCTTCCGTCTATTATGACGAGGCGCGCAAATTCGCCCGGCTCTGCTCGAAATATTCTGCCACCTTCAATTTCCACGAATATGTCATCGTCACCGGCGGCGGCCCCGGAGTGATGGAGGCCGGCAATCGCGGCGCAGCCGACGAGGGCGCCCCTTCGATCGGCCTCAACATCGTGCTGCCGCACGAGCAGGCGCCGAACGCCTATGTGACGCCGGAGCTCAGCTTCAACTTCCACTATTTCGCCATCCGCAAGATGCATTTCATGGTGCGCGCCAAGGCGATCGCGGTCTTCCCGGGCGGCTTCGGCACGCTCGACGAATTCTTCGAATGCCTGACGCTGATCCAGACCGGCCGCATGGAGCGCCTGCCGCTGATCCTCTTCGGCGAGACCTTCTGGAGGAGCATTATCAATTTCGAGGCATTGGCCGAATTCGGCACGATCGCGCCCGACGACGTCAAGCTGATCAGCTTCGTGGATACGGCAGAAGCCGCTTGGAAGATCGTCCAGGATTTCTACGAACACCGCGAATAGGCGCTTCAGAGGCACAAACTGCGGAGCCTCTCCCCGTCGAGCCGGGGAAAGGCGAGGGCAAGTCGTCGCTTGGCTTTAGAGAAGTGGCCGGTCCGGCATGTCGTCGATCGAGATGACGCCGTCCTTGTTGCGGTCCATTCGAGTGAACAGCTTGTCCATGCCGGCTTCAGCTTCCTGTTTGGAAATCTGGCCGTTCTGGTCGGTGTCGACCCGGTGCATCATGATCGAGGCACGCATGATGTTGCCGCCATGGCGCATCCAGCGATGTCCGTCACGACCCTCGTGACCACCCTGAGGCGGCCGGCCCTGGTCGTTATTATCAGGCGTCGCGTCTGCGGTCTTCACATCCTTGTTATTGCTGGCATCCTGCTTGCGCTGATCTCTCATCGCCTGCATCTGCGCTTTCTGGTATGCGCCGATTTCGCCTGGGGTCAGCGAGCCGTCCTTGTTGGTGTCGATCGCAGCGAAGATCTTGTCGATGCCGGCGGTCGCCTCGTCCTTGGAGATCTGTCCGTCCTTGTTGGTGTCGAACTGCTTGAGCATTCTGACATACGTGATTTCGCGGAAGGCGGCAGGCCCCGGACCGTGCATGGGACCGTGCCTGCCGGGGTGCTGACGCGGCCCGTCACCGGGCGCTGCATAGCCGGCTCCGGCGGCTGCGCCGAAGATGAGGGTGGAGGAAAGCGCTGCCAGTATCAGCTTGTTGCGGTACATCGTGTTTGCCTTTCGTAAGGTGTCCCCTCACGAAAGAAGCTATGGCAGCAGGTCCGCAAGACCCAGTTAAACATCGGTAAGCTAAGTGAAAACTTGGTAATGCTTCAGCCGGTAATCTTGCCGAGAAAAGCGGCAAGGTCGTCGGTGACGAAATCGATGTGATCCTCATCGCCGCTGGTCTTTTCCCACCATTCGACGACCGTCTCTTCCAGATTGCGCGGCACCAGCAGCACGGTCTGCATGCCGAGCGCTTTGGGCACCGTCAGGTTGCGCGGTAGATCCTCGAACATGGCGGCCTTGGTGGTTTCGACCCGCTTCAGCGCCGCGAACTTGTCGTAGGTCGCCTGCGCCGGCTTCGGCACGTAGTCGGCGGCGACGATATCGAAGATGTCGTCGAAATGTTCGAGAATGCCGAGCGCCTCCGCCGTCATTTCGGCATGCTTGACGCTGCCATTGGTGAAGATGAACTTGCGCCCCGGCAGCGCCTTGATCGCCTCGCCGAGTTCCGGCTGCGGCGTCAGCGCCGTGTAGTCGATCGCATGCGCCTTTTCGAGGAAGTCGTTCGGGTCGATGCCGTGATGGATCATCAGGCCCTGCAGCGTCGTGCCATGATCGAGGTAATATTGCTTCTGCAGCTTGCGCGCCTCTTCCCGCTCCATCTTCAGGAGTGCCGCAACATAGGCGGTCATGTTCTTGTCGATCTGCGCGAAGAGATTGACATGATGCGGATAGAGCGTGTTGTCGAGGTCGAAGACCCAGTCTGTGACGTGCTCGAAATCGGTCTTATCAGGCGTGCGGTCGATCTTGGTCATGGCGGTCTTATGGCACGGCTTATCCGCCAAGGAAATCGACAAGAGAGAATAGACGCCCGATTTTCGGCGGACGGCGCCGGCACTGAATGCTAGAAAGCGGTCATGCTTTTCGTACGCCCCGATGATGATACGCTCTATGATGCCCTGATCGCACGCAGTGCCGATTATGAGGGGCAAGCCTATGTCTGCGTGAAGACGACCGGCATCTTCTGCCGCCTGACCTGCCCGGCGCGTAAGCCGAAGCGGGAAAATACGCTCTTTTTCGATACGATCGCCGCCTGCATGCATTCCGGCTTCCGCCCGTGCCAGCGCTGCAGGCCGCTGGAGCAGCCGGGCAGGGAGCCGATCGTCGATGAGCTGCTTGCCGCGCTCGACCGTGAGCCGCAGCTGCGCTGGACCGAAGATGAGCTTGTGCGCCGAGGCCACGATCCCTCGACCGTGCGTCGCGCCTTCAAGCGGGCGCTCGGCATGACCTTCCACGATATCGTCCGCTATCGCCGGCTGGGTGAAGCGGCCCGGCAACTGGCCGATGGCGCGCGCGTCATCGATGCGCAGCTCGATGCGGGATATGACTCCCCAAGCGGTTTCCGGGCGGCTTTCCAGCGGCTGGTCGGCAAGGCGCCGGCGCTGTCGCAGAACCGCGAACTGCTCTTTGCCGACTGGTTCGACACCCCGCTCGGGCCGATGATAGCCGTCGCCGACCAGACGCATCTGCATCTTCTCGAATTCCACGACCGTAAGGCGCTGCCGACCGAGCTCGAGGCGCTGCAGAAGCGCATCCGCTCGTCGGTCGCGATCGGCCGCACGCCGGCGATTGATCAGATCGCGGCGGAGATCCGGGATTATTTCGAAGGACGGCTCACCGTCTTCAAGACGCCATTGGCGCCCGGCGGCACACCCTTCGAAAAACATGTCTGGGCAAAGCTCATGGAGATTCCTGCTGGCCAGACGCGCGCCTATGGCGATCTCGCAAGGGAAATGGAAAGGCCGGAAGTGGTGCGTGCTGTCGGCCGCGCCAATGGCGCCAACCAGCTTGCCATCATCGTGCCCTGCCATCGCATCCTCGGCGCGGATGGTTCGTTGACCGGCTATGGCGGCGGGCTCTGGCGCAAGCAATGGCTGCTGCGGCATGAAGAGAAGATCAGCACGCAAGCAAAGATGGAGGAGACAGCATGAACCAGAACGAAAAGGCCAAGGCATTCGGCGCATTGCATCGCAAGGGCGCCCCGGTTGTTCTTTACAATATCTGGGATGCCGGCACGGCCAAGGCCGTCGCCGATGGCGGCGCCAAGGCGCTTGCCACAGGAAGCTGGTCGGTCGCGGCTGCCCATGGTTATGCCGACGGCGAGAAGCTGCCGATGTCGGTGCTGGTCGAGACCGCGAAATCCATCACCGCTGTCATCGACCTGCCGCTTTCGGTCGATTTCGAAGGCGCCTATTCGGCCGAGGCTGAGGGTGCGGCCGCCAATGTCGCCAAGCTGGTGGAGGTCGGCGCTATCGGCATCAATTTCGAGGATCAGGTGGTCGGCGGTGGCGGGCTTTATCCGGCCGAGAGGCAGGCGGCCCGCATCCGCGCCATTCGCGCCATGGCGGAAGGCAAGGGCATTCCCTTCTTCATCAACGCCCGCACCGATCTCTTCCTGGCCGAGAGCGATCTTTCCAAACATGCTGGTCTGGTGGACGAGGCGATCGAGCGCGGCAAGGCCTATGCGGCCGCAGGCGGCAGCGGCTTCTTCGTGCCTGGCTTGATCGATCCCGCCTTGATCGAAAAGATCTGCGCCGCATCGCCGCTGCCGGTCAACATCATGATGCGGACAGGCGCCCCTGATGTGAAGACGCTGGCAAAGCTCGGCGTCGGCCGTGTCAGTTATGGTCCGGGGCCTTACCGGTCGATGATGGAAAAGTTGAAACAGGAGGCGGCGGCGATTTATAGCCCGCTTTGACGTCGAATGCCTGAGGGCCGCAGATCTGGTGCGAAAGCTGCGGCCTGGAATGACATCCCATTCCGCTCAGGAACGGAAGCGAAGATTCCGCCGGCTGAGCTGGCTGACCGAGGTGCAGCCCATCAGCTTCATGCCGCGCTCGATCTCGGTGCGCATCGTCTCCAGCGCCCGTTCGACGCCGGGCTGTCCGGCAGCGGCAAGCGGGAAGAGATAGTAGCGCCCGAGCCCGACGGCCTTCGCCCCCAGCGACAGCGCTTTAAGAACATGCGTTCCCCGCTGCACGCCGCCATCCATCATCACGTCGATCCGGTCGCCCACGGCGTCGACGATCTCGGCCAGCTGGTCGAATGCGCTGCGCGAGCCGTCGAGCTGGCGCCCGCCATGATTGGAAAGCACGATGCCGCTGCAGCCGATCTCGGCGGTGCGCTTGGCGTCTTCCACCGACATGATGCCCTTCAGGCAGAATGGCCCGCCCCATTCGCGCACCATCTCCGCCACGTCGTCCCACGACATCGAGGGGTCCAGCATCTCGGTGAAGTATCGGCTGATCGACAGCGTGCCGCCATCCATCTTGACGTGGTTTTCGAGCTGCGGCAGCCGGAAGCGCTCATGAGTCAGCCAGTCGATCGCCCAGGAAGGCTTGATCGCGAACTGGGTCATGCCGGCAAGATTGAGCTTGAAGGGAATGGCAAAGCCCGTGCGCTTGTCGCGCTCGCGGTTGCCGCCGGTGATGCTGTCGACCGTCAGCATCATCGCCTGCACGCCGGCATTTTTTGCTCGCGCCATCATCTCGCGGTTGAGGCCGCGGTCCTTGTGGAAATAGAACTGATAGACCTGCGGCCCGTTGCTGATCCGTCTCGCTTCCTCCAGGCTGATCGTGCCGAGCGAGGAGACGCCGAACATCGTCCCGTGTTTTGCCGCCGCCGCCGCGACCGCCCGCTCCCCCTGGTGGTGAAAAAGCCGCTGCAACGCTGTCGGTGAGCAATAGACCGGCATTGCGAGCTTCTGGCCCATGACAGTCACCGACATGTCGACATCGGCCACACCGCGCAAAACGTCGGGCACCAGATCGCAGGCCTCGAAGGCCGCGGTATTGCGCCGGTACGTCACCTCGTCATCGGCACCGCCGTCGATATAGTCGAATATCGGTCCGGGAAGACGCCGTTTAGCCATGCGCCGGAAATCGTGAAAATTATAGCAGTCTGTCAGGCGCATTTGTTTCCTCGATACCCTGTTTCCGCGTCAGGAAGATCCGCTCTTCGCAAGTGAAGGGCGCAGCCTGGTTCAGGGAACGATCAGCGTTCCGACGCCGTGCTCGGTGAAGATCTCGAGCAGCACGGAATGGGCGGTCTTGCCGTTTAGGATAACGACGCCCTGCACGCCGGCCTTGATCGCATCGATGCAGGTCTCGACCTTGGGGATCATGCCGCCCGAGATCGTGCCATCGGCGATCAGCGCATGTGCTTCGGCGACCGAAAGCTCCTTGATGAGCTGGCCGTTCTTGTCCAGCACGCCCGGCACATCGGTCAGGAACAGCAGCCGGGTTGCGTTCAGCGCACCGGCAATGGCGCCGGCGAAGGTATCTGCATTGATATTGTAGGTGGCGCCGTCGCGGCCAGGCGCCACGGGCGCGATGACCGGGATCATCTCGGAGCGGGCAAGCAGATCGAGCAGCGTCCGGTCGACCTCGACCACTTCGCCGACGAAACCGAGATCGAGCACGCGCTCGATGTTCGAATCCGGATCCTTCACGGTCTTGCGCGCCTTTTCGGCGAAGACCATGTTGCCGTCCTTGCCGCAAAGGCCGATCGCCCATTCGCCGGTCTGGTTGATGAGCGCGACGATTTCCTTGTTGATCGAGCCGGCGAGCACCATCTCGACGATCTCGACCGTTTTCTGGTCGGTGACGCGAAGGCCGCCCTCGAATTTCGATTCGATGCCCATCTTGCTCAGCATGGCGCCGATTTGCGGGCCGCCGCCATGAACGACGATCGGGTTGACGCCCGATTGCTTCAACAGCGCGATGTCGCTGGCAAAGGCCTTGCCGAGCTCGGGATTGCCCATGGCGTGGCCGCCATATTTCACGACAATCGTCTTGTTCTCGTAACGCTGCATGAAGGGCAGTGCCTTGGCCAGAAGCCGTGCCTGCATTTCGCTTTCGGTTTCGTTCATGGGAACCCCGCAGAATTGTTCGCGGCCTTTTATCGCAAGTTTCTGACAGAGGGAATAATCCAGAGGGCAATAGTTTTTCGTATCTGTCGCGGAGCCGGACGCCGTTACCGTCTGGCGCACGCAAGCTTGAGATGAGGAACGGCATGCAAGGCGATGAGATCGCAGACTTGATCGGCCGCGTCGCACTCGGCGATCGCAGGGCTTTCGTGGCCCTCTACAATCAGACCGCACCGAAACTTTTTTCGATCTGCCTGCGTATCTTGAAGGATCGCACGGAAGCCGAAGAAGCTCTGCAGGAAGTCTATATCAGCATCTGGCAACGCGCTCGCAGCTTCTCCGTCGCCTCGGGTTCGTCCTCGGCATGGCTGGCGGCGATCGCCCGCAATCGGTCGATCGATGCGCTGCGGGCGCGCAAGCCCGTCGCCGACGAATTGGACACGGTCTACGATCTTGCCGATGCCGGACCCGACCCGGAAATGCAGACGGTGACCAAGGATGAAGGAAGGCGGATTGACACCTGCATGGAAGAGTTGGAAGCTGATCGTGCGGTCGCGGTGAAACGGGCTTATGTCGAAGGGCTGAGCTATCAGGAACTGGCCGATCAGTTTGGTGTCCCGCTGAACACGATGCGGACCTGGCTCAGACGCAGCCTCTTGAAACTGAGAGAGTGCATGGAACGATGACATCGCCCGACAAAAGCAAGGGAGACCGCTCCCGCGACGAGGTTCTCGCCGGCGAATATGTGCTTGGCGTCCTGTCGTTGCAGGATCGCCGGGTGGTGGAAGAGCGCATGCGCCACGACCGCCCCTTCGCTGCGATCGTCAGCCGCTGGGAAACCAACCTCTCTTCCTTCAACGACGAGTATGAAGGCGTTGCTCCGAACCGGGAAACCTTCAAGCAGATCGAGGCGCGGCTGTTCGGCGATGGCCAAAAGCCCCCATCCTTTTCGCAGGGGCTCTGGAATTCAGCCGTTTTCTGGCGCTCGCTGAGCTTTGCCTGCATCGTCGTC
Organism: Rhizobium indicum; assembly: GCF_005862305.2. Lineage (NCBI taxonomy): Bacteria > Pseudomonadati > Pseudomonadota > Alphaproteobacteria > Hyphomicrobiales > Rhizobiaceae > Rhizobium > Rhizobium indicum. The sequence continues at coordinate 2,215,077 of NZ_CP054021.1, read as the reverse complement.
GCCGTCAGCGCCGTCATCTTCGCCTCCGGCGTGGTGCCGGAGCCGCAGGGGCCTGCACCCCTGGTGGCCTCGCTTTCGGGCCAGAACAGCACCATCAATCTTCTTGCCTCCTACGAGCTTCAGAGCGGCCGGCTGAAGATCGTGCCGGTCGCCGCCGGCAAGCCGGAGGAGAAGTCGCTGGAACTTTGGCTGGTCCCGGGCAGCGGCATGACGAGATCGCTCGGCGTCTTCCAGCCGGGCGAAAGCGGTGAACTTGTCATTCCCGCCGAACTGCGCAGCATGATAGCCGATGGCGCAACGCTTGCCGTCAGTCTCGAACCCTTCGGCGGTTCGCCGACCGGCCAGGCAACCGGTCCGGTGATCGCAAGCGGCCCCCTGCGCCGACCCTAATCGCACCGGTCATGATCGTGTCGGTCATAAATCATTTCTCCTGTCTGAAACTCTTCGGCGCGGCCCTCCGTAGTTCGAAATGTCCGGACGACGCTCAGGCATAAAGCCGGCGGACTGTATCCGGTGAGGAGAAAATCATGATCAAGTCCGTATTGCGCGGCTTCGCGCTCGCCGCCGCCATGTCCGCTGTCGCCTTTGCCGCCGCGAAAAACCCGACGGTCGGCGGTGCGGCGATGTTCGATAGCAAGAACATCATCGAGAACGCCGTGAACTCCAAGGATCACACGACGCTGGTCGCAGCCGTCAAGGCAGCCGGCCTGGTCAGCACGCTCGAGGGCAAAGGCCCCTTCACCGTCTTTGCGCCGACCAACGAAGCTTTCGCCGCCCTGCCGAAGGGCACCGTCGATACACTGCTGAAGCCGGAAAACAAGGCAACGCTGACCAAGGTTCTGACCTGCCACGTCGTTGCCGCCGATGCGATGGCCAAGACCGTCGCCAAGATGATCAAGGATGACGGAGGCGAGCACGACATCAAGACCGTCGGCGGCTGCGTGCTGAAAGCCAAGGAAAACATGGGCAAGATCACCTTGACCGATGAAAACGGCCGCGTTTCCCATGTGACGATCGCCGACGTCAAACAGTCGAACGGCGTCATCCACGTCGTCGACAAGGTGCTGCTGCCGAAGATGTAGGCCCGCTCGTATCGGCAGATGCATTGGGGCGCTCCTAGAGCAATTCCAGGAAAAGTGCAGAGCGGTTTTCCGTCCGGAATTGCGCAAAAACAAAAGGTTAGAGCGGTTCTGCGCTTCCATAAAAAGCTGAACCGCTCTAAGGGCGCCCCAAACACAATTGATGAGGTGGCTAGCGCATAACCCCGAAAATCGGAATCGATTTTCGGAAAGGATTACGCGCAGATTCAAAGTGATAGAGCGTCCCTAGCGCGTCTGAAAAGACGCGCGGCGCTCTATTGGGCCACTTCAGCTCTCGGGAAGACGAGGGAAACACTCATGCCGGTGTCAGGGGATGAGCTTACTTCAACCTCGGCGCGGGCATTCTGTTTCAGCGACTGTACGATCATCGCGCTCAGCTTTCCCGGCTGCGGCCAGGTCACATCCTGGGGAAGACCGACCCCGTTATCAGCAACGGTGATCCTGCACCCGGTATCGCTGACGACACAGCGGAGCGTGATTTCGCCGCCATCGCGCCCCAAGAAGGCATGCTTCAGCGTATTGGTGAGGAGTTCGTTGATGACGAGGCCGGCCGGCATGGCGACATCGACCGAAACCGGCCAGGTATCGACCTTCATGTCCAGCCGGATCCCTTCCACGGCATGGGCCGCCATCACCGAGGCGGCAATCTGGCTGACATAGGTACCAAGATCGACTGTGGCGCCTTTCTCTTCGTCTGACAGCGAGCGATAGAGCAGGGCCAAGGCTTCAATCCGCCCGGCAAGCCGTGCAAACCTTTCGCTTTCCTCATTCTGTTGAGCATTGCGCGCCTCCATTCGGATGAGCGCCGTGATCATCTGAAGATTGTTCTTCACGCGATGCTGTAGTTCCCGCAGAAGGACATCTTTCTCCGTCAGCAGTTCGCTGAAGCTCTCAGCGGCCGTCGCCTCATTGCGGGCAGCAAAGGCCACCAATCGGAAGAGTGGGGTGTCATCATCGTCGACGATCGTATTCGACCAAACATCGATAATGACGGTGCTCTCGGGTTCGGCGGCGAGCGAGAAGGCACCAACATACTCTTCCGCAGAGGTCACCGCGGCTGTGAGCGGCACCTCTCCGGAGACGGCGGTGGAGTTCAATTTAATTTCCGGCCAGGGTTTTCCCTGGACCTCGGTTGCCTCAAGCGCCGTCAGCCGTTCGAATTCGAGATTGACATAAACCAGCGGCTCGTCGCCACCGAGTTCTGAGACAGCCACCGCGAATGGCACATGATCGAGAAAGTGTCGAAACCGGTCGTCATCAAGGGCTTCGGCAAGATGGGGCAAGTTGCCGACGCCTTCCGGCGAAATCGGCTGGTCTTTGCTATCGGTCATCAAATATTACTCTTGGACGCGGCTTTTCCCGCACAGCAGGAGAACTAGGGTTGCTTTAAAAACTGCTGGGACGCAAGCGTTGATCGGCGGCACGTCCATCGATTTCCTGCCACAGGGTGATTTAAGCCCGGTCATAGGTAAATGACGTCAGCAGGGTCGTAACGAAATTGCTCGCCCTTTCCTTGACCAGCACTTCCGTCCATTCATCAGTCCCGCGCAGCCGCAAATCCGTGTAAATACTGTCGACGGCCGCTTCTTCGATACGCTTGATATGCGTCTTGAACGAAGCCTCGCCGCCGCCGTGATACATGTCTCTGATCACCATGCGCAGAATTTCCTGAATGGCGATCTGCCAGGCAGTATTGATCGACTGAAGTTCCTGCGGAGTCTCTGCCATTGATGCTTCCTTGATGCGAGTGAATGTCAGCACGCCTTCGCCCATGCTGCAGCGAGCGATCTGCAAGCCCGTCGATTCAGACGCGTTTTAAATCTCGAGGCTTGGCGATCGGGTTGTGATCTCAGCGGGCCCTGGCGCGTTTCGCAACGAGGGCAGAGGTTGCCGACACCCGGTCACTCTGTTCCCTGGCAAGCCGGGCCTCCCGAAGCCGCAACGTCTTTGCCTGTTGCGATTGGGCGTCGGATTCGAGCTCTTCGGCCGCCTGGTTCTTCGCGAAGAACTGGGTCTGGACGTTGCCGAAGGCAATCTCCGCCCGCTGTCGAGATTTGCTGTATGTCTCTGTCATGTTGGCTCCGATACGGATGGGCTCGACGCGCGAGCGAAAACAAAAAAGGCCAGGCAAATTGCCTGGCCTTGGATTGATAACGTGCTTCCGGCAGTGCCAGTACATCCGTGGTCAAAGGGAAGCGATACCGATTTAAGCGTTCTGGAGATTGCAAGCGGACATCTTGCCCGACTTGTTGTCACGCTCGAGGTCGAAGCCAATCTTCTGGCCTTCGACGAGTTCGCGCATTCCGGCGCGCTCGACGGCGGAGATGTGAACGAAGGCGTCGTCGCCGCCATTATCAGGCTGAATGAAGCCGAAGCCTTTGGTGGAATTGAACCATTTAACGGTGCCAGTGGCCATGATGATGAACCCTTTCATAGCAATATTGAAGAACCGCAACGCCAAGGCGATGCGGATGGTGATAGCGATTTTTGAAAGGAAGTTCGTTCAGAGCGCGGTGCCAATCGCGCGATAACCAAGCCAGCAAGCAAAATTCGATGATCGATGTCTAGCTCATCGAGCTTGCATCGTCAACCTTTAGTTTTCAATTGGAAACATATTCAACTTTGAGGTGTCGCGGAGGCCTTTACACCAGACAGGTCGCCGCGTCCGGGCCGCTTACGCCCTCTACTTCCAGCGGGCGATGCCGACGGTTTCGGCGATCGCCTGGCGCAGTTCGTCCAGCCCGTCGCCCTTTTCGGACGAGGTGGACAGCACGCCGGGATAGGCGGCCGGGCGCTTGCGGATCTTTTCCGCCGTTTCGGCAATGAGCTTCGGCACGCCAGCCGCCTTGATCTTGTCGGTCTTGGTCAGCACGATCTGGTAGGAGACGGCGGCCTTGTCGAGCAGATCAAGCACATCGTCGTCGTTCTTCTTGATGCCGTGGCGGCTGTCGATCAGCACATAGACGCGCTTCAGCGTCGCGCGGCCGCGCAGATAATCGAAGACGAGCTTGGTCCACTTGTCGACCTGCTCCTTCGGTGCCTGCGCATAACCATAACCCGGCATGTCGACGATCGCCGTCGGCGGCAGGTCTTGGCCTTCGCCGGAATAACCGTCCGGCACGAAATAATTGAGTTCCTGCGTGCGTCCGGGCGTGTTCGAGGTGCGCGCCAGGCCCTTCTGGCCGACCAGCGCATTGATCAGCGAGGATTTACCGACATTAGAGCGACCGGCAAAGGCCACTTCCAGCGGCCCTTCCGGCGGCAGGAAGTTCAGGGACGGCACGCCGCGGATGAAGATCCATGGGTGGCCGAAGAGCGGCTTTTCGGTTTCGGGCATGCGGGCTCTGCAATCTCTGGGTTGGGTCTTTTACCGGGCTTCATGGTTTTGCGGGCGGATGTCAAGCTTTTCAGGCGCCTGCGCGGCATGCCTTGTGTCCTTCGTCCGCCACCCGGAAATGAAAAGCCCCGCCGGAGCGGGGCTTGGCAAGCGTCATTTCGACGGCGCTTCTTTTCGTCGGAACAGACCCTTCAGATTGTCGAAGAGTTCGACCTTGACGCCGTGGCGCTTCATGATCAGCCCCTGCTGCGCCACCGAGAGCGTGTTGTTCCAGGCCCAGTAGATGACCAGGCCGGCCGGGAAGCTTGCCAGCATGAACATGAACACCAGCGGCATCCAGTTGAAGATCATCGCCTGTGTCGGATCGGGCGGCGTCGGGTTCATGCGCATCTGCACGAACATGGTGACGCCCATGATCAGCGGCCAGACGCCGAGGTGCAGCAGCGTCGGCCCCTCGAAAGGCAGCAGGCCGAACAGATTGACGATCGTCGTCGGATCGGGCGCCGAAAGGTCCTTGATCCAGCCGAAGAAGGGTGCGTGCCGCATTTCGATGGTGATGTAGATCACCTTGTAGAGCGAGAAGAAGATCGGGATCTGAAGCGCCACCGGCCAGCAGCCGGCGATCGGGTTGATCTTTTCTTCCTTGTAGAGCTGCATCGTTGCCTGCTGCAGCCCCATGCGGTCGTCGGCGAATTTCGCCTTCAGTTCCTCCATCTTCGGCTGCATGCGCTTCATGTTCGCCATCGAAGCGTACTGCTTGCTGGCGAGCGGGAAGAACAGAGCCTTGACGACGATGGTGGTGCACAGGATCGCCACGCCGAAATTGCCGAAGTAGCGGAAGAAGAAGTCCATCAGCTTGAACATCGGCTTGGTGATGAAATAGAACCAGCCCCAGTCGATCAGCCGGTCGAACTTCGGGATCGAATAGCTGGCCTCATAACCGTCGATAACAGGCACTTCCTTGGCGCCGGCGAAGACGAGGTTCTTCAGCTCGATCGATTGGCCCGGCGCAACGGTGAAGGCATCGTCCTTGTAGTCGGCCTGATAGCGCGGCTGGCCATCGGCGAAATAGGAGAAATGCGCCTCATAGGCGGCACTCTGCGGCGGAACGATTGTCGCCGCCCAATATTTGTCGGTGATGCCAAGCCAGCCGCCGGTGGATTTCGCCGGTGCCACGGCTTCCTTCTCGACGGCGCTATATTTGGTTTCGATCAGGCCGTCATCGCCGATCACGCCGATGAAGCCTTCATGCAGGACGTAGACGGACGGCGTCGTCGGCTTGTTGTAACGCGTCACGCGGCCGTAGGAAGACAGCGCAGCGGGCGCCTGGCCTGTGTTTTCGATCTTGTCGGCGACGGTGAACATGTAGCGTTCGTCGACGGAAATGGTGCGGGTGAAGGTCAGGCCCTTGTCATTGGTATAGGAAAGCGTCACCGGCGTCTTTTCGGTGAGCTTGGCGCCCTCAGGTGCGGTCCAGAGCGTCGAGGGACCCGGAACGCTGCCCGTCGCGTCGCTGCCGATATAGCCGAGTTCGGTGAAATAGCCGTCCTTGGTTTCCGCCGGGCTGAACAGCGTGATGATCGGGCTCGAGTCGTCGACGGTCTCGTGATAGCCCTTGAGCTTCAGATCGTCGAGACGGGCGCCGGCAAGGTTGATCGAGCCGGAAAGTGCCGGCGTATCGATGACGACGCGCGGGGTCTTTGCCAACGCCTGCTCGAGCGTCGCCGTCGCGGCCGCCTGGCCGGAAGGGGCAGCGCCGCTCGTCTGGGCCGGTGCCTGACCGCCTGCTGCGGGCTGCTGCACCTGCTCGGTCTGCTGCTGCGCCTTCTGAGCTTCCTGCGCCTTGCGCTGGGCCTCGATGCGCGGGTTCATATAGAGAAACTGCCAGCCGAGGACGATCAGCACCGAGAGAGCGATCGCAATGAAATAATTGCGGTTGTTTTCCATCATACGTTCCTGGGGCGTCCGTCTCCGGAGCGCCGATGTTTCGGCCTGGTTTCCACGCGGGATTTCAGTTCCGCGGCCAATTCCTGGAAGGACGCGTCAAGCACGTCCCTGCGCGCGACAACCACATAGTCGTGTCCGGGCTGCATTGCAAACCCCGCATGAAGCCGCACCGCCTCTTTCAGGCGGCGGCGCATACGGTTCCGTTCGACCGCGTTGCCATGTTTTTTGGTGACTGTAAAACCGACGCGTGCCTGGCTGTCGGGTTCCTTCCGGTCGAGGACTTCGAGAAGGAAGAAGCCGCCCCGGCGTTTTTCGCCCTCGCGCGCGGCAAGAAACTGCGGGCGGCTCTTCAGCCGCCCGACAGTGTGTTTCTTATCACTGATCGTCAATTCGCCCGCCATCTCTTACCGGGCAACCCGGCTTACGCCGACAGACGATTGCGGCCCTGCGCGCGGCGGGCTGCGATGACCTTGCGGCCACCCTTCGTGGACATGCGGGCACGGAAACCGTGGCGACGCTTGCGAACAAGCTTGGATGGTTGGTAGGTACGCTTCATTTATTTTAAACACCGCGGAGTGCGGCCCTTCTTGAATTTGCATAATGCAAGGAGCGTTGTTTTTCGAACGGGCGGGGCCATGAAAGGCTTGAGTGACCGAACGTGCGCGGGCTTATAAGGATGAAGCCTGTAAAAGTCAATTATGCCGGATAATTTCGCTCTGCGCTGCCGGTCACGAAAGTAATTTCGCACTCTGGTGTTAAGAAATGAGGCCTGCCCCGAGTGGTTGTAATTTTGCGCCGCGGCAGATCGATCGCCCCGGTTTTCAGGCGTTTACGCCGCCCGACCGTATTCGGCATGGATCAATTCCGAAGCCATAATCGTAAATATTAGAAATCTAACTTTAATAAATTTCGCCGATATTCAACGTATCGACTGGGAATTTGCTTTCCAGGCAGTGGCGTAGCTAGGAGCATTGCATTGAAGATCCGGGGCAAAATTAATCTGCTGGTTTGCGTGATGGGCGCGGTCGCACTTCTGATCGGTGCGACGGCATTGTCCGCCATGCACGAATACAGTCGCAACCTGACGGCTTACGAGCAGGCCGCCAGCCGCGCCTATGCCGGCGAACGCCTCAATCGTTTCGTCACCGCCGTGGTCATGGAATCGCGCGGTATCTATGCCGCCAAAACGATCAAGGATACGCCGAACTTCGCCAAGGGCTTGCTGGCCGGCCTCGACGAGATCGACAAGGTCATCTCGGGCTGGGCGCCGCTCGTTCCCGAGGATGAAAAGGACGATTTTGCCAAGCTTGTCGCGCGCGCCGCGGAATTCCGCACCTTCCGCACGGAAACGGCCCGCCTCGGCACGGAAGTCGGCCCCGAAGCCGCCGGCCAACAAGGCAACAATGACGCCAACCGCGCCAACCGCAAGGCGTTCCAGGCGGAAATCGATGCCGTCGTCGCCATCGACAAGGCAGCGCTGGAGACCGTCAACGCCGAGATCGAGAGCTTCCGCTCCTGGGTGCTGATGCTTGTGCTCAGCATCACCGGCATCGGCATCGCGGTCGGCGTCGGCATGGGCTTCTATATCGGCACCAGCCATCTCAGCCGCCCGATCAAGCGCGTCACCCATGCGATCAAGGAAGTTGCCGACGGCAATTTCGACGCCGAGGTCCCCTTTGCCGGCCGTCCGGATGAAATCGGCGAGATGGCCGCAGCGGTAGCGGTCTTCAAGGCGAACGGCCTTGCCGTCAAGCGCCTGAACGCCCAGGAGGCGGCGATGCGCGCCAAGAGCGACGACCTGCAGTCGAGCATGTCTGTCGTCGTGGCAGCGGCAGCAGCCGGCGATTTCGGCCACCGCATCAGCAAGGACTACGAGGACGATAACCTCAATCAGTTCGCCGGCAACATCAACATGCTGCTGTCGAGCGTCGATGCCGGCATCGGTGAGACCCGCCGCGTCATCGCAAGCCTTGCCGAAGGCGACCTCACCCAGACGATGAGCGGCAACTTCCAGGGCGCCTTCGCCGAGCTGCAGCAGAACGTCAACAATACCTTTGTCACCCTGCAGGCGACGATGCGCGAAGTGCGCGAGACGACGGAAGCGATGAACGGCAACACCGCCGAGCTGCGCAATGCCAGCGACGACCTGTCGAAGCGCACCGAGCAGCAGGCAGCCGCCCTCGAAGAGACCTCGGCAGCACTCGACGAGATCACCGCCGTCGTCCAGAATTCCACCGAGCGGGCGCATGAAGCCACCATCATGGTGTCCGAAGCCAAGGAGAATGCCGGCCGCTCCGGTGTCGTCGTGGGCAATGCCGTCGAGGCCATGGGCCGGATCGAGCAGGCCTCGCGCGAAATCAGCCAGATCATCAACGTCATCGATGAGATCGCCTTCCAGACCAACCTCTTGGCGCTGAATGCCGGCGTCGAGGCGGCACGCGCCGGCGATGCCGGAAAGGGCTTCGCGGTGGTCGCGCAGGAAGTGCGCGAACTCGCCCAGCGTTCGGCAACGGCTGCCAAGGACATCAAGGCGCTGATCACCAAATCGGGCAACGAGGTGCAGGTTGGCGTCAAGCTGGTCCAGGCGACCGGCGAGGCGCTGGCCGAAATCGGCACCCGCGTCATTGCCATCAACGATCATATCCATTCGATCGCGACGGCTGCGACCGAACAGTCGACCGGCCTCAAGGAAGTCAATACCGCCGTCAACCAGATGGATCAGGTGACACAGCAGAATGCGGCAATGGTGGAAGAGACCTCCGCCGCCACGCACAGGCTGTCGGCCGAAGCTGGTGGACTGGTGCGCCTCATTGCCCGCTTCAAACTGCCGGATGATGCGCCGGCACCCGTGGCGCTCGTCCGCCACGAGCCGCAAAGACCGGTTGCCTCGCCCGCCCGCCGGGCGATTGCCAAGGTCGCCCGCGCCTTCGGCGGCAATGCGGCCGCAGCCGAGCAGAGCTGGGAAGAGTTTTGATCCTCAGAGCAATTCCAGGAAAAGTGTGAAAGCGATTTTCTGTCCGGAATTGCGTAAAATAAAAGACTCGAGTCACGCCACTCTAACGCCGCCTCCGGGCGGCGTTTCTTTGTGACGACATGACGCTGCTCGCAAAGATTTGAAAGCGGAGCATCTTGGTCTAATATAGAGCTCAACGGTAAGGGCGGCCTGGGTGCTGCCGATCGGGCGAGACGAGAATGCCGATGAGAGACCAGGCCGACAATCCTTCGGCGGAAAACCCGGCGGCCGGCGAGGCCGTAAGGGCGCCGTGCCCGCCTGCCCGTATGTTCGGCGGCCTCTCCGGCAAGCTGCTCTGGCTCACCGTCTTCTTTATCATGCTGGCCGAAATCCTGATCTTCTTTCCCTCGGTCGCCAGCATGCGCGTGCGCTGGCTGCAGGACAGGCTGAACACCGCCGCTGCCGCCGCCATCGTCATCGATGGGCTGCAGCCGGTCGAGCTGCCGCGCGCGCTGCAGAAGGAGACGCTGGAGGCGACCGGCACCAAGGCGATCGTGCTGCGCAAGGACGGCACCTCGCGGCTGCTGGCGACGACCGACATGCCGGCCTCCGTCGATGAAGCCTATGATCTCACTGACGTGCCGCCGGTAACGGCGATACGCGACGCACTCGATACGCTGGTCTTCGGCGGCAGCAGGATAATCCGCGTCTATGGCCCCGTCGGCGAAACCAACACCGGCGTCGAGGTGGTGATGAAGGACAGGCCGCTGCGCAGGGCGATGTTCGTCTATTCCCGCAACGTCCTCTTGCTGTCGGTGCTGATCTCGCTGTTCACGGCGACGCTGATCTTCTTTGCGATCAACCGCATCCTCATCGGCCCGATCCGCCGGCTGACCGGCAGCATGCAGCAATTCTCCTCCGATCCTGACAACCCGGCCCATATCTATATCGGCGATGGCGGCCGCGACGAACTGGCGGTCGCCGGCCGCAATCTCACCTCGATGCAGATGGAGCTGCAGAAGACGCTGAAGCAGCAGAAGAACCTGGCCGCTCTCGGCCTCGCCGTCTCCAAGATCAATCACGACATGCGCAATATCCTGGCGTCTGCGCAGCTGATGTCGGACCGGCTGGTCGATGTCGATGATCCGATGGTGAAAAGCTTTGCCCCGAAACTGCTGCGCACCATCGACCGCGCCGTCGGTTATACCACCGAGGTGCTGTCCTACGGCAAGGCGAGTGAATCCGCGCCGCGCCGCCGCCATATCCGCCTGTTGGAACTGACCCAGGACGTCAAGGACATGCTGGCGATCGATCCGCAAAGCGGCATCGAATTCGCAGAGCAGATCGGCGCCGAGCTTGAGGTCGATGCCGATAGCGAGCAGCTTTTCCGCGTCATCCACAATCTCTGCCGCAACGCGCTGCAGGCGCTGACGTCGCCGGGCGAGGGCGGCCCAGGCTCCGTCAGGCGCATCACCGTTTCCGCCCAGCGCGTCGGCAGCGTCGTCAACATCACCGTGGATGATACCGGGCCCGGCATGCCGCTGAAGGCGCGCCAGAACCTTTTTGCTGCCTTCCGCGGCTCCGCCCGCTCCGGCGGCACCGGCCTTGGCCTCACCATCGCCCGCGAGCTGGTGCTCGCCCATGGCGGCACGATCGCGCTGGTGGAAAAACCGACGGTCGGCACCCAGTTCCGCATCGAGATCCCCGATCGCCCGGTTTCGCTGGAGGATTACCGCAGCCGGACGCATATTGAAAAGTGACGGGGTTTCGTAAGGCGTAGCTTCGGGCAGACAAAGACGCGATTTTTTCAGAAATGCTCTTGCATTGTCCCGACGGACGTTTTAGAGGATCGCCACGCAAGCGGCACCGCCGCATTTTGCACGCACCCGTAGCTCAGCTGGATAGAGCACCAGACTACGAATCTGGGGGTCAGGAGTTCGAATCTCTTCGGGTGCGCCATTTTTCCATACAAAACTGGGCGCTCCAGCCGCAGCCTCTCCGCTCATCACCAGACGTTCCAGAACGTCCCGCCTTCCGAAGATGCGGTTTCCATCGACTTCGACCTGATCGATAACGGAGCGAAGGTAGGCGCGGCGGAAAGGTATCGGCCCTTGCGTTGCCTTCTTCCGCATGAGGCGGGCGACGCGTCGATCTTCTCCTCAGTCCCGCGCGTGTCAGGACGCAACGCCGCGAACGCTCGCTCCAGCGCGGCCTTCGCGTGATCGCGCTCGCCCTCATCGGTGAGGCGACGGGACGGCTCCAGACGAAGTAGAGGCCGGCGGACCGCCAAATTGACGGACCGTCTAAATATTCACGCATTTATGAGCTGTATTGATTACCGCTTCCCGAATTGCAGGACTAGTCTGAATGATCGCTGCACACCAATTGTTAGCAGTGACGGCCGTGTGCCAAGCCACTCCGTTGGGAGACTGAAATGCAACGCAAGCTCGCGGCAATCATGGCCGCTGATATCGTCGGCTATAGCCGGCTGATGGCCGAGGACGAGTCTTCCACCTATGCAGAGCTGCGCACCGTTTTTGACCATCTGATCGACCCGACTGTCGCCCGCCATGGCGGAACCACCTTCAAAACGACGGGTGACGGCTTCCTTGCGATGTTCCCGAGCGTCAACGCGGCCGTTGATGCGGCACTTGCCATCCAGCAAGGTTTTGACGACGGGCCTTTCAAGCTGCGTATCGGCATCAACCTCGGTGATGTCATCGAGGATAATGGTGATGTCTATGGGGATGGGGTGAACGTCGCGGCCCGGCTTGAAGCCATGACCGAGCCCGGCCAGATATTCGTCAGCGGCGCTGTGGTGATGGCCGCCGAGCGCAACCGCGGCGATCTGTTCGCGCGAGTCGGCCGCAGGCGCGCCAAGAATATTCCCGAGCTGCTTGAAGTGTACCGCGTAAGGCGGGCGGGCTCTTCCTGGTCGATCTGGCGGCAGGTGCCACATGTCCTGCGCTGCAGCGCGGCGCGCTGGTCTTATGGCGTTGCTGCCATCGCTCTCATTCTTATCGGCACCCAGATTTCACCTCTTCCGCTGGCAGCGATGGTGAGCGGCATCCCGGCTGCACTCTCTCTGGACCAGGCCCGTGCAGACCCCAGGCCCTCGATTGCCGTCATGCCGTTCGCAACCATGAGCGGCAGCGGCAACCAGCCTTACTTTGCGGACGGACTGACCGAGGACGTGACCACGGCGCTCGCTCGTAATCCCGAGCTTCAGGTCATCGCCCGCGATTCCACCTATGCCGTGCGCAGTCAGGAGACGGATGTGCGTAAGCTCGCGGCAAAGCTTGGCGTTGATTACGTGGTTGAAGGCAGCGCGCGCCGGGAAGGCGACCAGCTCCGCGTTTCGGCGCAGCTCATTGATGTAGGCACGGGCGCGCACTTATGGTCGCGCAGCTTCGACAAGAAGGTTGCTGACGTTTTCACCGTCCAGAGCGAGCTCACCACGGAAATCGTCGCGCAACTCGCGCCCTATATCGGCCGAAGCGAAGCGGCAGCGGCGGCGCTGCGGCCGACGGATAGTCTGCAGGCCTATGATCTAGTCTTGCAGGCCCGCGACCGTTACCGGCACGGCGCCACTGACCATAACGCTATTCTCGCCGCCCGTGGCCTGTACCAGCGCGCCCTGGAAATGGACCCGGCTTATGCCGCAGCCCGCGCAGGCCTTGCGTTGACCTATATCGGCGAAGTGGCGCAAAGGCCCGGCGGTCAAGCCGCAGCGCCCGAGCTGGATTTGGGGCTCAGTGAGGCGCGGCAGGCCGTGCGGCTCGATCCCAATCTCGGTTTTGGATATCAGGTAATCAGTTTCGGACTTGCGCTGCAGGCGGACTATTCCGGCGGACTTCAGGCGGCGCAGCGTGCGGTCGAACTGAACCCCAACGATCCCGACAGTATGATTGCGCTGGCCAAAGCGCAGGTCCGGTTCGGAGACTATCCGGACGCTGTCGCCAACGCGGAGCGGGCGCGCCGACTGCACCCCATGGCGCCGGAATACTATGCCTACGTGCATGGTCAGGCGCTTTATGCCGATGGCCGCCGCGAAGAGGCGGCCACGGTCATCAGCGAGTGTCTTGTCAGAGCGCCCCGCGATGTGAATTGCCTTCTCATCCAAGCCGCGTTGCAGGGTGGAAGCGGAGAGCTTGAAAAGGCGCAGGCTACCATGGCGAGCCTTGTTGAAGCCCATCCGGCATTCTCGCTGGAAGCGGAAAGGGCTTATCGCCGGTTCGGCGACGAGCCCTTGATGGAAGAGTTCCTGCAGGACCTAGCGAGAGCCAAAGCCCCGGAGACGGCTTGACGTTCCTGTCAGCGTCGCGGTTTTAGAACGATCCGTTCGTGGACTTGGACAGCTCTTCATAGGCATCCAGCTCAATGAGGCGCTGCTCCAGAACAGGGACCACCGCTGATATGGCGTCACCGCCCGCCATGAACTGCTTCGGCGGGTTTTCCAGGCCGGCGAACTGCCGAGAACCGCACTGCCGATTCGCCGTATTCCTCCCGTCGCCGGTCTTCACCGGCTTTCCAGCTGCTTCTTGAGGCTCTCCGATTCACCCCGTGATGGCGCACCCTAGCAGGCCGGGCTCTACGCGAAGCCCCGCGCGATCTCGTCTCGGCCTCTGCAGGTAACGATCCCTTGCGCAAGAAGAGGCTCTGGAATACGCCACCAAAGCAGATGCTCCCGTCTTTATCGCCGTCATCAACGACCGCTACAGCCAGGGTACCATAATTGGATGGTCGCCCGGCAGCGGCTTAGGGCGTCAGTGTTTCCGGAGGAGCCAATTGCACCCAAAGCGGCCACCCAGCGGCTCACCTTTAGCGTCTGCTATTTTCCCGACATGATTGCGCCGGATTCTAAGCGCTACGATCAAGCATTGCGGTCAACAGGGTGTGGGGTCTTCCGATGCAACGCAGGCTGTCGGCGATCCTCTCAGCTGACATCGTCGGCTACACCCGTTTGATGGAAATCGATGACATCAGTACGCTGAGCCGCCTCAAGTCGTTGCGGCATGACTTGGTCGACCCCTGTATTGCCGCTCACAACGGACGGATCGTCAAGCTGATGGGTGATGGGATGCTGGTGGAGTTCGCCAGTGTCGCCGATGCCGTAAGGTGCGCGACCGAGGTTCAACGCGGGATGGCTAGAGCCGAACCTCAGGAGGCCGCCCAGGACCGCCTCGTATATCGCATCGGGGTCAATCTCGGCTACATCATCGTCGATGGCGACGACATCCATGGTGACGGGGTCAACGTCGCGGCGCGCCTGCAATCCCTTGCCGATCCCGGCGGGGTCGCGATCGCCGGCATTGTGCGCGATCACATCGGCAACGGGTTGGGGATCGATTTCGAGGATTTCGGCCAACATTCCGTGAAGAATCATGAGAGGCCCATACAAGTCCATATGGCGCGCTTCGCACACCCATGGTCGCCGCCGAAGCGGCCCGCTGCGGCGGCCGCCGCCGAGCGCGACGGCGCGTCTATCGCGGTGCTGCCGTTCACCAACATGAGCGGCGATCCGGAACAGGAATACTTCAGTGACGGCGTCACTGAGGACATCATTACCGATCTTGCGAAAGTGTCGGCGCTCAGCGTCATCGCCCGCAATTCAAGCTTTGTCTACAAAGGTCGCTCCGTGGACATCAAGCAGGTGGGACGCGAACTCGGCGCGCGCTATGTGCTGGAAGGCAGCGTGCGCAAGGCCGGAACCAAAGTGCGCATTGCGGCTCAGCTCATCAATGGAATGGATGGCCGGCACGTGTGGGCGGAGCGGTACGACCGCGACCTTGAAGATATCTTCGCGCTGCAGGACGAAATCTCCAAGCACATTGTCGACGCGCTAAAGGTGCGGCTCCTCGCAAAGGAGCTTGAGACCATCACCAAGCGGGGAACCGACAATCTGGAGGCCTATCAAATTTATCTGATGGGGCGATCGTTCTTTAACCGTGGACACGAATCGAGGAGCATAAAGGCAGCCCGGGGTCTATTCGCGAAGGCCATCGACGTCGATCCGCTCTATGCGCGGGCATATGCCGGACTGGCCGACTGCGACTCCTACCTTCTGCTCGCCAACGATCCGACCGCCACATATGACAACATCATAGGCAACGCCGACCGGGCTCTGGAGCTCGATCCAGGTCTCGCCGACGCCCATGCATCGCGAGGCATCGCAATGTTTAGCAAGGGCCTACGCGCTGAGGCGGAGGCCGAGTTTGAGCTCGCCCTCGAACGAGATCCGACCTCTTTCGAGGCGAACTTCTTCCATGGGCGCAATTTTCACGCGCAGGGCCAGTTCGAAAGGGCGCGCGGCTTCTATGAGCGCACCATCACCTTGAAGCCAGATGATTATCGGGCCTGGGACCAGTTGCGAGCGGTCCATGTATCCCTTGGACACCATCAAGAGGCGGTACAGTCGGCGCGAGAATGCCTCCGACTGATAGAAGGAGAGATCGCCGCACATCCCGACGAGCCGATCCTTATGTGCTACGGCGGCTGTTTGCTGGCGGATTTGGGCGAGATGGAGCGTGGAGCGTCGTGGGCGTCCCGTGCCGCCGCAATCGCTGGGGACGATCTCAGAGTCCTCTATAATCTCGCTTGTTGCTATGCGAAGCTCGGCAAACCTGCAGAGGCCATCGCCTGCCTTGAGCGGCAGGCGTCCGGGTCGCCTACCTATGTCGCATCGGTCGTGGCCTGGATGAAAAAGGACAGCGACCTAGATCCTCTCCGGAACCATCCGCGCTACCTGGCTCTCGCCGACCGGATGGAAGTTCAGCTAGCAGAGCCTCCTGGCCCTATTCCTTAATCGGGATTCCGGCTTCGATAGCAGCGTCGATGAACGCCTGCCGCGCCTCTTCCCGGTTTCGTTTTCCCGCCATGACATCGGCGCAAACCGCACAGGCTCTATCCAAGGCCGGCCCCTCTTCGGTCGGCCAATCTTCGACCAGCGCCCATGTCGCGGCCTGGGTCGTCTGGATCACCACCCACTGATCCGGCCCTTCAAGGGCGAGCGTTACCGGCTTCTTCCAAATGGTTTGCATGATCTCAGGATCTCCACTGCGTGTTCTCTGCCGCTGCAGCCTGCACACATAGGGCGATTCATCCGGCGTGGCGAGTACGGTATGAACGAGATGCTTTTCTCGAGCAGCGAACTGCTGGGATGTGGTTTTCGAAAAGGGTTTCATCCCGCCGTTTTGCGCGCTTATGCGACGCCTCTTAGAAATCCTGAACGAATTCACACGCCAGCAAGGTTTTGCCTGGCAGGGCGTTGCCTTGGCGGGCAACGATGGAGACCTTTCCGGGGCCGGCCATTCCGGGTTCCGGCTGCAGATCTGCCGGCAGCTCGCGCGAATAGCCCTTGGTGGATGTGCCGAGCAGGTCCGAGGTCTCCGGCTTCAAACCGTATTTCGCGGCCAGATCGTCGGCGCGTTCGCCCTCGATCAAGACGCCAACAGCGTTGTTAGCAAAGAAAATCTCGGTCGACTTAAAGCCGTCGCGGCCTATCTGGTTCGGGAGTTTGTAGATCGCCGCGCCCAAGGATGATGTGTCCGGCTTGGCCAGAGCTTCCACGACATCATAGATCTTCATTGCCGATGTCATCGTATAGGGCGGCTTGCAAAGGGCTGCGTCAAAGAACTTGTCATTGGCCGAATCGGCCAGAACCTGCCCGGCCTGAAATGCCGCAAAAGCGACGCAAGCAGAGAAGGCGGCGTAACGAATGAATTTGGCGTTGTGCATGAAACATTCCCGAGAAAGTGGCTCTAGCGGATTCGTGTGTACGAGTTCGAATGACTAGGGGATTCGAGGTAATTATGCTACCCAAAGTTTAATCTCTCAGATCCACTCTTCTCTTCCGTCTGGCCGTGCTGATGGGTAGGATGAGTGGTATCGGACGCGGAGACGGAGATATCGCACCGATCCGAAGGCAGGAAAGTCATGATCGCAGCCTATATCGACGAAATCATCATGTTTTGCGCCGGCCTGTGGATGACGTCCGTCGGCCTTGGTTATCTGCCATATCCAGGCAAGCCGGCCAGCCGGCCGCCGTTGGTTCGCCATTTCAAGTGGATGGGTCCGTTGCTGCTCGCGATCGCCATCGTTCTGGCCGCCGCTTCCTAGAGCCGCGTGCTCATGCTGGAGTGAAGCAATGACCAATATGTTGGCCTGCCCGTCCTGCGGATTGGACAAAACAGAATCGATCGTCCACCGCGGTTCCTACATTCTTCGATGCGCCGCCTGCGGCGAAACGATTGTTACGACATCGTACATGGCAATGCTCGACTCGGGTCATGAGTGCTCAGCCTTTATCGATCCGGGTCCCGGAAAACACCCTCCGCCAGAGACGCTCGTCGCGCGTGGGCCGTTCCGGCAGATCGCAACGGCAATCAGTGCCGCGGCGAGTGACGGAACTCTGATACGTCTGATCTCTGAAGCGAAAGATTGAAGTCCGCCTTTACACAGCTGGCGCCCTCATGGGCGTAACCGGACGAGAATCTTGGCCCCGGGAACCCTCAACTGTTCCGCCATCGATTCCAGATCTTTCCTATCCGTTCCCGCCAGAACGATGCGACCATCCATGATCGGCTCCCTCATCCAGGGTTCCATGACGACCTCGTCGTTGATCAGCATCTGCGTTTGTCGTCCCAATACCGCCTGCGTGAAATCGCGGAATGTAGCGGCGCTTTCCGGGGTGAGCACGATATTCAGGCCATGGTCGTAGGACACGGGAGACAGGGTTACCTCCGCACTCTTCACCTCAAGCGAGACAGGCGCGATCGCCTTGGCCGCGTCATTGTCTGCAGCAATGGCCGCCTCTTGCGGTGCCGTCGGCGGAGCAGGCGGTGTCGAAAGCTCATCCAGGATGCCCGGCCCGGCCTTGGCCGATGGCAGCGGCTCGATATGCAAATCGGGCGCCTGCAGGTCTTTTGCTGTCAGCACGGCGGGGAGCAGCAGGCTGGCCGGCATATCCTCGCGTTGGATGTGGGTGTATGTGCGCAACCTCGTCCCGCCTGCCTCAACGGTGACGATCTCCGACGCTTCAAGCGTCGAACCATCGTTCAGGGACACCACGAGCTCGACGCTTCGGCTCTTGCTGGCGCGTTTGACGGAAGCCAGCTGATCGGCGGTGAGGTTCTTTGCCCGCTCGGCAAAGCCGCTGATCAAATTTGCGATCGCCGGCTGCTGCGATTGGCTGAATGCCGAAGCGTCGGCTTCCTCCGACAGGGAAAGGGTTGCCGTGTGTGCGGTCGCGTCGGTGGATTTCAGGGTCCAGGTCGATGTCACCGGAACACTGACGCCGCCATAATCTTCGTCCCGCGAGGTCGCCGAGGCCGGTCCGATGTCCATGGTCTCATCCTTGTAGGATTGTCCCGTGGCGAGCAGTTGCGCCTCCGGCACCAAGGCGGCAACAATTTGAAGAGGGTTTGCCTCCAGCTTGGCGATGATGTCATAGACCCCGCTTTGTGGTGCCGCGGGAACTCCACCCGGTCCATTGGCCGCCACCTTCCGCATGTGTGCCACGATCTGATCGACACCGGAGAGATCGCGCGGGTTGCCGTTCAGGTCCGTTTCGAGTTCGAGCGTCGCGGTGCCATAGGCCGTGAGGGAATTGCGATAGAGCAGGTTCATCTGATAGCTGTCGGCAAGGCCCGCAATGCCTTCCGGCAAATCGGCGCTGAGGGACCAGCGGACCCGCATGCCGTCTTCATCCCGCGACAGGACGGTCATAGCCTGGCGAAACGCGCCGCGCGCCGTCACCGGCGGGGTGCCTGATTTGTCGAACCAGAACGACATATCGGTCTCGGTCGCTTTTTGAACGCGGTAGCTGCGCTCGACGCCGGTCGCTGGCGCGTAGCCGGGGATCATGACGCCGCCGGCGGACCATGCCGGAGTGGAGAGTGTGACGCACAGGCAAAACCAGACAAAACTCTTCCAGTACAATGATGTCATGCTGGCAAGGCCCCTGAACATTGAAGGTTGCGGCGCCTTCCGGCTGCCGGCAGCGAGCATATTTGCCGATGAAGAGGATTGGTAGTGCCGACGCTGCGATAATCGTTATGCGCGAAAATGCTTCAGGTTTTCAAGATCGAGATCGGGAGATCAAGGTTAAGCACTTCTCATCGGCCGCTCCAGTCTGTGCCCCAAGACAGCGAAGCGAAAAACTATTGAGCGGTCGGGTGGTCTCTCTCATAGGCTTCCCTTTCTTCCTTCCCGAACAAGGATGAGTAATAGCCGCTGCAAACCAGATATGAGCACTCATCCGGGTTGCCCGTTTGCCATCCCGGCTGGCAGAGTACAACGCGATGGAATTTGGCGTTGCAAAGTCCGTGGTTTGCTAAGAGCCGCGGATCGTTTCCGAAATACGCGCTTATGGCTTTCTCGCGAGTCCATGCAGGAACGACTTTCCAATCAGCGTCACCGCCCTCGTCGGTCACGTTGGCGATCGCACAGAACGACCAGTTAGATATCATGATCGGCTGATCGCAGGGGAAGGCTTGCACGGCGCTTCCCAGCAAGATCGAAATCAATGCCAACAATCGCTGGACGCAAACGACCACGCTCTTCTCCCCCATACCGCTTATTCGCATCGCGCTTCTACCCCCGAGATTCACTGCAGCGATCCTAGCAGAAGGGACCGGATAACAGAAGATCATAACTAAGAATATTTTCCTAGTTCATGGATCGTTCTTGCGCTAGGCTTGCCGCCATTGCAACCACGGACTGTTAGATGCTGAGCAAATTTTTTCTCAGAGATGAGGTGATGGCGCGGACGAGCTTTGGCCGTCACGCGCTGCATGAACGGAGTTCCCGCAACAGGCTCGGGAGGGCGGGCGGATACCGACCGACAACACGGGCGAGAGGCTGATGGCGGAATTCAACCCTCGCGACAAAAGCCGAACCAGTCAGGGAAAGTCGCGGGCGATGGTGCGCAAGCATACCGCTCCGCCGAGCGGCACGGACGACGGCAGCCTTCGCTGGCAATGGTTCACCATTCAGTTGCTGGAATCCCCGGCCTTCACGACCCTGAGTGCGAACGCCTGCCGCGCCTTCTTCCGCATCGTCATCGAGCACACGGCCCACGCCGCCTTGGAAAACGGCAAGCTGATCGTGACCCATCCTCAGTTCGTATCTTACGGCGTGACCGGGGAATATGTAGCCGATGCGATCGATGAGCTTGAATATAAGGGGCTGATAAAAGTTCGCCGCGGCCGGGCAGGCAGCGGCGTCGCGCATCCCAACCGGTTCACGCTGACCTTTGTCGGTGACCATGAAGGTGCGCCACCCACCGACGAGTGGAAGCGATGCACAGCGGAAAGGTGCCGGAAATGGTCCGAGACCGACCGAAAGATCGCCGCCGACAAACGCGGGCGCGTCGGCAGAAAGAAAAAAACCCCACTTCGGAATCCCGAAATCCCCCCGCTTCGGGATTCCGAAATCCGCCGCGCTTCGTGAGTTGTCGACAGGGAGAAACGCTGAATGATTTCAATGCCCCAACCAATTTCGGGATTCCGAAGTGCTATATAGATTCTGGTGGAGTTACTGTCGAAGGCACTTTGCCACGATCAGGAACTCCGTCTCCCGACCCCCGATCTTCCCGGCCGAAACCGTGCGAAGCACAAGACCGAAAGCTTCATAGAGCCAGTAAAGCGGGGGAATTCTATCCTTGAGCGCATGCACCTGCGTCGACACATATTCGCCGACAAAGACGACATCCATCCCGAGGTCTTTCAATGTCCCGGCAATCTCCGAATGGGATGCCTCTGCGGCATGCTCGACGCGGAACGGGGCATAGCCCGGCTTTCCGGCGTTTTTCTGCCTGAGAACGTAGCGATAGAACAAGACGTGTGTCCACCATGGCGTGAGGTCGGTGAATATCCCCTTGGCTGAATTCAGGATCGGACCCTTGACGAACACCAGACCACCGGGAGACAGGGTATCATGGGCTCTCAACAAGGCAGAGCGCGGGCTTTCCAAATGTTCGAGGACGTCCCAGAAGACGCAGGCGTCGAAGTGACGATCTCCATAGTCGATGGTTTGAGCATCGCCCAGGATCCTCTCAGCGGCGTCCTGGTTCTTTTCGAGTTGCTCCTTGGAGATGTCGACAACGGTATATCGCGCACCTTTCAAGGGGATATGCGTGCGGGAGCCGCCCCCGACCTCAAGGATATTTGTATCAGTCTTGCTGGAAAATGCTGATTGTGCGTGCGAGAGCGCGTCGTTTACCCACGGCGAAGCCATAATCTTTCCCTCCCGAAAGATTAGCGTTTACGACTACAAGTAAGCATTAATATAATATTTTAGCAATATTTTAAGCATCTCTGGTCAGGTGGTGCGTCCGGTCGGGATTGGCGGGCAAGCCGTCAGCCTAGTTTCGCGCAACCTTCCTGATGTATCCGCAGGTCTGATGATCTTTAAGGCGCTTCAGCCGGAGGAATGCATGGCGGTGGGAATTTTTCGGGCTCTGGCTGCCCTGGCGATGATGACGGCCCTTGGCGGCTGCATCGACCATGCCAATGATCCCGTGCTCCTGGCGGTCGGCGTGCCGGTCAATCCGCCGGTCGTTGCGCACGGCCTTTGCATGACCGACGGCAACGCCATGTATGATGAGGCGAGGAAGCAGTATCAGCTGCGCGCCCAACTGACCGGATATGCTCAGGCCGATGAGCTTGAGGCCGAAACGATAGCGCGCGCCGCCGCCCATCGGCAATATGTCGCCTGCCTCTCCGGCCAGGGCTACCGGACATTATACGCGAATTGAGAACAGAGAATTCACGTTTCGTCACCAGCGCTGTTTGAGCCCTTTCCTAATCGCGACTTTTCACGTTTTTTGGCGATTTAGTCACGCCGGATCGCCTGCAATCACGAGTTTTGGAATTGCGTGTGAGCCATGGAACTCCGCTCGTCTGAAAGGCATTCTTCCGAGATAAATCCATAAGGAGGGTTTATCATGAAGATGTTCAGACTTGGCCCATCCACCGCCGCGCTCGGCGCCCTTCTCGCCCTCACGTCGATCATCCCCGCGCAGGCAGCACCCGTTCAGACGGCTCGGCCGCCCGCTGTCTCGGATGTAAAAATGGTGCAATATAAACCACATGCCGGGTCATGGCATGGCTATCAGGGCTTTCGCACGGAGCACCCCGGCACCCGCCGCCATTCCGATGGCTACTGGTATCCGCTTGCCGCCTTCGGCGTCGAGGCCGGCACTACGGGCTCCATCGTCCGCGCGCCGGTGAACAGGCCGGCAGCCCCGGAAATGTGCAACCCTACGTTTTCCGGATCGATCGGCCCCGGCAGCATGCCTTGCGATAACGGCTATTGAGCCGGCAAATGAAAAAGGCGGCGATGAGCCGCCTTTTTCTTAATCGGGCCGCCGCTCACATGTCCGTGACCTCTGCTTTGGCGCCGTAGTATGTGACAGATCGCCTTCCTAACTCCGGGGCGTAAATTCCCCGAATCCTCCCAAGGAGACGATTATGACCACGACTTTCAAGAATGGCCTGATGGCCGCTGCCTTCGGCGCAATCCTCGGCCTTTCGGCCTTCTCGGCCACGGCAGCTCCCCTCCAGTCGAGTGCAACAGAGCAGGGCGCAGCCGAGCGTCCGGTTGCGAGCCAAGAAACCACGGTTGAGCACGACAGGCGCACGACCGGTTCGATCGGCGAGCGCGCCTCGGAAACCAGGGGCTCGACACATTATATGATGAACCCGAAGAAGCCGCTCAACATGGATTGCAAGCTCGGCTTCAACCCGACGAGCAGCTCCAGCTGCAACTACTGACGAAACGCTCGGCCGTTCGCCATCGCGAGCGGCCCGTCTGAGCTGAAGGGCGGCCTCCGAGCCGCCCTCAGTTTGTTAGCAGACCTCGCTTTTCCCTCGGCGCCATCCTCGGCCTTGCCAGCCGGATACGGCATGTGCTTCCCCAATTGTCGTTCGTACGATGTTGCATCGAATGCAAAAATGCAATAAGTACAAAATCAGCAAGCTGTTGACGGTGGGTGTTGCGAAAAGCCGCAGCGACGAGCGATTGACGCCTCTGCCTTGGAATTGCCATGCTCGCCGCGATGGTCGCTTTTCACAATCAATCGAATTTCAGACGGGTGGGATAGTCATGACTGCAAAGGCCGCATGCTCGGATTTCCTGCATTTTTTCCGCTCCTGGGTCAGCAACCCGCTTCGGGTCGCGGCTATCGCGCCGTCGGGGGATTCGCTTGCCAGGATCATGACCAGTGAAATTGCCGCACTCGACGGGCCGATCATCGAGCTCGGCCCGGGAACCGGCGTCTTCACCCGAGCGCTGCTGGCGCGCGGGGTCAGCGAAGCGGATCTGACCCTGATCGAGTACGGTCCGGAATTCATCTCATCGCTGCAGGCGCGCTTTCCAACGGCCCGTGTGTTGCAGATGGATGCCGCCCATCTCGCCCATGCCGATATTTTCGAAGGCGAACCGGTCGGCGCCGTTGTCAGCGGCCTGCCGCTGCTCTCCATGTCGCCGCGCAAGATCGCCTCGATCCTGGCCGGTGCCTTCGCCTATATGCGGCCGGGCGGGGCCGTTTATCAGTTTACCTATGGCCCGCGCTGCCCGGTGCCGCGGCCGATCCTCGACCGTCTCGGCCTGAAGGCGGTGCGTATCGGCGGCACGGTGCGCAACTTGCCGCCGGCCTCCGTCTACCGGATTTCGCGCCGCAAGCCGCTGGAACTGTCGCGCGAGCGCTTCAGCTATCGGGAAAGCGCGGCTGACATCGACAATGTCGCCGCCTTTTCCAACGAAACCGGCGGCTGAATGATGATGCCGGGCCTGCATGGCTGAGAACAAGCGGACGGAAACGACCGAAGGCAGGCGGGAACGCAAGCGGCGGCAGACGCGCGAGCGCATCGAGCAGGCGGCGATGACCCTCTTCCTGCAGCGCGGCTTCGAGGCCACGACGATCGAGGACATCACCGAGGCGGCCGATGTCTCCAAACGCAGTTTCTTCGATTATTTCCCCTCCAAGGAAGAGGTTGTCTTCGCCTGGCAGGATGCCTTCGCCGATCGCCTGATGGCAGCAATCGCTGCAAGGCCGGCGGACGAATCCTCCGTCGCGGCGGTCGAGGCGGCGATCACCGCAACCGTCATCGCTTCCGTCGACGAGCCTGGTCTGGCGCGTGGGGACCTCATCCATCGCACGCCGGCGCTGAAGGCCCGCGACCAGCTGAAATATGCCAAGCTCGAACATAAGCTCGCCGAGGCGCTGCTGCTGCGCAAGGGAGGTGATCCGCTTGAACGGCCCCGCATGCGCGTCCTTGCGGCCATCGTCATCGGTGCGCTGCGCGTCGGGGCTGAGCTCTGGCAGCAGCGCCCGCCAAGTGCTTCGCCGCAGGATTTCGCCCGGGAGATTTTCACCGACCTCTGGAAGATGCTGGCGGAATTCGGCGACGAGGCAAAGACCAGGCGTTGACGCGGGACCGCCTGCGCCGCCGTGCGCACTTTCAACGACATCGGCTCGATGTCAATGTTTCCGCTCATCCCTGTCATCAGGCCCTGTTATCGGAACCGGGCCTTCCTATATCTGCAAGCGTCGCAGCGGCCACATTCTGATGATCCCCTCGATAGGCGGATCATCACCATGCCGGGCATCGCTTTCGATCAGGGCAGACATTCGCGCTCGAAGGTATCTCCGAAAGCCTCGGCATTCGTGCCGCGGCTGTTGAACCGCCTCCGACCGTTCCACCGATTTCAATGATTGATTGATAAGAGAGGAAAGACCATGTCCAGTTACAACGCAGCAAAGTCAGGCACCTTCAAGATCGGCGGCGATATCGAGATCAATCGTCTCGGTTTCGGCGCCATGCGCGTCACCGGCAAGGGCATCTGGGGCGAGCCTTCCGATCATGCCGAATCCATCCGTACGCTGAAGCGCCTGCCGGAACTCGGCGTCAACTTCATCGATACGGCCGATTCCTACGGCCCTGATGTCTCCGAGTGGCTGATCAAGGAAGCCCTGCATCCGTATGGCGGCAAGTCGGTCATCGCCACCAAGGGCGGGCTGACCCGCCACGGTCCCGATATCTGGCTGCCCGTCGGCCGTCCGGAATACCTGATCCAGCAGGCGCATAAGAGCCTGCGCAATCTCGGCGTCGAGCAGATCGATCTCTGGCAATTGCATCGGATCGATCAGAAGGTGCCGGCCAAGGAACAGTTCGATGCGATCAAATCGCTGCTCGATACCGGCCTCATCCGCCATGCGGGTCTGAGCGAAGTATCCGTTGCCGACATCGAGGCCGCCTCGAAGCACTTCAAGGTCGCGACCGTCCAGAACCGCTACAATCTCGTCGACCGCACCAGCGAGGATGTGCTCGACTATTGCGCCAAGCACAATATCGGCTTCATCCCGTGGTATCCGCTCGCCGCCGGCGACCTCGCCAAGCCCGGCTCACTGCTCGATACGATCGCCAAAAAGCACAATGCAGCACCCAGCCAGATCGCGCTCGCCTGGGTGCTGAAGCGCAGCCCGGTCATGCTGCCGATCCCCGGCACCTCCAAGGTCAAGCATCTTGAGGAAAACGTCGCGGCCGTCGACATCACCCTCTCAAACGAGGAATTCTCCGCCCTCGACGCCGAGGGCAGCAAGGTCTTCAAGGCTGTTTGACGGGGCAAACCGGCGAGAGATGTCCGTGCCGATGGCTGCCCCTCACCCTAACCCTCTCCCCGTAAAAACGGGGCGAGGGGACGTGCCCTGCGACAGGTTGGCGAGGAACGGGTAGGCCACGGGGATAAGAGGGAATCGAGAGGCCGCGACATGTCCCTTCTCCCCGTTTACGGGGAGAAGGTGGCGGCAGCCGGATGAGGGGCAGTTCCCCAGGCCGAGGCCGCAAATTTCGGCATAAATTTGACCATCTGGTCAAACATGCTGCAAAATGAGGCGGTGACCTGTTATTTTGAGGGCAAGCCTTGCGTCCAGCGCATTGCTGCATTGCGGTATTTTCGCTATTCCGAATCAAAAGAATTGGCTATTACTATCTTCGTAAGCAGCGCACTCCTCCTCCCAGCGCTCTTACATCGGACTGACAACACTCCTCCTCCCAGTTGTCAGTCAGGATCAAGAGCCCGGCGCACCTCCTCCCGCGTCGGGCTTTTTTCTTTCCCCCCAAGTCTTTCCCCACCAAGTCTCTTCCCCTCAAGTCGAAATCGATCAATTGCCGATCCGGGCAACGCCGGTCCTGCGGTTTTCACGAGGGATTGCGCAAAACAAAGGCTTCCACCTCCCGCGGTTTGACTCGGCAAGCCTCGTCGGACTATTTGAACGGGCGCCGCCTGTCCGGTGCGGGAACCGATTGGAGTTTGGTCATGATCGGCAAAAGACGCGGCTTGCCCGCGGCTCTGACAGGTCTTCTGGTTGCAACGATGGTGCTTTCCGGCTGCGGCGGTAGGCCGGTCGGTGTCATGCAGGCGGCTGGCACCGCGGCCCCTGGCACCTCCAAGGTCGACCTGCTCGTCGCGACGACGCGCGCTGCCGACGACAATCCCGCCGTGCTTTTCTCCGGCGAACGCGGCACCGGGCTCGCCGTCAATGCCGTCGACGTCTCGATCCCGCCGGAAGCCAATCGCAAGGTCGGCCAGGTGCAATGGCCAAGCCGTCTGCCGGCCGATCCGTTGCGCAATTTCGTCACCGTTTCGGTCGATCCGCTGGAAGGCGAGCGAGCCGGCGAGACCTGGCTGCAGACCCATATGCCGAAGAGCCGCCGGGTGCTCGTCTTCGTGCACGGATTCAACAATCGTTATGAGGACGCCGTCTACCGCTTTGCGCAGATCGTCCACGATTCGCATGCCGACGTCGCGCCCGTCGTCTTCACTTGGCCGTCGCGCGGCAGCATCTTCGATTATAATTACGACAAGGAAAGCACCAACTATTCCCGCGACGCGCTGGAGGAGTTGCTCACCCGCACCGCCGCCAATCCGGCTGTCAGCGACATCACCATCATGGCGCATTCGATGGGCACGTGGCTGACGGTCGAAGCGCTCAGGCAGATGGCGATCCGCAACGGCCACGTCGCACCGAAGATCAACAATGTCATCCTCGCTTCGCCGGATCTCGATGTCGATGTCTTCGGGCGCCAGTTCGCCAGCCTCGGCAAGGAAAAGCCGCACTTCACCATCTTCGTCTCGCAGGACGATCGGGCTCTGGCGCTGTCGCGGCGCATCTCCGGCAATGTCGACCGGCTCGGCCAGATCGATCCTTCCGTCGAGCCTTACCGCAGCAAGCTCGAGGCGGCCGGCATCACCGTGCTCGATCTCACCAAGCTCAAGGGCGGCGACCGGCTGAACCACGGCAAGTTCGCCGAAAGCCCCGAGGTGGTGAAGCTGATCGGCGACCGGCTGATTGCCGGCCAGACGATCACTGATTCCAATGTCGGGCTCGGCGAGGCCGTCGGTGCGGTGGCGATGGGCGCTGCCCAGACTGCCGGAAGTGCTGTCAGTGTTGCTGTCAGCACGCCGATTGCGATCTTCGATCCGCGCACCCGGCGCAATTACGATGCCCAGCTGAAGCGTCTCGGCCAGTCGATGAACAATACTGTCGGTTCGGTCGGCGACAGCGTCGGTGCCGGCCTGCCGGAAAGCCACTAAAAATTCCGCAGAGCAATTCCAGCAAAAGTGCTGAGCGGTTTTGCGTTTCGGAATTGCGAAAAACAAAGAGATAGGGAATCTCCGTGCTTCGGAGAAAACGGAAATTCTCTAGGCATCGCATCTTGATGTGATATATCAGATTCACGACGGCAATTCTGTCTGCCGTGCGATGGGTTGATGGCATGGCGGATGAGATGAAGAAGAGGGTGGCGGTGGTCGGCGCGGGCGTGATCGGCGCCTCGATCGCTTTCGAGCTGCAACGGCGCGGCCTTGATGTGACGCTGATCGACAAGGGCGAGCCGGGTCGCGGCACCTCTTTCGGCAATATGGCGAGCATTGCGCTCGATTTTGCCGCCGGCTCCGGCCCTTCGACCTGGAAGAAGATCCCCGGCTGGCTGCTCGATCCCGAAGGCCCGGTCTGGCTGCGTCCCTCCTATGCCGCCCGGATGCTGCCCTGGTTCCTGCGTTTCCTCGCTGCCGGCCGGCCCTCGCGCCTCCGAGAGATCGAGGATGCCGGCATGAGCCTGTCAAACCGCGCGCTCGGCGATTTCAGGCAGATGCTCCAAGCAATCGGCGCACCCGACTTGATGACCGAGGAGGGCTGTCTCGCGATCTATGAAACGGAGGCGGAATTTGCCGCCGATCGCGGCCATCTCGCCATGATGCAGCGTTACGGCCTCGAATTCGAGGTTTTGAGCAACGGCGCCATCCAATATTACGAACCCACCCTTTCGCCGGCGATCGCCAAAGCCGTGTTGCTCCCCGACAACAAGTCGATCCGCGACCCCTACAAGCTCGTGGTGAAACTCACCGACGCCGCAAAGGCCGCGGGCGCGACCTTCGTCTCCGGCACTGTGCGGAATATCGAGCGCAGGGGCGATGGCGCCGCCGTCGTTCTCCTCGAGGATGGCAGGCGGATCGAGGCCGGTTCGGTCGTGCTTGCCGCCGGCGTCCACACCCGTTTCCTTGCCGAAAAGCTCGGCGAGCCGATCCCGCTCGAAACCGAGCGCGGCTATCACACGCAGATCATGAAGCCCGGCATTTCCATGCGCTATTCGGTGATCTGGCCGCATCGCGCTTTCATGGTGACGCCGACGGCGGGCGGCATCCGGGTCGGCGGCAATGTCGAGCTCGCCGGCCTCGATGCTGCTCCCGATTTCCGCCGTCCGCGGGTGCTGGTGCGCCATGCCCAGCGCGCGCTGCCCGGCCTGAAGGTCGAGGAGACGACGGAATGGATGGGGCATCGTCCGGCGCTGCCCGATACGATCCCGATCATTTCGCCGTCGTCGAAGATGCCGGGTGTATTCTATGCGACCGGCCACGGCCATCTCGGCCTGACCTTTTCGGCAACGACAGCGCTGGTGATCGCCGATATGGTGACCGGGCTCAAGCCATCCCTCGATATGACCCCGTTCCGCATAGACCGATATTAGGAGGCCCCATGTCCGAAACCACCAAACCCGTAGCGCTGATCACCGGCGGCGGCCGCGGCATGGGCGAGGCAATCGCCCGCGAGCTCTCCGCGCAGGGCTATCAGCTGGCGCTGATGTCGCCTTCGGAAAGCTGCGAGAAGCTGGCGGCCGAACTCGGCGGCGTCGCCGCGCGCGGCGTGGCCGAAAAGGCCGAGGATCTGAAGGCGATCTTCGACCTGACGATGAAGACCTATGGCCGCATCGACGCCGTCGTCAACCTGAGCGGCCATCCGCCGAAGGGCGACCTGCTCGATATATCGGACGAGAACTGGACGCTCGGTTCCGACATGATGATCCTGTCGCTGGTGCGCATGGCCCGCCTGGTGACGCCGGTCATGCTGAAACAGGGCAAGGGCGCCTTCGTCAACATCACCACTTTCGCCGCCTACGAGCCGACGCTGGTCTTCCCGGTTTCCTGCACCTATCGCGCCGCTGCCGGCGCCTTCACCAAGCTCTATTCCGATCGCTATGCGGCCGACAATATCCGCATGAACTGCATCCTGCCGGGTTATATCGACAGCCTGAACCACAAGCCCGGGACCGCCGAGACGGTGCCGATGAAGCGCATCGGCCATGTGGAGGAGATCGCCAAGACCGCGGCCTTCCTGCTGTCCGATGGCGCGGGTTATATCACCGGCCAGAATATCCGCGTTGATGGCGGCGTCACCCGTCACGTCTGATCTGGAGTTTTCGATATGAGATGGAAGCGCACCATCCAGCTGCTGGATGTCCATGCCGAAGGCGAGATCGGCCGCGTCGCGATCGGCGGCGTGCCGAAGATCCCGGGCGATACCATTGCCGCCCAGCTGCATTGGCTGAACACCGATCCGAAGGGTGGCGAGCTTCGCCGCTTCCTTTGCCTGGAACCGCGCGGCGCCCCGATCGGCTCGGTCAACCTGCTGCTGCCGGCGCGCCACCCGGAGGCCGACGCTGCCTTCATCATCCTGCAGCCCGATCAGGCGCATGCGAGTTCCGGCTCGAACTCGATCTGCGTCACCACGGCCTTGCTCGAATCCGGCATCGTCGAGATGAAAGAGCCGGAGACGATCGTGACGCTCGAAACTGCCGCCGGCCTCGTCAAGGCGACGGCGACCTGCCGCGACGGGCGCTGCGAGAAGGTGAAGCTCACCATGGTGCCCTCCTTCGTGCATGAGCTCGATGTCGGGATCGACACGCCGCATTGGGGAAGGATCAAGGCCGATATCTGCTATGGCGGCATTTTCTATGCGCTTGTTGATGTCGGCCAGATCGGTCTGACGATCGAGAAGGCCAATGCCGCCGGCCTCGTCCAGGCCGGCATGATCCTCAAGGAGCTGATCAACCGCGACATCAAGGTCGTCCATCCCGAGATCCCGGCGATCTCGGGCGTCGCCTATGTCATGTTCCGCGATACCGAAGCCGACGGCACGGTGCGCACCTGCACCACCATGTGGCCGGGCCGGGCCGACCGCTCCCCCTGCGGCACCGGCAACTCCGCCAATCTCGCCACGCTCTATGCCCGCGGCAAGGCGAAGGTCGGCGACACCTTCACCTCGAAATCGATCATCGGCTCGGAATTTGAGGTCGGACTGCAGGCAGTGACCGAAGTGGCTGGCCGCCCCGCCGTCATCCCAACCATCACCGGCCGCGGCTTCACCTTCGGCCTGACCCAGGTAGCACTCGACCCCTTTGACCCGCATCCGA
This sequence comes from Rhizobium indicum, assembly GCF_005862305.2. Lineage (NCBI taxonomy): Bacteria > Pseudomonadati > Pseudomonadota > Alphaproteobacteria > Hyphomicrobiales > Rhizobiaceae > Rhizobium > Rhizobium indicum. Next base: position 2,183,985 of record NZ_CP054021.1, on the reverse strand, counting down.
ACGGTTTTGCGCTGACGGACGTCTGGGGGCCCTCGGCGGGAGAGATTTGAGCGTTCATGACATTGTGAGCGATCTTCTATAGCGCGCAAAAACACCCGGCGCAGGCCGCAAGATCAACTGGTCCGTAGTGACGACGTGGGCCGCGTTGACAAGATGGCTAATTACGCCGAACCGTGTCCTCGACGTTTCACCGATAGGTACGCGATAGAACCATGCAGGTATCAAGTCCCCAAGAGGCCTACCCCCAGATAGGAACCGTTGCCAATCCTGCAGTGCTGTACGACGGGAACGACGCTTTCGTGTGCTATGAAGCCTCCGCGCGCGGGGGAGGCTACAATGTCGTGCTCAAATTCGGTGAGGTTATCGATTTCCGAATAACCCCCATGAACGTTCACGGCCTGAGAGAGTGCAGGTACCCGGTCAATCCGTGGGCTTTCAATGAGATTATTGGCGGTGAGGAGACAGCCAAATGGAAGGCCCTCAATCCACGACTTTGGCTTATATCTTTCAATGACGTCATGATCGAAGTGATCTTCGAGACGGTGTCTCTCATCAGCCAAGACGCAGAAGGCGGTCCACAACATAAAACGCTGATTGGCGCCCTGCGATGAGCGAAATCCGACCGCGTCGCATTCTAGTTGGGTCTTACCAAGCTTCCGCGACCGACTGATCAAAGGGTGACGCAGGAGCATTCGCGTAACGATATTCGAAACGCGGTCAGCCCCGCCTGCGCTCAGCATCCCCGGTTCGAGTGTCCCAACCCAGCATGGCCAGCTCGGCGACTGCCTCCAGTTCGCCGCGGGTCGCTCCGTCGCGGGCCAGGATCGACATGCCGTTCTGAACGGTCTGCACGAAGCGGGCAAGCGCGTGGACGTCGGTCGAGACCGGAATTTCGCCTGCTGATATCGCCTGGTTCAGGTGCGCCTTCAGGCGCTCGAGCGTGACGGCGCGGGCGGCTCGCACGAGTTCGCCGAGTTCCACATGGCCCTCGCTGCCGACCGAAGAGAGCGCCACCATGCAGCCGCGGGGAATATCCACGACACAGCCGGTCAGGGCAGCAGCCGAATCCATCAGAAACAACATCACCGCCTCACGGGCCGTGCCCGCGGAAAAGAAGCCTGCCCAGACCAGCGCCTCGTTGTTGTCGCGATAGTGGCGCAGCGCCTCGGCATAGAGCGCCTCCTTCGAACCGAATGCCGCGTAAAGGCTCGGCGATCCGATCCCCATCGCCTCGGTGAGGTCGGCGATCGAGGTCGCCTCGAAGCCCTTGATCCAGAACAGCCGGGTCGCCTGCGCCAGGGCTGCTTCCCGGTCGAACGCCCGCGGCCGCCCGCGACTGCGGGCAGGGATTTCATTGACGTTCGACATCTCATCCGATTTTTGCATCGATCATTATATAAACCCATTGACACCCCATCGCAACGTGCCTAGCTATTTATATATCGATCACTACAGAAAGAGAAGATCATGACAGAACTGGCTGGAAAGCGTGCCCTCGTCACAGGTGGCTCGCGTGGCATTGGCGCCGCCATCGCATTGGCGCTTGCCGACAAGGGCGCAGATGTCGCCATCACCTATGAGCGTTCGGCCGATCGCGCCGCCGAAGTCGTCCGGGCGATCGAGGGCAAGGGCCGCAAAGCGCTTGCCATCCAGGCCGACAGCGCCGATCCGGCGGCCGTGAAGCGCTCGGTCGACGAGGCCGCCCAGGCACTTGGCGGTCTCGACATCCTCGTCAACAATGCCGCAATCGCGCTTTACGGTGCGATCGCCGACGTCAGCGTCGAGCAGATCGATGCGCTGCTTGATGTCAATGTGCGGTCGCCTCTGCTCGCTTCGCAGGCGGCCATTCCCTATCTGCAGGCGGGAAGCCGCGTCATCACGATCGGCTCGGTCGGCGCCGAACGCATCGTCGGCGACACCGGCACGGTCTATTTTATGACAAAATCCGCGCTCCACTCGTTTACCCGCGGCCTCGCGCGGGAACTCGGATCTCGCGATATCACCGTAAACCTGGTCCAGCCGGGTTCGACCGACACCGAAATGAATCCCGCCAATGGTGACTTCGCCGACTTCCAGCGTGCCCTGATCCCACTTGGTCGTTACGGCGAGCCGGAAGATGTGGCGGCGGCTGTGGCTTTCCTTGCAAGCCCTGCTGCAAGGCACATCACGGGAACCATCCTCACGGTGGATGGCGGCTTGAATACCTGAATTGGGATCTGTTGCCGCCGCGCAAACGACACGGGGATCGACGGAGGTTGGTCCCCTCGAATGCGAGCCGATCGCCTATGAGTGTCTTGCCTGCGTCTCATGCCGGATACCGGCATGAGACGCATTGTTGAGCCGCAGGCTGTGTCAGACTGGCAGCTTCATCTGCTTGCGCAGGCTCTTGTCGAATGCACTGGCGGGAACGAAGCGGCGCAGGAAGAGCAGTTGACGGGCGGCTTTGCTGGCGGGATAGCGCAGTTTCGGCGATTTCGCGGTGGCTGCCTTGACGACCGCTTCGCCAACCACTTCGGGCGCATCGCCTGCCTTGATCGCGCTGTTCCAGACAGCTTCTGTCGTCTTGCGGCCGCCGTCGTAAACACCAGTCATGCGGTCGGGCTGCGTCGAGTTATGGTCGAGAGCTGTGCGGGTAAATGCAGGTTCGACGAGCAGGACGCGGATCCCCAACGTGCGGACTTCGTGATCGAGCGATTCGGAATAACCTTCGACAGCATGTTTCGTCGCAGTGTAGAGCGCGCTGAACGGGCTCGGAATGAAGCCGACGACCGAACTGATGTTGATGATGCGGCCGTTGCGCTGGTTCCGCATGATCGGCAACACCTCGTTCGTAACACGAATGATCCCGAAGACATTCAGGTCGAAAAGTGCCTGAGCCTGTTCGATCGAGGACTCTTCCGCTCCGCCGATCAGTGCGCCACCGGCATTGTTGACGAGAACGTCGATGCGGCCAGCCTGTTTGATGACCTCGGCGATCATGCCCGCGACCGATTGACTGTCCGTCACGTCGCAGGTCAACATCGTGATGCCATTGGCAGACCCGGCTGTCGCCTTGCGGCTGGTTCCAAAGACGCGGTAGCCCGCGGTTACCAGAGCCTTTGCCGTGGCGCGGCCGATACCGGTCGCTGCACCTGTGACGACGGCGACGCCGCGGTTGTTGTTGCTCATTTCAATTTTCCTTCGGATCGTGCCGCCAACGGCGATGGGGTTGTGGGATATTACGGTCGTCGTATTGGGTCGGGTGGCCTCGTGGGACCGCCCGGTTGGAACCTGATGTTGAAAGGGATTGCTGGTGTGACTTAGTTCAGCACGCCAGTGCCGGGGCCGAGTTCAAGCACACGACCGGTCCCCCGCGGAAATCTCTTGAGTGATCGCCGTGGCGAGATGCAAACTCGACGGAACCACCGATGCAGCGCTAGGGGATTTGCGATCCAACCCACCCTCGAAAGAAGTCGATCTGTTCGGACGAGCGCAGACCTGCGAGGCCATTTGCTCTTCCTGGCCGATAAGGGCGATTGATATACTCATGGATGCAAATCCCTGAAGTTTCGGTTATGCGTGGACTGGACAGGCATGATCTATACACTGTATAAATTCCGTGTAAAGGGGAATTTATACAGTGTATAGATTTCGGTGCAATTTTTGAGGAATTAACGTGAGCGTGACAATCCGGGAAAACTACCATCACGGCGAACTTCGCTCGGCTTTGATCGCGGCCTCGGATGAGATCATCCGGGAAAGCGGCGTCGAGGGATTTTCGTTGCGGGAGGCAGCCCGCCGGGCCGGCGTGTCACCCGGCGCGCCGAAACACCATTTTGGCAGCATCGTCGGCCTGCTCACCGAGGTGGCGATCGCGGCCTATGGGCAACTAGCTCGGTATTTGTCCGATGCTCTCGTTGCGAACCAAACTGCTGAGCAGAAGCTCCAGTCGCTCGGGACGGCTTATGTCAGATACGCCCTCGACAATCCCGGTCATTTCCGCCTGATCTGCCGCAAGGATCTGGTCAACCGCCATCACCCCGACTTCGAGCCTGCCGTCTATTCCGCTATGACTGGCTTCGTCCTTACCGCCGCAGAATATTATGGATCGACTTTTCCACCTGAAACGGACCAAGCCGTGCATCCCGGCATCGTCGCGGCTGTGTCGACGATCCATGGGATTGCCCACATGGCAATCGAAGACAAATTCTCCTTCGTGCTCGGAAGCGACGAGCCGGAAGCCGAGCTGCTGGGCACCTTGCTGCCGTCGATGTTGAACTTCCATTGGCCGGTGAGAGATCCGCAATGAGCCGGTCAACAGCTCGCTGAGAAAGTGCTCCCTCTCGGGCTGGCAACAGTGCCGATGCGACGTCAGCCACGCGCCTTCAGATGAAGCATTGGATGATGCTCATAATGGCCGGCGCCGTTCTTCACGATCGGATCTTCCGACGTGATCGCCTGAATGTCTTGATCATCGCCAATCTGGTAGAGCGATACGCCGTAGCCGCCGGCAGGATCCATCACCGGACCATGCGCGACGATCTTTCCTTCCTGGAGGCGCATATCGAGGAAAACCCCGTGCTGCTTCATCCATTCCTGCTCGTCGGCAGACATGGTCGCCAGAAAGTCTGGGCGGGGCGGAATGTATTTGCACAGGTAGTATTTCATATCTGACTCCTGAGTTGCCGGAACACTGAAGACGGTCCTACGCCCCCCCACAGCTGAGCCTTGCCTCTTTCAGGCCGTCTTCTGCGATGGAACATCGACCCGCATTTGGTTACTATCAATTTAAGACTAAGTCACTATCAAAAAGATATCGATACGAAGAATCTTCACGGGCCGAACGACCGTCGTCGCAGGCGCTTTGCTCGATGGTGAGCGCGGCGAAGGGCAGCACCCGTCGCTTGAGGTTTAGGATGAATTTTCGGAGAGCGTGGAACGGTCGGTCGGCCAGGTGGACAGCGCTTGCTCGGCAACGGCCTCCAGCATCTCGCGGCTGAATCCGGCTTTGGCCAGCACCGCCATGCCATGCGTGAGAGCCATCACGAAGGCTGCAAGGGCATCGGCTTTTGCCGTCTCCGGCAAGTCGCCCTCGGCCTTGGCCCGTTCGAAGCGTTCACGAAGCTGCGCCTGGCCGGCCGCACGAAAATCGATCAACGCCTGCCGCACGGGTTCCGCTTCATCCGATCCCGCCACGGCGCCATTGATGCCGAGACATCCCGTATGGTCGGGATAAGCCGGTCTTCCGCCGGCAGAGCTGAAAGAGATCCCGCAGGTAGCGGCAACCTCGGTCTGGGCCGCAGTCGTGGCTGACAAGGACGAAATCGGCGGACACTATCTCGAAGATTGCGCGGTCGCGCCGATCAATGACACGCCCAACCCCTTTGCCGACGGCGTCAGGTCCTATGCGCTCGACGCCGACAAAGCCAAGCAGCTTTGGGCGAGAAGTGAGGCATTGATAAGCGTAACTTGAAGTCGGTAAGCTCGTATCGGCTCTGATTCAGAGCCGACATACCGCGGCCCCCATCAACCGCGTTGCAAAATTCTGGCGCTGACCTGACCTGTGGCAAGCTCCGCGGCCGGCGCTGGCCTACCAAGCAGATATCCTTGGCCGATGTCGCAACCCAGATCCTGAAGCCGCTGAAGTTGGCTCTCCTCTTCGATACCCTCGGCGGTTATCGTCACGCCAAGTCCGACGCCGAGAGCGATGATGGCCTTGATCACCTTGTCCTGCTTGTCATTGGTTTCGAATGTAGAGACGAAACTCCTGTCGATCTTGATCTTGTCGAACCGGTAGTTGGAGAGTTGTGAGAGGCTGGAATAGCCTGTTCCAAAATCGTCGAGGGCAATCCTGACCCCAGCGTTCACCAGATCGTCGAGCACGATTCGTGCAGTGACGGCGTCCTGGATGATGGCGCTCTCCGTCACTTCCAGCTCGACCCTGTGCGCCGGCAGACCGACATCGCCCAATATCTTGAGAATTCTGAGCCCCAGCAACCGATCGCTCAGCTGGATCGGAGAAAGGTTGAATGACAGGACGAGCTCACTTGGCCAGGAAAGCGCATCGGTGCAGGCGTGGCGAAGCAGTTGGTCCGTCAATTCGACGATCAGCCCGGCTTCCTCCGCCACCGGAATGAATTCGTTTGGCGGGATGAATTCGCCGGAGGCCGTCTTCCAGCGTGCCAGCGCCTCAAAGCCGATAATCTTGTTCGTCTTCAGGTCCACGAGCGGTTGATAGTAGGGAACGATCTCAGCCTTCCTGATGGCTGCTCTTAGATCGGCTTCCACCCGAATCCGTTTCGCCAACTCATCCTGCATCGAAGGCATGAAGGGCTTCACCAGATTGCGCCCCTGCTTTTTGGCGACATACATCGCACAGTCCGAATGTCGGATGACCTGGCTCAGGTCATCGCCGTTCTCCGGATAAAGTGCGAAGCCGACACTGGCGCCGAGATCGACGGCGACGCCATTGAATGTGAAGGGTTTGCCGATCACGCTCACGATGCGGTTCCCCAACGCGGCAAGATCGGGATTTCCAGTGCGCCGCGCCAGAACGACAAACTCGTCTCCGCCAAGACGAAAAACGTGCTCACGGGGAAAGAGGGAAGAGAGCCGCTGAGCGACAGTCTTCAGCACCGCATCACCGTGATCGTGTCCCAGGAGATCATTGACCTTCTTGAAGCCGTCGAGATCGATGCTGAAGACGGCGTAGGTTTCTTCCCTTTGATCGCTCATCGCCTGCGCGCAGATGGAATCCAGAAACCTGCGGTTCGGCAGTTCGGTCAGCGTGTCGTGACAGGCAATCCAGTCCACGTTCTTTTCGGCCTGCAGCCTGCGATGAACCTCCCTCGAAAGATCGCGGATCCTCAGCGCGGAATAAATCAGCCCGAGAAACCCGGAGATATTAAGGGCAAGGAGCGCGTGGTCGAGCGGATAGTCATGATGCTTCTCGATGAACGCATCCAGCCCCTCATGCCAGTCGAAGGACCACGATAGGCAGAAGAGAAGCAGGAAGGCCGCGAGCCAGACAACGATCTCCACCTGGGGTCTGGTCGGTTGGATGCGAGGCATATAACAGGCTCCTGTTGTGTGACGAGCCGTCATGGCCAGTTTGGAGAACCGCATCGTCCCCGACATGTTTTCAATCAACAGCCGACATGGCTGATGCTCGTATCACCGAATGCCGGGTCGGGCATTGCAGTCGTTGATCAAGCTGCGCAGCACCGACAAGTCCGTAAGATTGTCTGACCTTCGAAGGTTAATGGCGGGTTGCAGTGACGAAGGTGCGGGCGTTTCGCTGCGTGAATTGGATATCTTTCCCGTAAATCGGATCGGGCCTCGATTCCATGGTGTCTGCCGGTCGCCGCTATCTCCCATTCTTCGAACGGCTGAAGAACCCGCCGGAGGATTAAGTAGTCCTTGAAAAGGAATGGGTGTGATGGGTTTACAGCGCCCCCGCGTCTTTTCAGCATCTGCGCGTCGCCGGCGACCGCGGAGCGCTCGGCAGTCTCGCCAGGGTAGGGCGCATCCCCGAGCCGATCAATCTGCCAGCATCGTATCTCCCAGGCTGTAGCAGTGGCTCGCCTGATAGGCGTTCCGACCTCGGTTCATATGCGTCACATTGAAAGTCCGAATGGCGCGCAAGATGCGGCGCTCCGCGAGGAATTTGCGGATCGAGGCCGAGCCCCGCACAGTGATGCCGAAAATGTCGTCGCCGCGCGGAAAAAAATAACCGACGTCTTCGGGTGTCGCGACGCAGTCCTCGAGAAAAGGCTCGTCCACATCGCCCTGCGCGGGTGAATGATCCGTGGTGAAATGCGAAAGATGCACCAGGAATCGTGCACGCAGGCCCTCGCTGTCGGCATAGAGCGTGAAAAGCTCCATCCAGCTCGCATTCACGCGGACGAGCGGCTTGTCTGAGGTCGAGGGCAGACATGAAACCGACCAGTAGTGACGCTCGGTCTGGCGCGGGATGGGGATGCAGGTCTGCCCGTATACCCTGAGAATTTCCAGAACGTCTTGCGTCTGCGGGCGACGAAGCAGCTTCTCGTACCGGGCGACGTACTTGAACCGCTGTTCCAGGGACTCCAAGCGTTCTTCGGCGTCGATCAACTCCGCCTCGCCTTCTATCCAATCGCGCTGCTGCTCAGGATCCAGAAACTTGCGCAGACCAGTGGTGCTGCGACGAGGAGGCGCGTTCATGTGAGGTGCCATGTGAGATCCGTGTCCTCATCGCTTCACCGGCCTGGTCCCGCGTGTCTATGCAGCCGCTCGACGTCCGTCCCTGGTGGGAGGCGCCATTCGCAGCACTTGGCTTAGCGAGCGGTTTGCCGGCGCGGCGGACCAACCCACCGGCCGCACAGTAACATCCAACCAACGAATGGCGAAAGACTGACCTTCAGCCGGCCGAAAGCCAAAGCCTACCGACGACCAAACCGCTGCGCATTTTTGCTGGAATTGCTAGTAGACGAACGGATCCACCTCGGCCGCCGCATGGGCGTCCGCTTCCTTGGGGTAGATCACGCCCTTGCGCAGGATGATGTTGGCATAGAGCCTCGGCTCGCCGGTCTGGATCACCGCATGGGCAGCCTTCACCCGTCCGTAGAAATCCTGGCCGATCAGCGGCACCACCTGCCGGTGCGGCTCGTGGCGGGCGCAGCAGTCGATCATCTCCTCGTGCACGGGGTCGAGCTTGTCGCGCTCGGCCTTGATGGTCGAGCGGAAGATCGCTTCCGCCACGAAATCGTCGATCGGCAACACGCTGAGCACGGCGTTGAGAACCGGGATGAGGCGGTGGCCGTCGAGCCGGATCAGCCGGCGGGCATGTTCGACGCCCGGATAATTGCCGTCGACGATGGCGATCTCGTCGCCGTGGCCCATGGCGCGAAGCGTCAGAAGCAGCTCCGGGCTCAACAGCGGATCAAGTCCTTTCAGCATGGTCTACCTCCTTGAAGAGTACGTTCTGGTCGGTGAGGTAACGCGCGAAGATCGGCAGGCTGGCGCCGCCGATGGCGCGCGCCTGTGCGCCGACAGCGCCCTCGATGATTTCGGGCATGACGACGCCCTGCAGGTCGAGCTTGGCGGCTTCATCGATGGTGGCCTGCACCACGCGGCTGCGCACCCAATCGGGAAAGCCGCCGTCGATGACGGCCGCGCTAAAATCGACGATCGAGGCGGCGGCGACGATCGCCTGCGCCAGCGCCTTGGCGCTATCCTGGATCCAGGCTTCCATCGGCTCGCCGAAATCCACCCAGCCGTCGGCCGAATACCAGAGCGGCTCGGGATCGATGCCCCGCTCGCGCAGCATGTTTTCGAGCACGAAAATCGAGGCGATTTCAAGCAGCTGCATAGTCTCGCCGTTTTTGCCGCGCACAGGCAGCGGCCCGATCGCGCCCGCCGTGCCGGTGCGGCCGGAAAAGATCGCCGAATTCAGGACGATGCCGCCGCCGATGAAGGAGCCGATGAAGAAATAGACAAAATCCGGGTAGGACGGCCCGACGCCGAAGACCAGTTCGGCGCCGCAGGCGCTGGTCGCATCGTTCTGCATGAAGACCGGATGCGAGACGCGCGCGGCGATGTCGGCCTGCAGGTCGACATCGCGCCAGACCTCCATGGCGCCAGCCGGCGCGCCCACCTCTTCGGCCCAGTTCCAGAGCTCGAAAGGCGCGGCGATGCCGAGGCCGGCAATACGGCCGCGCTGCTTGTCGTCGAGCCGCTCTTCGAGTTCCCGGATGCCCGAGGTGACGAAGGCGAGGATTTCATCCGGCAGCGGATAGGCATAGGTCCGGTGCAACTGCATGCGGATGCGGCCGACGAAATCCATCAGCACCAGATCGGCGCTGCGCCGGCCCATCTTCAGGCCGAAGGAATAGACAGCATCGGGATTGATATGCATCGGGATCGACGGCTGGCCGACACGGCCGCGCACCGGTTCCCCGCGCGACAGCAGCCCTTCCTTCTCCAGCACCCGCATGATGACGGAGACGGTCTGCGCCGACAGCCCGCTGCGGCGCGCGATATCGGCCTTCGACAATGCGCCGTAGAGACGCACCAGCGACAGCACGAGCCGTTCGTTATAGGCTCGCACCCTGACCTGGTTCGCACCTCCGGCCGGATTCAGAATTGGTGGCGGGACCGGCGTGTGTTCCGGTCCATCCAAGGACGACATGGCCGCTCCTCCCGATTGTTGGCCTATGCCCTAATTCGATCGAGCATGCCACATCGAATTAATAATTCAATTGGATTTATTTATTGACAAGCCAATTTCTTTTCGCTCTTAATTGCCGTCGTCAAGGGCACGGGACCGCTGGGAGGCATTAGCGATCCACGGCGAAGTGTCATATCTTAAGCTTCCGGCCCCGCAGGGGCGGCGCCGGCAAACTCTGGGAGGAGTTCCATGAAGAAATCTGTTCTCGCTTTCGGCGCGCTCGCGCTTGGTGTCACCTTTTCCGCTCCTGTGATGGCGGCTGACGTTGCTGCCTGCCTCATCACCAAGACCGACACCAACCCCTTCTTCGTCAAGATGAAGGAAGGTGCGACCGCCAAGGCCAAGGAACTCGGCGTCTCGCTGAAGTCCTATGCCGGCAAGGTCGACGGTGACAGCGAAAGCCAGGTGGCCGCGATCGAAAGCTGCATTGCCGACGGCGCAAAGGGCATCCTGATTGCTGCTTCCGACACCAAGGGCATCGTGTCTTCGGTCAAGAAGGCGCGTGAAGCCGGCCTGCTGGTCATCGCTCTCGACACGCCGCTCGAGCCGGCCGATGCCGCCGACGCCACCTTCGCCACCGACAACCTGCTCGCCGGCAAGCTGATCGGCCAGTGGGCCAAGGAAACGATGGGCGACAAGGCCAAGGATGCCAAGGTCGGCTTCCTCGACCTGACCCCGTCGCAGCCGACGGTCGACGTTCTGCGCGACCAGGGCTTCATGATGGGCTTCGGCATCGATCCGAAGGACCCGAACAAGATCGGCGACGAGGACGATGCTCGTATCGTCGGTCATGACGTGACCAACGGCAATGAAGAAGGCGGCCGCAAGGCCATGGAAAACCTTCTGCAGAAGGATCCGAGCATCAACGTCATCCACACGATCAACGAGCCGGCCGCTGTCGGCGCCTATCAGGCGCTGAAGGCCGTCGGCATGGAAAAGAACGTGCTGATCGTCTCGGTCGACGGCGGTTGCCCGGGTGTGAAGTCGGTCAAGGAAGGCGTCATCGGCGCCACCTCGCAGCAATATCCGCTGATGATGGCAGCCCTTGGCGTCGAAGCGATCAAGAAGTTCGCCGACAATGGTGAAAAGCCGAAGCCGACCGAAGGCAAGTCCTTCTACGACACCGGCGTCTCGCTCGTCACCGACAAGCCGGTTTCCGGCGTCAAGTCGATCGACACCAAGGAAGGCACGGACAAGTGCTGGGGCTGAGGCCTGATTGTTGAAAGCAGACCGGCCGGGGCTTGATCCCCGGCCGTTTTCGACGGACGATGTGCCGTCGCCTCACGAACCGGCTAATCAAAGACCGGATGGATATCGGTGACGGCCCCCGCGCGAGTTCGGCGCGCGGATGCGGAGGAGGAACCATGACCGGAACACAGGAATTCGAACGTGTCCTCGACGGCAGCGACAAGAGCGTTGCCTCCTTCGAGCACGAGAAAGTCTCGCTGATCAAGCGCGCGCAGCATTTTCTCCACTCGACGCCGGCCGCCGTGCCGCTGATCGTGCTGGTGCTGGCGATCGTCATCTTCGGGATGACGATCGGCGGACGGTTCTTCTCGTCCTATACGCTGACGCTGATCCTGCAGCAGATCGCCATCGTCGGTATTCTCGGCGCCGCCCAGACGCTGGTCATCCTGACGGCCGGCATCGATCTTTCGATCGGCGTCATCATGGTGATCTCGGCCGTCGTCATGGGCAATGTCGCGATCACCTACGGCATACCGACGCCGATCGCGGTCGCAGCCGGCATGCTTGTCGGCGGCCTTTGCGGATTGCTGAACGGCTTCCTCGTCGCCTACATGAAGCTGCCGCCCTTCATCGTCACGCTCGGCACCTGGAACATCGTCATGGCGACGAATTTCATCTATTCCGCCAATGAGACGATCCGCGACACCGACGTCGACGAAAAGGCGCCGCTGCTGCATCTTTTCGCCGTGAGCTTCAAGCTCGGCAGCGCCGTGCTCACCCTCGGCGTCATCGCCATGGTGCTGCTCGTCCTGGTGCTCTGGTATGTCCTCAATCACACCGCCTGGGGCCGGCATGTCTATGCGGTCGGCGATGATCCGGAGGCGGCCAAGCTCTCCGGCATTCAGACCAAGAAGGTGCTGCTGACCGTTTACGCCATCTCGGGCGTCATTGCCGGCTTGGCGGCCTGGGTCTCGATCGGCCGCAACGGCTCGATCTCGCCGTCCTCTGCCGTCACCGATTTTAACCTCCAGGCGATCACCGCGACTGTGATCGGCGGCATCTCGCTGTTCGGCGGCCGCGGCTCCATTCTCGGCACGCTCTTCGGTGCCATGATCGTCGGCGTCGTCTCGATGGGCCTCAACATGCTCGGCGCCGACCCGCAATGGAAAGTCCTTTTGACAGGCGTGCTGATCATTGCCGCCGTCGCCATCGATCAGTGGATCAGAAAGGTTTCGGTGTAATCATGGCTCGCGAACCCCTTCTCACCGCCCGCGGTCTCGTCAAGCGTTATGGACGCGTGACCGCGCTCGACAATGCCGATTTCGACCTCTATCCGGGTGAAATCCTCGCCGTCATCGGCGATAACGGCGCCGGCAAGTCCTCGCTGATCAAGGCGATATCGGGCGCCGTCACCCCGGACGAGGGGGTGATCACGCTCGAAGGCCGGCAGGTGCAGTTCCGCTCGCCGATGGAGGCGCGCGACGCCGGCATCGAGACCGTCTATCAGAATCTCGCCTTGTCGCCGGCGCTGTCGATCGCCGACAACATGTTCCTCGGCCGCGAGATCCGCAAACCTGGCCTGCTCGGCTCGATGTTCCGCATGCTCGACCGGCCGGCCATGGAAAAGCTGGCGCGCAACAAGCTCACCGAACTCGGCCTGATGACCATCCAGAACATCAACCAGGCGGTGGAAACGCTCTCCGGCGGTCAGCGCCAGGGTGTCGCGGTCGCCCGTGCCGCAGCCTTCGGCTCGAAGGTCATCATCATGGACGAACCGACGGCAGCGCTCGGCGTCAAGGAAAGCCGCCGCGTGCTGGAACTGATCCTCGACGTCAGGGCCCGCGGCCTGCCGATCGTGCTGATCTCCCACAACATGCCGCATGTCTTCGAAGTGGCCGACCGGATCCACATTCACCGTCTCGGCCGGCGGCTGACGGTGATCGATCCGAAGGAATACACCATGTCCGACGCCGTCGCCTTCATGACCGGCGCCAAGGCGGTGCCAACGGAGCCCGTCGCCGCATGAGCGCACGCATCGATGAAATCGCCGGCGAGGTGCTTGACCGCGCCGGCCATTCCCGGCGTTTCCTGGTCGCCATTGCCGGACCGCCGGGTGCCGGCAAATCGACCATGGCCGACAATCTGGCGGAAGCGCTGAAGGCCAGGGGCGAAAGTGCCGAAGTCCTGCCGATGGATGGCTTCCACATGGACAACGCCATCCTGATCGAACGCGGCCTGCTGGCGCGCAAGGGGATCCCCGAGACCTTCGATGTCCGGGGTTTCCTCGATATCATCCGCGCCGTCAGGCTGGCCGATCAGGAGGTTCTGGTGCCGGTCTTCGATCGCTCGCGTGAACTCGCCATCGCCTCGGCTCGCCCCGTTTCCCCCGATCATCGCTTCATCATCGTCGAGGGCAATTATCTGCTGTTTTCGCTCGGCAAATGGGCCGAGCTCGAAGGCGTTTTCGATTTTTCGATCATGCTGGCGCCCCCGATCGAGGTGCTCGAGGAGCGGCTCTGGGCGCGCTGGCGCGGTTATAGCCTCACCGAAGAGGCCGCCAGCGCCAAGGTCTACGGCAACGACCTGCCGAATGGCCGGCTGATCCTCGAAAACCGCCGCCCAGCCGATGTGACGCTGGAGATCGCGCTGGCGTGATGCCGCGGCGATTGTTTTCATGTAAAAGATAGTGCTATCGAGACGGCAGACGCATCGCTTCGGAGGCCTGCCATGCAATCGATCACCATCCGCCGTCCTGATGACTGGCACCTGCATCTGCGCGATGGCGCCATGCTGGAGGGCGTGATCGCCGATACGAGCCGCACCTTCGCCCGCGCCATCATCATGCCCAATCTCGTGCCGCCGGTCGTCACGTCAGCTGACGCCAAGGCCTATCGCGAGCGCATCCTCAAGGCCTTGCCGGACGGCCATCGCTTCCAGCCGCTGATGACGCTTTATCTCACTGAACATACCAGCCCCGATGACGTCGAAGAGGGGAAGAACAGCGGCCTCATCACCGCCGTGAAGCTTTATCCCGCCGGCGCCACGACCAATTCGCATGGCGGCGTGCGCGACATGGAAAAGGCGATGCCGGTGCTGGAGCGCATGGCGAAGATCGGCCTGCCGCTTTGCGTCCATGGCGAGGTGACGACGCCGGAGGTCGATATCTTCGATCGCGAGGCCGTCTTCATCGAGACCGTGCTCGATCCGCTGCGGCAGCGCCTGCCGGAGCTGAAGGTGACGATGGAGCATGTGACGACATCCGATGGCGTCGATTACATCAAGGCGGCCAGGGGCAATCTCGCCGGCTCGATCACCACCCACCATCTGATCATCAACCGCAACGCCATCCTCGTCGGCGGCATCCGCCCGCATTATTATTGCCTGCCGGTCGCGAAGCGTGAAAACCACCGGCTGGCCCTGCGTGCGGCGGCCGTCAGCGGTGACCCGCGCTTCTTCCTCGGCACGGATTCCGCGCCGCATGTCGATCCGCTGAAGGAATGCGCCTGCGGCTGCGCCGGCATCTATACCTCGGTCAATACGATGAGCTGCCTCGCCCATGTCTTCGAACAGGAAAGCGCGCTGGAGCGGCTCGAAGCCTTCGTGTCGCTGAACGGGCCGGCCTGGTACGGGCTACAGCCGAACGAGGAGCGCATCACCCTGTCGAGGCAGGCCGAGCCGGTTGTCTTTCCCGCGAGGATTGAAACTGGCGCCGGTCCCGTGACGGTGTTCGATCCGATGTTTCCCCTGCATTGGCAGGTGGTGCAGCAGGCGTAAGCTTTCAGATTTCAATTTTAAATAGATTTTTTATCCTAAATTCCGGCGTAACGTTAAACGCGTAACATTTGTATTGTGCGGTGCATCATTTGTTAACGGATGCATAAGACATTCCTCAGCACCGACCCCATGAGCTGCCGACATCATCCGGCGCGGCTGCAGTCGCGGAGACTGAAAGCATGATGCTTGACTATAACTCCCTCTTGTTGGCGCTCGGCGTCTCCGCGGCCTGCCTGGCGGTGACGCTGATGGGCAGTTGGCTTGTCCGTCGCGCAGAAACCGTGCTGTTGACCGCCACTGTCGGCCTTGTCCTCGTCGTCAGCGGCATTTTCGTCTATAGCGCTTATGTCAATACGCCGGAGAAATGGCTGGGCGTCGCCAATTTCGTGCTGTTTCATGCCGGTTTTGCCACCATCTGGGGCGCCGGCAAACAATTCCTCACCGGCCGGGTGTCTCTCCTCGCCATCGCGATCCGCGCGCTTGCGGCGATGGTCTTCTCCGTCGTGCCGATGCTGTCAGGCTATGACGGCCTGGCCTTCATCGCCGACAATCTCGCCATCGCCCTTTTGCTCTTTGCCACCGCCCGGCAATATTGGCTCGCCCGTGCCGAAGCACCGGCGCCGCTTCTCGGCATCACAGCGCTCTATACGTTGACGGCGATCTCCTTCTTTCTCTGCGCTGCGGTGCTGATATCAGACGGCAAGCTGGTGCTCGGCAAAGCCCCCGGCAACTGGGCCGAAGATCTGAGCCTTGCCGTCTGCATCGCCGGCATGACCGGGATCGGCGCGCTGTCGCTGGCGCTGCATCAATGGCGGCTCGCTGCCCGCCATCGCCTCGATGCGATCACCGATCCGCTGACCGGCCTGCTCAACCGCCGCGCCCTTTTCGACCAATACGGCACGCGCCCGATGGGAACGACCACGGCCGTCATCGTCTTCGATATCGACCATTTCAAATCCGTCAACGATCGCTTCGGCCATGCCACCGGCGACCGCGTCCTCAATGTCTTTGCCGGCGAACTTTCGGCCCATTGCCGCACCGGCGACACTGCTGCCCGGCTCGGCGGCGAGGAGTTCGTGCTGGTGCTGAAGGAGATCATGCCCGGCCGGGCGGAACTGGCGGCCGAGCGTATCCGCCGGGCGTTCGAGGCGCGCGAGATCCATATCGACGACGAGATGCTCAAATGCACGGTCAGCGTCGGCGTCGCCCCCGGCCGTTCAAAGAGCTTGGATTTCGACACCATGCTGAGTGCCGCCGACAAGGCGCTCTATGTCGCCAAGCGCGCCGGCCGCAACCGGGTCGAGCTTGCCAGCTACCTCAAGGCGGTTCCCGTCGAGGCAACGCGCACCGCGTCTTGATTCCTGATCGACCCTCTCATATTATCGCCCTCGGCCGGATGCGGCCAGCCGCCCCGCGACGCTTCTGCGTTATGGTGAATGCATCCAGACAACCTCCTTCACATCCCTTGCCGTTTGGCGATCGATGGCGAACGGGTCAGCAGACGCGGGCACTGATCTTCCTGTTTGCCGCCGACGGAAGGATGACATCATGCGCGATTTTCGCGATGCCAAGCTCATGGCAAAGACATTGCGGCAGGCCCTTGCCGACCGCGACATTTCGCTCACCCGCAGCGAGACGCTCGAAATCGTCGCCCGGCAGTTCGGGCTCGATCAATGGAATATCCTCTCGGCCAAAATAGAGGAGGCGGGCGCCTCCCGCTCCGCCATCGGCATCGAACCGCCGATGCCGATCTTCCGCATCTTCTCGGTCGAAAAGGCGATGGAGTTCTATTGCGGCTTCCTCGGCTTTCATCTCGATTGGGAACACCGTTTCGGCGAAAACTTCCCGCTCTATTGCCAGGTCTCGCGCGACGGCATGGCGCTGCACCTCAGCGAACATTCCGGCGACGCCAGCCCCGGCGCCAAGGCCTTCGTCCGCGTCGCCAACGTGCGGAGCTATCACGCCGAACTCTCAGGCAAGGACTACCGCTACATGAAGCCCGGCGTCGAGCAAGCGCCGTGGGGACTGGAGATGACCGTCACCGACCCGTTCAGCAACCGCATCGCCTTTTGCGAGCAGACGTAGTCGTCAGCGCAGCTTGGCTTAAAGGTGACAAATCGATCAACGACCGCTATGGCCAGGCCGCCGGCGACCGCGTGCTCCAGCTCTTCGCCGATGAACTGACGGCCCGTTGCCGCCCCGGCGATACCGCGGCCGGCTCGGCGGCGAAGAGTTTGCGCTGGTGCTGACGGAGATCATGCCCCGCCGGGCCGAGCTCATCCGGAAAGCCTTCGAGGCGCGGCGTTTCTTCAATCTACCCGGCGCAGACTTTCCACAAAGACACCCCGACTGGTGCCTCGGCCCGAAACGGCGATCCGCTGTCCCGGTCCAAGTTCTCGCCTGA
This sequence comes from Rhizobium indicum, assembly GCF_005862305.2. Taxonomy (NCBI): domain Bacteria; kingdom Pseudomonadati; phylum Pseudomonadota; class Alphaproteobacteria; order Hyphomicrobiales; family Rhizobiaceae; genus Rhizobium; species Rhizobium indicum. The sequence goes on along the minus strand of NZ_CP054021.1, from coordinate 2,166,433 downwards.
TGTTCTCAGGGACACGGCAAATTTCGTCGAATAGCATCGGAACCCCTTCGACCTGAACCGGTGACCGACATTTTTTGCTACCCCTTTCATGGGCGTCGACGACGGTGAAAGAAAGCTCCACCAGATGGCCAGCGATAAAGGCGAATAGCATCGGCACTGCGATGATGACGAGATGCTTTCCGAAGAAATAACCAGCGATCGGAGCGATTAGCAGGCCGAAACCTTTCCTCACGCCGTCGATCTCGCGCCTGCTCTTCAAAATGAGCCAAAACGGCAATGCCGCCGAGACCACGCCGACGGCGAGAGCAGGAAGGGCCGCCTTGGCGATCCACTCGTTTGACGGCAGAAAGTTAAAGCCGGATATCTGGACGAAAATGGAAAGTACAGCCGGCAAAAACAACATGGCCAGAAGGATCCGGCCCGGTTTGCCGAGCGGCCATTTGACACTCTCTTCCTTCGACCCCATGGACAACGTACCGCTCTTTACATCGCAACCTGTCAATCACTCTGTGGCACATTTCGGCTGGCGGCTTCAAGGGGGCACGATCAGGGCAGCAAAAACCATTTTGGCTGCGTCTAAGAGGTCGCGGAACCCCTTTATACACCAACGACAAACTACAATGATGGCGCTCCCATGGATGTCGGCGCTTGCATCTCCGTCCTTGGAACTTACAGTCACACCATCGACGTTGTTTCAATGGAAATGAGTCCTGGTCGGCAGGGTGGGAACCAGATGAAATGTGTTTCGGTCCTGATTTTAGCGTTTCTGTCGATTTTTTTCGGATGGTTATTCTATGAAAGGTACTGGAAGTTCCGAGATTGCATATCGCAAGCCCTATCCAGTTGCCTCACTCCCGACGGTGACAATCTAACGCAAGGCGGCTCTCTGTGGGCTGGTTTGGCGGGGCTGTTCTTGTTGCTCGCTGTGAGCTCAGCCTGGCGCTCTTTCCGGAGCCGGGATGCTGGCAAATAAGCTGGAGCGGCCAGCTCTTCTGCTTGCTTCTCAAACGATTATCAGCGCCCGCACGAAGGCGACCGAGGCAAGCAGCGAGGCGATGGTCCGCACATGGTTCCACCACGTCCAGTCCCTGACATAGGTGGTCCAGAGCTGAACCGCTTCCGGGCCGTTGCCGCCGACCTTTGCCAGCGCATCGTTCATCGGCACGTTGAAGATGATGGTCGAGAGGAAGGAGGCGAAGATGTAGAGGGCTGCGCCCGCCAGCATCAGAAAGGATGCCCCGCCGCGCCAGTCGATCAGGGCGAGCACGGCGATGACGAGGCAGAGGATCGCTGTCGGCACGAAGAGGCCCATGAAGGGCGAGCGGACGATCGTAACGTTGATCGAGTTCATCGCCGCGATGCCTTGCTCTGCCGGAATCCGCGAGAAGGCGGTCATGATGAAGGTCGAGAAGGCGAAGAAGATGCCGGCGACGAGGCCGCTGCCGATCGCCGCGGCGACGAGGGAGAGGATGAGAATGATCTGCATGGTCAGGCGCTCCATATTCCGGTTGCCGCGGTCCGGCGGGCATATTCGCCGAAATCGGTGGCGGGGCGGCCGAGAATTTCGGCGACACCGCCCATGGTGCCGGAGTTGCGCCCATCGAGCACCTGGCCGAAAAGCTCCTCCAGAAGTTCGATCAGGCCCTGCGGCAGGCCGGCCGCCGCAAGCCCGCCGGTGAAATCCGCCATCGACACCTGCTCATATTCGATCGGCCGCCCGGCGGCCTGAGCGATCTCGGCGACCGCCTGGCGGAAGGTCAGCGCCCGCGGGCCGGTCAGTTCGTAAATCTTGTTGCGGTGGCCGGGATCGGTCAGGGCGGCGACCGCCGCATCGGCAATATCGTCGGCATCGATGAAAGGTTCGCTGATCTCGCCCGCCGGCAATTGTAGGCGGTCGCTCAGGATCTGCTCCAGGAAGGCGCCCTCGCTGAAATTCTGGCAGAACCAGGAGGCGCGCAGGATGGTGGTGTTTATGCCGGACGCTTTCAGCGCCGCCTCGCTGCGCTGCGCGCCCTCTTCGCCGCGGCCGGAAAGCAGCACGATATGCTCAAGGCCACATTCCACCGCGACCTTGGCGAGCGCTTCGATCGCCTCCGCCGCCCAGGCGACTGCAAGGTCGGGCTGGAAGGCGACATAGGCGCTCGACGCGCCGTCAAGCGCGCCGCGCCAGGTCGACCTGTCCTCCCAATCGAAGGGCCGTGCGCTGGAGCGCGATGCGGCGCGGACGGTGAGGCCGCGCGCTTCCAGGCGCTTGATGATGCGGCCGCCGGTCTTTCCCGATCCACCGACGAGGACGATTTCGGAAGTCTGCATGTCAAAACTCCTCCCAAACTTGAAAACAAGAGAAACTCTCTCATTTGCAAAATGAGATAATCTCTCTTATTTTGTTTGTCAACGTGGAAAAGGAGAGAGCATGTCGGAACAGCCGGTCGCAACGCGCAGGCGCCAGCAGGAGTCCACCGGCCAACTGCGCCGCATCCCCAGCCAGCAGCGCGGCCGCGAGCGCTTCGAAAAGATCCTCGCCGTTGCCTCGCAACTGATCGAAAGCCATGGCAGCGACGGCTTGAAGATGAGCGAGATCGTCGAAAAGGCCGGTCTCTCCTTCGGCGCCCTCTACCAATATTTCCCCGACAAGACTTCGATCATCCGCACATTGGCCGAGCGCTTCAACGAAGAGGGCAGGCGGTGCGTCGAAGAGGAGCTGGCGAAGGTGACCGACGCTACGGCCCTGCAGGGCGCGCTCGCCAATATCGCCGATGAATATTACGCCTTCTTCCGCCGCGAACCTGTTATGCGCGACGTCTGGCATGCGACCCATACCGACAAGCTGCTGCAGCAGGTCGATGCCGAGGACATGGAATTTCATGCCCAGGCATTTCTTGCCGTGCTTATCCGTCTATGGCCGGATCGCGACCGGAAGGAGCTGCTGGCGATCGCGCGGCTGACGATGCAGTTGCTTGCCGCTGGCGTGCGTTATGCCGTTTCGCTCGATGCGGAGGAGGGCGCCCAGGCGATTGCCCTATTCAAGAAGATGCAGATCGCCGATATCGGCCGTCTGCTGCTGTAATGAGCTCGCCTTTCGTCTGGAAACGGCGGGCTCTTGCTGCTATTCCCGCAAGGATCCAAGCCGAAGGAGAGCCGCATGATCCAGACCACATTTCCCGACCGCGCCGTGATGGCCGAATTGCTGGCCAAGATGCTCTGGGAAATCAAGGCGGTGCATTTCAATGCCGCCCAGCCCTATAAACTCTCCTCCGGCATGGCGAGCCCGGTCTATATCGATTGCCGCAAGCTGCTCTCCTTCCCGCGCATCCGCTCGACGGTGATGGATTTCGCCGCCAGCACCCTGCTGCGCGATGCCGGCTTCGAGCAGTTCGATTGCATCGCCGGCGGAGAGACCGCCGGCATCCCCTTCGCCGCCCTGCTGGCAGATCGTCTCGGCCTGCCGATGATCTATGTCCGCAAGCAGCCGAAGGGCCATGGCCGCAATGCCCAGATCGAAGGCAACATGCCGGAAGGCTCGCGCGTGCTTGTTATCGAAGACCTGACGACAGCCGGCGGCAGCATGTTCAAATTCATCGAAGCGGTCCGCGCCGCCGGCGGCATCGTCGATCACGGCATCGCGCTGTTCTTCTACGGCATATTCGGTGAACAGCGCTTTGCCGACGGCAAAGTCAGGCTGCATCACATCGCCACCTGGCGTAATGTTCTGGCCGTCGCCAAGGCGCAGAAGCTCTTCGACGACAAGACGCTGTCGGAAGTCGAGGCCTTCCTCGATGCGCCGCTGGCCTGGTCGGGAAGGAATGGTGGGGTTAGTGAGCTTTCGCTCTAGCCAGTTGACAAAAGCTCGCTTAATCGGTTGATGAACGCATAAGTGCTGTTGGGAGGAATACGATGATTTTGTGCTGCGGCGAAGCCTTGATCGACATGCTGCCGAGGGACACGACGCTGGGCGAAAAGGGCTTTTCGCCCTATGCCGGCGGCGCGATCTTCAACACCGCGATCGCGCTAGGCCGCCTCGGCATTCCCACCGCCTTCTTCACCGGCATCGCCGATGACATGATGGGCGAAATCCTGCTGGAGACGCTGAAGGCGAGCAATGTCGATTACAGCCCGTGCGCCATCACGCCACGTCCCTCGACCATCGCCTTCGTCAAGCTGGTGAACGGCCAGGCGACCTATGCCTTCTACGACGAGGGCACGGCCGGCCGGATGATCACCACGGCCGACCTGCCGGATCTCGGTGATGATTGCGAGGCGCTGCATTTCGGCGCAATCAGCCTGATCCCCAGCCCCTGCGGCGAAACCTACGAAGCCCTGCTCGACCGCGAAGCCGCTCGCCGCGTCATCTCGCTCGATCCGAATATCCGTCCGGGTTTCATCAAGGACAAGCCGTCGCATATGGCCCGCATCAAGCGCATGGCCGCGAAAGCCGACATCGTGAAATTCTCCGACGAGGATCTCGAATGGTTCGGCCTGCAGGGCGACCATGATGCGCTCGCCGCCCATTGGCTGAACCACGGCGCCAAGCTCGTCGTCATCACCAAAGGCGCGGAAGGCGCGTCCGGTTATACCAAGGATCGCAAGGTGACGGTGCCGAGCGAACGCGTCACCGTCGTCGACACAGTCGGCGCCGGCGATACCTTCGATGCCGGCATCCTGGCGTCGCTGAAGATGGATAATCTGCTGACCAAGCGCCAAGTCGCTTCGCTGGATGAGCAGGCGCTGCGCAACGCCCTGGCGCTGGGTGCGAAGGCGGCGGCCGTCACCGTCTCCCGCGCCGGCGCCAATCCGCCCTGGGCGCGCGAGATTGGGCTTTAAGGCATATGCCGCAGCCTCTCGGCTCCCTCTTCTCCCCAGCGGGGAGAAGGTGCCCGTAGGGCGGATGAGGGGGCCGGCGAAGCCGGTCAACAACGCTCCTGCTGGGTTCGGCGATGAGGGGTTGTGCCGTGCGGCCCCCTCATCCGCCTGACGGCACCTTCTCCCCGAGGGGAGAAGGGACATGCCGCAACCTCTCGATTCCCTCGTCTTCCCGGGGGGATCCGAAGGACGGTTCGGCCCGAAGGGTCGGATGCGCGATGACAGGTCGACGCCGATCGATCAAGAGACGATCAGGGAGTCACGCTCCGGTTGAAGCTCGGGAGCAAGTACCAAGTCCCGCAAGAAGTTTTCGCACCAAAGCGAGACGTCGTGGGTTAGCAGATGCTCCATCATCATGCTCCAGCGGTCGCGGCGCTCCTCCAGCGACATGGCAAGGCCCTTGGCGATGGCATTGGCAGTGCCTTCGACATCGTAAGGATTGACCAGCAGCGCACCCTTCAACTCGCGAGCCGCGCCGGCGAAGCGCGATAGCACCAATACGCCTGGGCGATCGGGATCCTGAGCGGCGACATATTCCTTGGCGACGAGGTTCATGCCGTCGCGCAACGGCGTGACCAGCCCGATCGTCGCCAGCCGGTAGAGGCCGGCAAGCACGTTGCGGCTGATCGATCGGTTGACATAGCGAATCGGCACCCAGTCGACCGTTCCGATGGCGCCGTTGACGCGGCCGGCCTGTTCGGCGACCATCTTCTGCATATGCTCGTATTCGGGAACTTCCGATCGCGATTTTGGCGTGACCTGCAGATAGGTGACCTTGTTCTGGTAGGCAGGATTGCTGGTGAGGAAGGTTTCGAACGCTTCCAGCCGCTGAATGATGCCCTTCGAATAATCGAGGCGGTCGACACCGATGATCATGTCCCGGCCTTCAACGCTGCGCCGGGTCTTCTGTACCATGATATGGTTTGCGGCTCTCTCTGCGAATTCGGCGAAACCCGCGGTTTCGATCCCGATCGGATAGGCGCCGGCCTTGAATATCCGCCCATGGGAATCGAACAATCCATTTCCGAGGTCGTCGCCAATTCCCTCCCTTCTGAGATACCCGGCAAAGTTCTGGAGGTCGTAGTCGGTCTGGAAGCCGACGACATCGTAATGCGAGAGCCCACGCATGATTTCCTCATGGACGGGCATCGTGACGAGAATATCGGCCGGCGGCCAGGGAATGTGCAGGAAGAAGCCGATCCGGTTCTTCAGCCCCATTTGTCGGAGTTCGGCGGCCAGCGGAATGAGGTGGTAATCATGAACCCAGATGATGTCGTCCGGCTCGATCATCGGCGCCAACCTGTGTGCGAAGAAGCGGTTGACGCGGAAATAGCCGGCCATTTCCTTCCGGCCATATTCGGCGAGGTCCAGTCGATAATGGCAGATGGGCCAGAGAACACGGTTTGCAAAGCCGCGATAATATTCCTCGACGTCGGTGTCGGTGAGATCGGTCAGCGCATAGGTGATGTTGCCCTTCTGCAGTTGCGACAACGGGCCAGGTTCCCTGTCCCCGCTCGATTCTCCCGACCATCCCATCCAGATGCCGCCACGCTCCTGCAGGGCTGCCTGCAGCGCGACGGCCAGGCCGCCGGCAGCGGCGCTCCCATCTTTTGCCGGCATGGGAACACGATTGGAAACGACGACAAGACGGCTCATGAGCTTCCTTTAATGAAGATGGGACATAAAAACGCTGTGTGACGAGCGTCTTGAGGCATCTCCTGAACTTGGGCAGGGACCATGCAGTGAAAGCGCCGACATCGACAGAGCCGACCCGGACGCGAGCGGCCCGGTGCAGATGCCAACAAGAACAACGAACGGAGCATTTTCCGCACAGATTTTGCTTGAATCTAGGGCGATTCCAACGAATTGAAAGAATTCATTCTACAATTTTTTGATTAGAAGAACGTTCATCCGGTTTCGTACGACGAAGCCCATCGTGCGGATGCCCCAGGCCCGCTGATATCAGTTCATCATTTGCGGGCCGCAATGACGATGTTGGCGCCAATCCGCCCCGGCGCGTGAGATTGGTTTGTAAGGTTGGAGCCAGCGTCAGCCCCTCATCCGCCTGCCGGCGCCTTTTCCCCGTTCTGACGGGGGAGAAGGGAATATGCCGTGACCTCTTCGTTCCTCACTCGCCTCTCGCAGGGCACGTCCCCTCTCCCCGTCAGAACGGGGAGAGGGTTAGGGTGAGGGGCAATCTCGATCGCTTACTTCGCAAGCTTCGCCAGCGCCGCAACCAGGCCCTGTGTCGAGGAGTCGTGCGATGCTGCACTTTCCTTGCCTTCGACAACCGGCAGCAGGCCCGTCGCCAGTTCCTTGCCGAGCTCGACGCCCCACTGGTCGAAGGAATTGATGCGGAAGAGCACGCCTTCGACGAAGACGCGGTGTTCGTAAAGCGCGATCAGCCGGCCGAGCGCATAAGGGGTCAGCTTGTCATAGACGAAGGTGATCGACGGACGGTTGCCGGTAAAGACGCGGTGCGGGGCGATGAAATCGGCCTTCTTGTCGTCCATGCCCTTGTCGGTCAGCTGCTTCTTGGCTTCCGCGAAGGTGCGGCCCTTCATCAGTGCTTCCGACTGGGCGAGAACGTTGGAGATCAAGAGCTGATGCTGATGCCGCAACTCCGGCTCGAAGGCGTTGGCGGCGATCATGAATTCGGCCGGGATGATGCTCGTGCCCTGATGGATCAGCTGGTAGAAGGCATGCTGGCCGTTGGTGCCGGGTTCGCCCCAGACGACAGGGCCGGAATTGCCTTCGACCGGCGTGCCGTCGATAGTGACGCCCTTGCCGTTCGATTCCATGTCGAGCTGCTGCAGATAGGCCGGGAAGCGCGACAGGCGCTGGTCGTAGGGCAGGATGGCGCGGGTGGGGTAACCAAGCACATTGCGATGGTAGAAACCGATCAGGCCGAGCAGCATCGGCAGGTTTTCGGTAATCGGCGCCTTACGGAAATGATTGTCGACGGCATGGGCGCCGTCGAGGAACTTGCCGAAATTCTCCGGCCCGACGGCGATCATCAACGGCAGGCCGATCGCCGACCAGATCGAGTAACGCCCGCCGACCCAGTCCCAGAAGCCGAAGACGCGGGCGCTATCGATGCCGAAGGCGGCGACCTTGTCGAGCGCCGTCGAGACGGCGGCGAAGTGGTGCTGCACGGCGGCTTCGCCGAGCGCCTTGGCGATGAAATTGCGCGCCGTCTGCGCATTGGTCATCGTCTCGACGGTGGTGAAGGTCTTCGAGGCGACGATGAACAGCGTCGTTTCCGGTTGCACCAGCTTCAGGATGTCGGCGATATGGGCGCCGTCGATGTTGGAGACGAAATGCGCGCGCGGGCCGTCATGGAAGGGGGCAAGCGCCAGCGTCGCCATGACAGGCCCGAGATCCGAGCCGCCGATGCCGATATTGATGACGTCGGTGATCGCCTTGCCGGTCGCGCCCTTCAGCGCACCGGAGCGGACGTCGTCGGCAAACTTGCCCATGGCGGCAAGCACCGCATTGACGTCGGGCATGACGTCCTTGCCGTCGACCAGCACCGGCGTGTTGGAACGGTTGCGCAGCGCGGTGTGCAGAACGGCACGGTCCTCGGTGAAATTGATCGCCTTGCCGGAGAACATTTCCTCGCGCTTCTTTTCGACGCCGCCGTCTTCGGCAAGCTTCACCAAGAGCTTGAGGATGTCGTCATTCACCGCTGTCTTGGAAAAATCCATCAGCAGGTCGTCAAGCGCGACGGAGAAGCGCGAAAAGCGCTGCGAATCGGCGGCGAAGGCGGCGCGGATATCTGTCGCCTTGGTGGCATCAGCGGTGCTTTTCAGCTGTTCGACGATGGCGTTCATGGGAGGCTCCTTTGGAGGCGGAAAGGTTGCGGAAACTATTCGCTTTCTCACCCGCAAATCAAGTTCAGCCGCCTGTCGAAATGGAAAAAAGCCACCCGCGGCAAGCGGATGGCCCCTTCAGGAAAGCCTCTAATTCATCAAATCGTCAAATTCAGCCGCGCAGGTCCTTGCGCAGGATCTTGCCGACCGGCGACTTCGGCAGCTCGGTGCGGAATTCGATGAAGCGCGGGCGTTTGTAGTTGGTGAGGTTGGCGATGCAATGGGCTTTCACCTCGGCTTCCGTCAGGTTCGGATCCTTCCTGACCACGAAGAGTTTTACCGCTTCGCCCGAATGTCCGTCCGGCACGCCGATGGCCGCGGCCTCGAGGATGCCGGCGTGCATGGCGGCGACCTCCTCGATCTCGTTCGGATAGACGTTGAAGCCCGAGACCAGGATCATGTCCTTCTTGCGGTCGACGATCTTGGTATAGCCGCGCTCGTCCATGAAACCCATGTCGCCCGAGCGGAAGTAGCCGTCGTCGGTCATCACCCGCGCCGTCTCTTCCGGCTTCTGCCAGTAGCCGGCCATCACCTGCGGCCCGCGGATGCAGATTTCACCGACCTGGCCGAGCGGCAGCGAATTGCCGTCCTCGTCGCGGATATCGAGGTCGGTGGAGGGAAGCGGCAGGCCGATCGTGCCGGTGAACTCAGGCGAATCGAAGCGGTTGGCAGTGGCAACGGGCGATGTCTCGGAAAGGCCGTAGCCTTCCGTCACCGCCGTGCCCGTCATCTTCAGCCAGCGTTCGGCGACCGGACGCTGCACGGCCATGCCGCCGCCGAGCGACATGATCAGCGACGAGAAATCGAGCTTGGCGAAATCGGCATTGTTCATCAGCGCATTGAACAGCGTGTTGAGGCCGGGGAAGATATGCACCTTCGATTTTTCGAATTCCTTGACGAGACCGGGAATGTCGCGCGGATTGGCGATCAGGATATTGTGGGCGCCATGCGACATGCCCATCAGCGAATTCACCGTCAGCGCGAAGATGTGGTAGAGCGGCAGGGCGCAGAGGAAATTCAGCACCTCCGGCTCTTTCTTGCGCTCGAAGGCCGATCGCAGCCAGAGGGACAGCTGCAGCTTGTTGGCGAGCAGGTTTTCATGCGTCAGCACCGCGCCCTTGGCGACGCCCGTCGTGCCGCCGGTATATTGCAGGAAGGCGATGTCGCTGCCCGTCAGCGTGACCGGCTGGAGCTTTTTTCCCGCACCTTCGCGCAGCACCTGGCCGAAGCTCTTGTGCTGAGGGATCGACCAGGAGGGAACGAGCTTCTTCACCTTGCGCACGACGAAATTGACGATCAGCCCCTTCGGCCCCAGCATTTCCCCAAGCGAGGTGACGACGACATGGCGGAGATCGGTCTTGTTGAGGACCTGCTCCACCGTGCGGGCAAAATTCTCCAGCACGAAGATCGCCTTGGCGCCGGAATCCCGCAACTGATGTTCGAGCTCGCGCGGCGTATAGAGCGGGTTGACGTTCACGACGACGAGGCCGGCGCGCAGGATGGCGTAGGTCGCGATCGGGTTCTGCAGCACGTTCGGCATCATCACGGCGACGCGGTCGCCCTTCTGAAGGCCGGTGCTTTGCAGCCAGGCGGCGAGTTTGCGCGTCTGGCTCTCCAGCTCGCGGTAACGCATCGCCTTACCCATGCTGGAAAAGGCGGTCCGGTCGGCGTAACGGGCGCAGGATTTTTCGAGCAGTTCGGCAAGCGAGGCATATTCCAGCGGCGGAATCTCTGCCGGAACGATATCGGGATAGGCCGCAAGCCAGGGCTTGTCGGGCTTGGCTCCGTTCGGATGGACGGAAATGCTGTTCATCTGTCTCTCTCCCCTGCGGCCGCCGCGCCGACATCATTCGGCAGATAACCAGAAAGATCCTCCATCTTCCAGTGCGGCAGCTTATGCCATTGCCTGAATGGTTCAAGCCGAATGAAGCTATACTAACCTTGACGTAAACGTCAACATTCCGCCAGCGCACGATCATGGAAAGATGGGGAACTTTGAGTCCGCCATCACGTTGATCTTGCATACTCATCATGAGGAAACACCAAAAGGAGGTGCACAATGTTGAACCAGGATACCGACGCCACCCGCCGTGACCCGAATGTCAAGAGCACCCACTCGCTGATCGCCAGCGACCGCGTCGAGGGCACCCGTGTCTATGGGGCAGATGGCAAGCATATCGGCTCGATCGAACGCCTGATCATCGGAAAGCTCGACGGCCGTGTTGCCTATGCCGTGCTGAGCTTCGGCGGCTTCCTGGGTATCGGTCACGATCACTATCCGCTTCCCTGGGAAAAGCTGAACTACGACACCCAGCTGGATGGCTATCGCATCGACCTGACCAAGGAGCAGATCGAAGGCGCCCCGAGCTATTCGGACGATGACGACACCTGGTACAACGACAATGGCCGCCGGGTCTATGATTACTACGGCGTGCCGCCCTACTGGATGTAACGTCGTCCGATAGGCCGAGTTGGAAGGGCTCCGCGTGATGCGGGGCCTTTTTGGTGTTTGGTGATAAACGTCGTGGCTCGGCAGCCCCTCATCCGGCTGCCGCCACCTTCTCCCCGCTCGCGGGGCGAAGGGACCATGCCTCAAGCTCTCCGTTCCCACCAACCTCTCGCATGGCACGTCCCCTCTCCCCGTTTTTACGGGGGTCCGAAGGACGGGTCGAGACCCGTGGCTCGACCCCGGTAAGGTTAGGGTGAGGGGCAGCTAGCGCGAGCCGACAACAAGATCGTTGGCCGATCGCAGAACGGTGCCGACGACAATGTCGTCTGCCCCGGTCGTCTTTGCCATCTTGACCGCAAAGACATGGCTCTCTCCCGGCAACAGCGTCACCAGCATCGAATCGACGACGGCATCCGGATCCAGCCGGTCTGCCATCAAGCAAAGATCCTTGAGGAAGTTTTGCGCCGTCACCTTGACCTGATACCCGCCGTCGATTCCGACGACACCGATAGTCAGCCGCGGTGCCGGCAAGGCAAGCTCGATATCCTCGACGAAATAATGGAAGGCGCGCCGGTCGAGCATCTGCACGACGATCACCTCGTCCTTCGGTAAGTCGGGAGTGACGATATCCTCGGGCAGCGGAAATTCCTTTGCCTCGAAGCGGTCGCACAGCAGCCGCCAGAATTCGAATTCGGCAAGCACGGTGCCGTCGAGCTTCATGCGTTTGCCGCTGATCTTCGCCCGCCAGAACAGCGTTCGTTCATTGACGGCCACCGCCGCAAGCCCGCCGCCGCGCGGCTGGATCGTCAGCAGGCGCGGATCATAGGCCGCCTTCAGCGCATACCAGAGCGGCTTGCGGCGTCCGGCCGAATCGAGGGCCGCCCACGAGGTCACCGGCCAGCAATCGTTGAACTGCCAGACCACCGCACCCTTGCAGATATCGCGATGCGAGCGCATGTGTTCGACGCCGAAGCGGATGGCGCGCGCCTGGTTGAGCTGGGTGGCGAAGTGCCAGTCATCCATTGTCCGTGGCTCCGGCAGATGGCCGGATAGGCCGCGGATCAGCTTGTCATTGCCATCAGTTGCCTTCTGATGGTGAAAGACGCCGTTCGATTGCGGCGTCAGCGGCGCGTCGTGCACGCTTTCTTCGATCGTTGCCCAGGCTGCAGGCGCCTGCCAGCCGAATTCAGAGCAGAAGCGCGGGATATAATTGCGGTAGACCTCGTAGCCGACATCGTTCCACACGTCCCAGATATGTTTGCAGCCATGTGCGTCGGCATTGGGTTCGATTTCCATTGAGCCGGAATAGGGACTGCCGGGATAATAGGGCCGGTCCGGATCGAGTTCGATGCAGAGTTTCGGCAGCAGGTCGAGATAATAACCCAGCCCCCAGCTTTCGCCCGCCTTGATGATCGGCCGCCAGCCCCATTCGTCGAAGCCCCAGATATTCTCATTATTGCCGTTCCAGAGCACCAGCGAGGCATGCGGCATCAACCGCACGACATTGTCGCGCACCTCCGCCTCGACCTCGCTTCTGAGCGGCTCTTCTTCCGGATAGGCGGCGCAGGCAAAGAGGAAATCCTGCCAGACCAGCATACCGGCGCGGTCGCAGGCCTCATAGAATTCGTCGGCCTCGAAAATACCGCCGCCCCAGACGCGCAGCATGTGGATATTGGCGGCCTTTGCCTCCTCGATCCGAGCGGCATAACGCTCGGCCGTCACCCGCGGGGGGAAACAATCGTCCGGAATCCAGTTCGCCCCGCAGATGAAGAGCGGCACGTCGTTGATGACGAAGGTAAAGGCCGAGCCATGCTCGTCGGCGGAGGTATCGAGCCGCAGCGAGCGGAAACCGAGTTCGCGCTCGTGAGCGTCGAGCAGATCGTCACTGGCCTCGCCGATCAGCCTGAGCGTCAGCGGATAAAGCGGCTGCGCGCCGAGATGGTGCGGCCACCAGAGCTGCGGCGAGGGGAGGGCAAGCTCGAAGGAAACCTCGTCTTCGCCGGCGCCGATCACCACCGTCTTGGTCACGCCGCCGCCAATTTCGGCGATGAGCTTGCATGGCGCCTTATCGCCATGCCGCGCCAGCCTGGCATGCACTTTTACCAGCCCGTCGCCGCCGGCAAGTGTCGCCGACACCCGCGTTTCGGCAAGCCGCGCCCGATCCCAGCTTTCCAGCCGGACGGGCTTCCAGACGCCCGCCGTCACCAGCGTCGGCCCCCAGTCCCAGCCGAAATTGCAGGCCATCTTGCGCATCAGGTTGCCCGGTCCCGGATAGTTGTTGGGACGGTAGCCGTAATGCTTTTCCATCTCCGCACCATAGGCGTAAGCCGAGCGGAAGGTGACGGTGAGTTCGTTCTGGCCAGCCTTCAGCAGCCGGGAAACATCGAAACGATAGGTACGGTGCATGTTGAAGGTGCGGCCGATCTCTTCGCCGTTGAGGGATATCACCGCGACGGTATCGAGCCCGTCGAAGACGAGCTCCTGCACCCTGCCATCATCCGGCATCGCCTCGAAGCTGCAGCGATAGGTCCAGTCGGTCTTGCCGATCCAGTCACTGGTGATCTCGTTGACTTCGATATAGGGATCGGGGATCAGCCGGTTGGCGAGAAGGTCGAGATGCACGCAGCCCGGCACCGTCGCGGGTATCGCAGCCGGCAGGCCGGGTCTTGCTGTATCGTTACAGGAGAGCGTCCAGCCGGAATTGAGCGCAGTCTTTTCGATCATGGCGGGCTCCTGATGCATGCCGCTTGAAGCTGTGGGATTATCTGTGGTTTGGAAGGTATCGGTGGTTCGGCATGAGATGCCTCAGAGAAACCGGCCGTGGCGCTGCAGCACCTCGATCTTGTAGCCATCCGGATCGCTGATGAAGAAGAACAGGCCGAAGAGCTTGCCGTCGCGGTTGAGCTCCACCAGTTCACCGGGCTTGAGCCCAAGCTTCGACAGCCGCTCGCGCTCGACCGCCACCTCTTCGACCGAGACGGCGAGATGGCCATAGGCATTGCCGAGGTCATAGGGCGCGGTCCGGCCCTTGTTGACCGTCAGTTCCAGCTCGAAGCCGGTCTCGGCATTGCTCATATAGATCAACGTGAAGGTTTCGAAATCGACGCGGTCGGCGACCGAAAGGCCGAAGGCCCTCTCGTAGAAACCGACGGAGCGCGCCTCATCGAGAACGCGGATCATGGAGTGGATCATCTTCGCCAAGTCTGCCTCCCATTGCACTACAGCGCCGCAGTTACGGCATCTTGGTACTCGCCCTCCTACGCCGCGCGCAAGCCGATTCTTCGGGTAATCGCCGCTTCGACCAAGCCCATGGCATCATAGATCAGCACCGCCATGAGGCCGACGATCAGGCCGCCCTGCAGGATGAAGGCGGTGTTGTCGGAAATCAGCCCGGCGATGATGACCTCACCGAGACCCTTTGCCGCAACCGTCGAGCCGATCGTCGCCGTGCCGATATTGATCACGGTCGCGACCTTCAGCCCTTCGAGGATCAGCGGCAAGGCAAGCGGCAGCTCGACCCGCAGCAGCCGCTGCGTGCCGTTCATGCCCATGCCGTCGGCAGCATCGAGAACCTGCGGCGAAACCTGCTTCAAGCCAGCGACGGTGTTTTCGAAGATCGGCAACAGGCCGTAGAGAAAGAGCGCAATCAGCGTCGGCATGGCGCCGAAGCCGGTGGCGGGAACCGCGAGCGCCAGCACCGCGACCGGCGGAAAGGTCTGCCCGGCATTGGCGATGGCGCGCGACAGCGGCAGGAAGTCAGCCCCGCTTTCCCGCGTCACGAAGATGCCGCCGACAACGGCAAGCACGGCGCTGCAGACGATCGATCCGATCACCAGCTGCAGATGGCCGGCGGCGAGCGAAGCAAGGCTGTTCTGCGTATAGACGGCAGGCGCATTGTTGCTGGTCAGCGGCACCAGCATGAAGGAAAGCCACTCCGTCCTGAACAGCAGGATGAGCAGCAAAGCCAGCGCCGCCAGGCGGAAGAGATTGGCGACGACGAGCTTCATGCCTTGCGGCCCAGTTCGAGAAGCCGCGTCATCGAGATCGATCCCACCGGCTCCTTCTCGCCGTCCTGCACGGCCGCCTCATCGACCCCCTGCCAGATCATCTCGGCCAGTGCATCACGCAGGCTGAGCGACTGCGGCAGGGCATAGGCGAGACCGGTCTTGGCCGGCTCCATGCTCTCCTTCAGCGGCAGCAGCGACATCAGCTTCAGCGCCCGGTCGGAGGTGCCGGTCAATTGCTGCACGAAGGGATCGGCGGGTTCGGTGAGGATCTTTTCCGGCGTCGAGCATTGCAGCAATCTGCCCTCGCTCATCACCGCGATCTGATTGCCGAGATGGAAGGCCTCGTCCATGTCGTGGGTGACGAGAATGACCGTCGTGCCAAACTGCTTCTGGATCGCCAGCAGATCGTCCTGCGCCTTGCCGCGGATGACGGGATCGAGCGCGCCGAAGGGCTCGTCCATCAACAGCAGTTCCGGTTCGGCCGCCAGCGCCCGGGCCACACCGACGCGCTGCTGCTGGCCGCCGGAGAGCTGATGCGGATATTTGTCGGCAAATGTTGCCGGATCGAGATTGAAGAGCCCGAGCAGTTCCTCGACCCGCTTGGAGATGCGGGCGGAATCCCAATCGAGAAGCTGCGGCACGGTGGCGATATTCTGCGCCACGGTCCGGTGCGGAAACAGGCCGTGGCCCTGGATCGCATAGCCGATCTTGCGGCGAAGCTCGGTCACCTCAACGTCCATCACATTCTGTCCGCCGACGAAGATCTCGCCTTCGGTGATCGGCACCAGCCGGTTGATCATCCGCATCAGCGTCGATTTGCCCGAGCCAGACGTGCCGACGATGACGGTGATCTCGCCTTTCTCGACGCTCATCGAGACGTTGTCGACGACGGTGGCCACGCCGTAGCGCTTGGTGACGTTCCTGATCTCGATCATGGTCATGCGGCGGATCCCCGGATGCTGTCGATGACCGCATCGAGGATGACGGCCGATGAGAAGGCGAAGAAGACGGTCGGCACGGCGCCGAGCAGGACGAGGTCCATGGCCGTCTGGCCGAGCCCCTGGAAGATGAAGATGCCGAAGCCGCCGCCGCCGATCAGTGCGGCGATCGTCACCATGCCGATCGCCTGCACCAGCACGATGCGGATGCCGGTGAGGATGACCGGAAAGGCGAGCGGCATGTCGATTCCAACAAGGATCTGTAAGCGCGTCAGCCCCATGCCGGCCGCAGCATCGCGCACCGAAGGGTCGACGCCCTGCAGGCCGACGACGGTGTTGGCGACGATCGGCAGCAGCGAATAGAGCACCAGCGCAATCAAGGCAGGCGCCGTGCCGATGCCGCGGATGCCGATCGCGGCAGCGAGCGGCACATGGGTGGCGAGATAGCCGAGCGGCAGCATTAGCAGGCCGAAGAGCGCCAGACTCGGGATCGTCTGGATGAGGCTCAGCCCCTGCAGCACGGCGGCGCGCAGCTTAGGCACCCAGAAGCAGAGGATGCCGAGCGGCAGGCCGAGAACAATGGCGATGGCAAGCGAGCCGAACGCCAAGAGCAGATGCGAGATCGCTTCGGTCTCGAATTGCGGGGCCCGGGTCGAGAATTCCTTCATGATCGAAAGGCTGTCGAGCAGACCGGAGGAGAGCGAGATGAAGAGCAGCGCCGTATAGGCTGCAAGGGCTGCGACCCGCATCCACGGCGCCAGCCGGATCTTCACCAGCGCATCGGATATGACGAGGCCGATCACGGCAAACAGCACCCAGAAGCCGCCGCCGGGCGTCATGCGCGCCACCGTGCTGCCGGGTGGCGTTGCCGCCGTCGACACGAGGCCGATCGCCACGATCAGCGCCGCAAGGCAAAGTGTGGCGACCGCGAGCCGGGCGGGGGCATTGCGCAGGAACAGCGTGGCGAAAGCGGTGAGAAGGAGGAGCACGGTCAGGATGATGACCGAAGGCTGGGGAAGAAGCTGCATCAGCAGCATCGGCTTGCCGGCGGCGATGCGGTTTGCCTTCACGTAGATGAAGGGCATCAGTGCTGTCGCCGCGATGCCGCCGGCCACCAGAACCACGCCGAGCCGGTCCAGCCTGCGGACCGCTAAGGTTTCTGCCATTCAAATCAACCCTGTCTGGCCAACCCTGTCAGCCCAACCCTATCAGCAAAGGAGGCTCCGCCCTTAATCGGGCGGAGCGGGCTATCACTACTTCAGGAAGCCTTTTTCCTTGAGATAGGCTTCGGCGACGGACTTTGCCGGCTCGCCGTCGACCTGGATCTTGGCGTTGAGCTTGCGCAGCTCGTCGGCGGTCAGGCTTTTGAAGATCGGCGAGAGCACTTCTTCGATCTTCGGATTGGCCTTCAACACCTCTTCGCGGATGATCGGCGTCGGGGCATAGACCTGCTGCACGTTTTTGTCGTCTTCGAGAACGGTGAGTTCGGCCGCTTCGATCGCGCCGTCGGTGCCGTAGACCATGGCGGTGTTGACGCCGTTCGTCTGGTCGGCGGCCGCCTTGATCGTTGCCGCCGTGTCGCCGCCGGAAAGAACGACCATCTGGTCGGGCTTCAGCTGGAAGCCATAGGTCGTCTGGAAGGCGGGAAGCGCGCCGGCCGAATTGACAAATTCGGCGGAGGCCGCAAGCTTGGCGGCACCGCCGCCGGCAACCCATTTGCCGAAGTCCGTGAGGCTCTTCAGCTTGTTCGGGCCGGCGACGTCGCTGCGCACGGCGAGCGCCCAGGTGTTGTTGGCAGGCGACGGCGTCAGCCAGACGATCTTGTTGGCGTCGAAATCGAGCTTCTTCGCCAGCTCATAGCCCTGGTCGATGTTTTTCCAGGCGGCGTCATCGGCCTTGTTGAAGAAGAAGCCGGCATTGCCGGTATACTCCGGATAGATGTCGATTTCGCCGGCGGTGATCGCCTTGCGCACGACCGGTGTCGCGCCTAGCGCGATGCGGTCCTGCGTCTTGATGCCGTTCGCTTCGAGAGCGAGCGCAATGACGTTGCCGAGCAGCGTGCCTTCCGTGTCGATCTTCGACGAGACGACGACGTCTGCAGCATGGGCCGCACCCACCGCGAAGGCGGAGAGCGAAACGGCAAGTGCGAGTTTCTTCAGCATGGAATATCCCCTTGTTAAACACCGTTGACCTACAGCGCCGCACGTCTTTCAGACGTGCAAGGACACTGTAGCACTTTGAATTTCTGCATAATTTATCCTGAAATCGGCTCCGACTTCAGGAATTATGCAGTTGCCCAAGCCCTTGGCGGGAGGCTTGCGCATAGGAAATCCGCCGGCGAAGGCGACCAAGTCGCCATCATGCCGGAATTGCGTGCGTCATGGAAATAGCGTTCATGCCCGAAAAATCGATGCACGCCCCCTCCAGTATTTGCGGTCGCGGCACGATTATGGCGGCGAATGCACCTCCGCGCGCGGAAACGCATTCCCTTTTCCAAGGGCGGCGCGATTTGTTTTTGTCCCCTTGCGTGTTTCCACGATATTCCCAGGCTCTGTTGCGGATTCCCGCCGCCCGGATTTTTCTATGATCGAACGATAGCCCGCCTCTCCGGAGGCAGGGATATCTTTTTTCCTGAACACATCATATCGTCCGGTTTTTCCAGCGCTTTCCGGAGGCGGACGTTTGCATCTTGGTGCCCTGTTCATCGCAAGCCATGTCCTGACCTCCGGTTCGGTCCGCGAGACCGCGCGGCGCTTCCAGCTGTCGCCCTCCACTGTCTCGACGGCAATCCACAATCTCGAGACCGAACTGGCGATGACGCTGACGGAACGCGCCTCAGGCGAGCTGGCGACGCTGATTGCGAGCGGCAGGGTGCTGGAAGGTCTCAAGCCGATCATGGCTGCGATCGGTGAGCTCGGCCAATGGGCCGGCCATGACGCCGCAGCCGCCGGGATCGACGAGGCCTGGGCATCCCGCATTTCCGTCAAGATCGTCACGATGGAGCGTTTTCTCGAAGTGGCCGACCAGGGCAGCATCAACCGGGCCGCCCGCCGCCTTCGCCTCGGTCAGCCGCAGCTTTCGCTTCAGCTTGCCAATCTTGAGAAATTTCTGAGGCACCGCCTGTTCGAGCGCCAGGCGCAGGGCTCGGTGCTGACGGAGGAGGGCAGGCGCGCCTACCAGATCTTCATGGCGATCAGCCAGGCGTGGAACGATCTCAAATCGTCGGCCGACGAGCGTTATCGGCGCACCGCCCGGTCGCTGCGCATCGGCTCGATCATCCCGACCGGATCGGAAAGCTGGGTGGCCCGCTGCCTGGGCACACTGGTTTCGGAATGGAATGTACGCCGCAATAACAATGCGATCTCGCTGGTCTCGATGACCGCCGACGATCTGCGCGAGGCGCTGAAGAGCGGCCGCATCGATGTCGCAATCCTGGATTCGGTCTTCGGGCTGGAAAACTTTCGGCATCGCGAATTGCTGCAGACCGACATGGTGGTGATCGCGCCGCCTGATAGTACCGAAACCAGCGTCGCCGATCTCGTCGCCGGCCACCCGATCTGCATGCCGAGCCCGCGCACCGGCCTCGGCCATGCGGCGATGGCCTTCAGCTACGAGCGCGCGCCCAATCGGCGCTTGCGCGGCCAGGATATCACCGCGGCGGATTCGCTGCCTGTCATCGTCGACCTCGTCGCTAATCACGGCTACGTCTCCTTCCTCGGCCGCGTCAGCGCCATGCCGATCGCCGACAAGGTGCGCATCGTCGATCTCGACGAGCATCTGCCGATGTCCTATCACGTCGCCTTCAACCATCGAAAAGCCGCCGCCGATGCCTGCACTGTCATCATCGAGGTGGCGGCGAGAATTACCTCGGAAACCGTCGTACACACCATAAGGCCGACGGACTCCGGAGCCAGGGAGACTGCAGCGTGACGATTTTGCTCGAAGTGTGCGTGGACAGCGCCGAAGGCCTCGCCGCCGCGATCGAGGGTGGCGCCGGGCGCATCGAGCTCTGCTCGGCGCTGGAACTCGGTGGCCTGACACCGCTGCCGAGCCTGATGCGGATCGCCGCCCGGGCACCCATTCCGGTCTACGCGATGATCCGCCCTCATGCCGGGCCCTTCGTCTTCGACGGGGCAGACGAGGAAGCGATGATGATCGATATCGATGCCGTGCGTACATCAGGCCTTGCCGGCGTGGTCATCGGCGCCAACCGGCCGGACGGCACGCTCGACATGCCGCTGATCCACCGTTTGAAGGCGCATGCGGCCGGCCTCGGCTCGACGCTGCATCGCGCTTTCGATCTGGTACCGGATGCCGACCAGGCGCTGGAGCAGGCGGTCGAGCTCGGCTGTGAACGCATCCTGACCTCCGGCTGCGCCCTGAAGGCCGCCGACGGCCTCGACACGCTGAAGCACATTTCGGCAAAGGCCGCCGGCCGCATCGCCATCATGCCCGGCAGCGGGATCCGCCCCACCAATGTCGGCGAGATACTGAAGGCGACCGGCGCCCGCGAGGTCCACGGCTCCTGCAGTTCACCGGTCGAAAGCGCCGATCCGCGCGCGGTTGCTTTTGGTTTCGAGGCGAGAAGCACGAACAAGACGGATGTCGCGATTGTCAGGCAGATGCGTAGGGCAATTGAGGCGGCGGGTTAGACTTGTAGCCTGGGTCGAGCCACAGGTCTTGACCCGTCCTTCGGACAGACATGCCGTGACCTCTCGACTCCCTCTTCTCCCCAGCGGGGAGAAGGTGCCCGTAGGGCGGATGAGGGGGCCGGCGAAGCCGGTCTTTCCCAACGTCCATGCGGGTTTCACCGGCTCGCGTTGTCTCAGGGCGTTGCGGGATAGGTTATGAGAGGAGGGGGTGTGCCATGTGGCCCCCTCATCCGCCTGCCGGCACCTTCTCCCCGAGGGGAGAAGAGATTTGCCGCGTCCTCGCCGTTCCCTTGCGCTGTTGCATGGCAGGCCCCGGTAGGGTGAGGGGCAGCCACAAGCGCAAAACGGACAGCCGTGGTATTGAACAGAACTCAGCCGCTTCAGACTGTTCCCGAAATTGCCCTAACCACCAATACTGATCACCGCCTTGATCAACCCATTCTTCTCATGCGCCCAGCGCGCGAGATCGCGCGGCGCATCGGCAAGCGTCGTGCGGTGGGTGATGAGCTTGTCCACCGGCACCAGCCCTTTGGCGATCGAATCCGCGACATGCTCGAAATCGACGCGGGTGGCGTTGCGGCTGCCGATCACCATCATCTCGCGCTTGTGGAATTCGGGGTCGGAGAAGCGGATATCGTCCTTGACGACGCTGACCAGCACCAGTGCGCCGCCATGGGCGACGAAGGAGAAGGCCTTCTCCATCGAAGGTCCGTACCCCGTCGCATCGAAGACCACGTCGAAACCGTCGCCATTGGTCTTTTCCCGGACGGCTTCCGCCGTCGCCTCGTTGGCAACGATGCCGGAGGTGAAGCCGAAACGCTCGGATGCCATCTGCAGCCGCTCGCTGCTGGTATCGAGCAGCGTCACCTCATGTCCTGCGATGCGCGAGAAGATCGCCGCCCCGAGGCCAATCGGCCCGGCGCCGATGACGAGCGCCTGTGCTCCCGCACCGGTCATCGAACGGCGCACCGCATGGGCGCCGATCGCCAGAAACTCGGTCGTTGCCGCCGCTTCGAGGCTTACACCTTTGGCGGCATAGAGGTTCTCGGCCGGAACCGAAATCTCCTCGCAGAAGGCGCCATCCGTATGGACGCCGAGCACCTTGATATTGGTGCAGCAATTCGGCTTGCCCTGACGGCAGGCGATACATTGCCCGCAGGAGAGATAGGGATTGACGATGACGGGCGTGCCGACCGCCATGGCAACGCCGTCGCCCGCTTCCAGCACCGTTGCCGAGATCTCATGCCCCATCACCCGGGGATATTCGAGGAAGGGATGTTTGCCCTCGAAGATGTGGTAATCGGTGCCGCAAATGCCGACATGGCTGACGGCAAGCCGCACCCAGCCGGCGGCGGGAGCCGCTGGCGAGGGACGCTCGACGATATCGAGCACGCCGGGCTCCCGGCAAAGAACTGCTTTCATGACGGGTCTCGCATTCCTGGAATGGAGGAAGCCGGCCTGTTCAGGCCGGCTGTCTCTTGTCGCTCAATTGCTCCGGCGGCGGCGCAGCTGGTCGAAGAACACGATCACGATGATCAGCAGACCGGTGATGATGCGCTGCCAGAAGGAGTTGACGTTCAGAAGGTTGGCGCCGTTGTTGATGGTGGCGAGAATGAAGGCGCCGATCAGCGGGCCATGCACCGAGCCGACCGCACCGAACAGGCTGGTGCCGCCGATGACGGAGGAGGCGATCGCCTGCAGTTCCCAGCCGTCGGCCTGCGTCGCATTGCCGATGGCGATGCGTGAGGCGAGCAGCACGCCGACGAAGGCGGCGAAGGAGGCAGACAGGATATAGGCAAGGTAGATCATGCCCTTGACGTTGACGCCGGAAAGGCGCGCCGCCTCGGCGTTCGAACCGACCGCGAAGAGATAGCGGCCCCACCGGCTCAGATGCAGGAAGATGAAGGAGGGCACCGCCACCAGGATGACCATCCAGAACAGACTCGGAATACTGAGCAGATCGGCGCGGGCGAAATTGCTGAAGCCCTCATTGGTGATGTTGATCGTCGAACCGTTGGTGATCAGCAGGCCGATGCCGCGCAGCGATGTCAGGGTTGCCAGCGTGATGATGAACGGCGGCAGGCCCATATGCACGATGCCGAAGCCATGGAAGGCGCCGATCGCCACACCCATGAGCAGCGTCAGCGCGATCGCACCCCAGACCGGCACGCCCGCCTGCAGCAGCCAGGCGATGATCACGGTGCAGAAGCCGACGATGGCGCCGACCGAAAGGTCGATGCCGGCGGTGATGATGACGAAGGTCTGGCCGAGCGCGAGGATCGCCGTCATCGCGCCCTGACGCAGCAGGTTCGAAATGTTGAGCGGTGTCCAGAAGCTCGGGGTGACAAGGCCGAGCACGATCCAGAGGAAGATCAGCAGGCCGATCAGCGTCAGGCCGAACAGGATGTTCATTTTCCGGCGCGGCGGCGGTGCGACGATTTCAGTGGGGGTGGCAGTCATGAATTTTCTCCCTCTTATTCTTTTGGCTCAGACGCCGATCGCTTCGCTGAGCACTTCTTCATGCGTCGCCGCGTGATAGTCATGGCTCGCGACGATTTTGCCGGCGCGGAAGACGTGCAGCCGGTCGGCCAGTTCGTAGACCTCGGGCAGATAGGAGGAGATCAGGATGATGCCCGCGCCGTCCTTCAGAAGCTTGGCGAAGAGCCGGTAGATTTCCGCCTTGGTGCCGACGTCGACGCCGACGGTCGGCTCGTCGAAGATGAAAAGCCGGGCGCCATGGCTCAGCCACTTGCCGATGACGATCTTCTGCTGGTTGCCGCCCGACATGCTGGAGGCCGGAACGCGCCGGCTCGGCGTCTTGATGCTGAGATTGCGGATCTGCTGGTCGGCATTGGCCGATTCGCGCGTGTGATTGATCACCGGCCCGTGGCTCAGCCGCCCGAACACCGGCAGGTTGATGTTGAGGCCGATCGGCAGGTTGAGGCAAAGTCCCTGGTCGCGCCGGCTTTCCGGCGCCAGCGCAATGCCGAGCTCCATGGCGGTGCGTTCGTTGCGGATGTCGACACGCTTGCCCATCCATTCGACATCGCCCGATGTCGTCGGCTGGCGGCCGTAGAGCCCGAGCGCGAATTCGCTGCGCCCTGCGCCGATCAGGCCGTAGAGGCCGACGATCTGTCCCGCCTTGACGCTCAGCGACACATCTTCGAAGCCCGGGCCGGAGAGGCCGTTGACCGTGAGGATCGTCTCGCCGATCGCAATCTTTTCCTTGTGGTAGATCTGTTCGATCGAGCGGTTGATCATCAGCGAGATCAGTTCGGCATCGTTGGTCTCGCCGATCAGCCGCGTGCCGACATGCGTGCCGTCGCGCAGCACCGAGACACGGTCGGCAAGCTCGAACACTTCCTCCATGCGGTGGCTGATATAGACGATGGTGACGCCTTCGCCCTGCAACCGGCGGATCAGCTTGAAGAGCTGCGCCGATTCCTGGCGTGTCAGATAGGCAGTCGGTTCGTCGAAGATGAGGAATTGCGTGCCGCGCATAGCCGCGCGCGCCGTTGCCACCAGCTGCTGCTGGCCGATCGTCAGCGAGCTCAACAGCGCACCGGCCGGCAGGCCGAAGCCGAGATCGTCGAGCACGGCCTGCGCCATCTTCTCCATCTGCTTCTTGCGCATCAGGCCGAAGCGGTTGACCTCGTCGCCGAGAAAGAGATTGGCGGCGACCGTCAGGTGCCGGCAGAGCACGACTTCCTGGTGGACGGCGTTGATGCCGCGGGCGATCGCCTCGTTCGGCGTCGACAGGCCCACCGGCTGGCCGCACCACAGCACTTCGCCCGCTGTGCGGGTAATGACGCCGGTCAGCAATTTGATGAGGGTGGATTTGCCGGCGCCGTTTTCACCGACGATGGCGTGGATTTCACCGGCGAGAAAGGTCAGCGTCGCTGGCTTCAGCGCCTGCACATGACCGTAATTCTTCTGCAGGCCCTTGAGTTCGAGGATAGGCGATCCGGCGGGAATTCGATTGGCTTCTTTCAGCGTCGCACTGTCATCATGGCGATGACTGACCTCTTCCAGTCCGATCATGGGACCTCTCCTCCTTGTGTCGCGTCTGCTCTCCATCCCCCGCAAAACATAGCACGGATGGAAAAAGCCGCGCCGGTTTTTGAAGCCGGCGCGGCCTGTCTGTTTTTGTTACTTGATCTTCGGGTTCAGCAGCGCGTCGATCTTCGGATCGGCCATATTCGCCTTGGTGACGAGGTTTGCACCGGTGTCGACGTTCTCTTCGACCTTCTCGCCCTTGGAGACGGCAAGAGCGGTCTTCACGCCGTCATAACCCATGCGGTAGGGGTCCTGAACGACGAGGCCGGCAATCGCACCATCCTTGAGGAAGCCGACCGTCTTGTCGTCGCTGTCGAAGCCGATGACCTTGATCTTCTCGCCGAGCTTGTTTTCTGCGATCGCCTGGCCAACGCCCTGCGCCATGATCAGGTTCGAGGCGAAGATGCCGACGAGGTTCGGGTTTGCCGTGATCAGGTCGGTCATCATGTTGAGGCCGGTCGTTGCCTGGCCGTCGCCGTATTTGTCGGCAATGACCTTAAGACCCGGATACTTGGTCTTCACCTGATCCAGGAAGCCTTCGCGGCGCTGTTCCAGCGAGCCGACGCCCGGAAGATTGGTGAGGATGACGATTTCGCCCTCTTCCTTGCCGGTGGCGCCCTTGATGGCGGCGGCCAGGCCGTCAGCGGCGATGCGGCCGCCCTGAACGTTGTCGGTCGTCAGGAACGACTTGAACGCCTTGGAGTCGGCGCCCGAGTCGATGCCGATGATCGGAACCGACTTGGCCGCTTCATCGATCGGCTTGCCGAGCGCCTTGAATTCGGTCGGCGAAATGACGACAGCGGCCGGCTTGCCGGCAACGGCGTTCTCCAGAATGCTGATCTGGCCGTTGACGTCGGATTCGGCCTGTGCGCCGAGTTCCGGCACTTTGACGCCGAGATCCTGACCGGCCTTGCGGGCGCCGGCCAGAACGATCTGCCAGTAGAAGGACGTCGTGTCCTTGACGATGATCGGGATCGTCACGTCGGCGGCAAACGATGGTGCCGGCATCGCCGTGGCGATGACTGCGGCGCCTGCAAGCGCGGTAAAGGCGCGGCGGGACAGAAGGGATTTCACGATGCTCATAAGGGTTCTCCTCTCAGGGTGCGTTCTCCTCCGAATTAAATCGGCCGCTGAACGCAGGCGGACGATTTTTATCGATAAAAAACATTTGCCAGGTGAAGCTAGCCGAGGCGCAATCAAATTGCAAGAGCGCCAAACCGGCTTTTTTGCTTTGGTAAACTCCCGCCAAGCAACTGATTTTATTCCAATACAACGATACCCTAAAATAGGGATCAGGCCTTGTCGACCTCGTGCGGATGCACAACGCCCTTTTTCAAAATCAGGTTGCCGTACAGCCGGAATTCCGTCGTTGCGACGATGTAGGTGGCCTTGCGGGCCATCGCGTAGAAAGCAAAACGCTCCACCGGCACGATGCGGAAATCGCCGGCGTGCTTGGAAACGATCTGCTGGAACTCGGTGCAGACCTCGGGCATCGCATCGGGATCGCCGACCACTTCCATCCGCCACGCCGCTTCCGGCACGAACGTGTCGAGCGGCATATGCGTCAGGATGGCCTCGGCCATGTCAGTGGCGCTGACGCCGTCGGCGCGAATGACCGGCGGGCCCATCGAGCCCGAGGGAAAATTGGCGTCCGATATGACGATGTCGTCGCCATGTCCCATGGTCTTCAAAGCATGGAGCAGGTCGGGGCCAAGCAGCGGATGAATACCCTTGAGCATAATCTCTCCTCAGACTCGGACGGCTTCGGCGCCGAGCGGCGGCGCGACCAGCGTATAGGGTTCGAATTCGGCATAGATCTCGTCGGCAAGCCGCGGCTCGACGATCTCCATATTGCGCGTCAGGCTCGAGGGCTTCGCCGTGCCGATCAGCACCGATGCGACGATCGGCTCACGCAGCGGAAACTGCAGGGCGGGCGCTGCCAGCGGCACGCCGTGGCTCTTGGCGATCGCCTCCATGGCGCCGACCTTGGCAAGCACGTCGTCATCAGCCGGCATATAGTCGAAATGCGAACCCGGCACCGGGCCGGTTGCGAGAATGCCCGAGTTGAAGACGCCGCCGACGACGAGCGAGGTGCCCTTCTGACGGCAGAGCGGCAGCAGTTCGGCGACGGCGGAGCGGTCGAGCAGCGTGTATCGGCCGGCCATCAGGATGCAGTCGAGATCGGAATGGCGCATGACGTCGAGGCAGACGGGCACTTCGTTGACGCCGAGGCCGAAGGCGGAGATCGCGCCAGACGACTTGAGTTCCTCCAGCGCCTTCACGCCGGAATCGAGAAACTGCTTCTGGTGGACCGCGTTCTTCGCTGCGCCATGCGTGTAGACGCCGAGATCGTGCACATAGAGAATATCGATGCGGTTGAGGCCGAGGCGCGCATAGCTGAATTCGACCGAGCGCATGATGCCGTCATAGGAATAGTCGTAATCGGCATCGAAGGAGAGCGGGTCGACATAGCTGTAATCAGGCACGGTGCCTGTCGGCACCGGCCGAAGCAGCCGGCCGACCTTGGTGGAAAGCACGTAACTGCCATCCGGCTGGTCGCGCAGGAAATCGCCGACCCGCCGCTCGGCAAGGCCGAGCCCATACCAGGGGGCCACGTCGAAATAGCGGATGCCGCTATCCCAGGCCGCCTGCAGCGTGTCCATCGCCACCTCGCGCGGACAGGCGCGGTAGAGACCGCCGAGAGCGGCGGCACCGAAACTGATTTCGGTCACCTCCAGCTTGGTCTTGCCGATCCGTCTCGTCTTCATCATGCCTCCTCGCGAAGAACTTGAATTTTTGTTAAAAACAAAAGCTTACAGCGTCGCACCCAGATGCCACGGCACGAATTCATTGTCGCCGTAGCCGAAGAGCTCGCTCTTGGTCTTCTTGCCTGATGCCGTATCGACGATGAGGTCGAAGATCTCGCGGCCCTTGCCGCTGATCGTCGCGTCACCCGTGGCGATCGTGCCGCAATCGATATCCATATCCTCTTCCATCGAGGCAAAGAGCGCCGAATTGCTGGAAAGCTTCAGCGACGGCGCCGGCCGACAGCCGAAGCAACTGCCGCGGCCCGTGGTGAAGGCGATCATGTTTGCCCCGCCGGCCACCTGGCCGGTCGCCGAGACCGGGTCGTAGCCGGGTGTGTCCATGAAGACGAGACCGGGGGCCGTGACGCGCTCGGCATAACCATAAACCGCCGTCAGCGGCGAACGCCCGCCCTTGGCGACGGCGCCGAGCGACTTTTCGAGGATGGTTGTGAGACCACCGCGCTTGTTGCCGGGCGACGGGTTGTTGTCGAGCGAGGCGCCGTGCAGGGCGACGTAATCTTCCCACCAGGCGATTTTGTCGTCGAGCTTCTTTGCCACCTCGTCACTGACGGCGCGGCTGCGCAGCAGATGTTCGGCGCCATAGATTTCGGAGGTTTCCGACAGGATCGCCGTGCCGCCGGCCGCCGCCAGCAGATCGGCCGCGACACCCAGCGCCGGATTGGCGGTGATGCCGGAAAAGCCGTCGGAGCCGCCGCATTGCAGGCCGATGATGATCTCACCGATCGACATCGGCACGCGTTTTTCCTTGCCGACATCGGCGGCGATTTCGCGCAGCATGCCCATGGCGCGCTCGACCGCGCGGCGCGAACCGCCGGCATCCTGGATGTTGAAATGCCGCTTCGACGCGCCCGCACCGCTCTGGCCATACAGCGTCAGCTGATTGACCTCGCAGCCGAGGCCGATCATCAGCACGCCGCCGAAATTCACATGTCTTGTATAGCCGGCCAGCGTCCGGTGCAGCACGTTCATGCCGTCGCCGGTCGAACTCATGCCGCAGCCCTGGTCGTGCACGATCGGCACGAAACCGTCGATGCCTTCATAATGCGGCAGGATCGTCCGGTTCGCCTCATCGGCGATTGCCCGGCAGACCGTGGTGGAACAGTTCACGCTGGCGATGATGCCGATGTAGTTGCGGGTCGCTGCCCGCCCGTCGGCGCGGCGATAGCCCATGAAGGTGCGCCCCACGTCGTCGGCCGTCGCCGTTTCCGGCGCCGAATTGGCGGTTGCCGCCAGCCGGTCGTTTTCGAAATGCAGGTTGTGGCTGTGCACATGGTCGCCGGCCTTGACCTCGGCCGTGGTGCGGCCGATCGCCTGTCCGTATTTGACCACGGGCGACCCGAGCGGAATATCCGCGATCGCCACCTTGTGGCCGGGGTCGATCTTCTCACGGGTCTGAATGCCGGCAACCGTCGAACCCGGCGCGATTGCCGCCGTTGCAACAGCGACATTGTCGCCGGCCGAAAGGATGATCCAAGGCAGTTTGTCCAAGTCTCTATCTCCCTAAAGCATGATACCGAAAAGTGTCAGCGGTTTTCGGACGACATCGTGCTCTAACTCTTTAATTTAGAACAGGATTCAGATTTTTAGGCCATCCCACCTAAAATCATCCTGTTCTAGCGAAAGGCTCGCTACATCGGCGAAAGCGCATTGATTTTGTTTTTTATCTACAATAAACATTTTCAAGTCAACGGGAATATTGATCCTGTGGACGAGGGAGGCAATGAGCCGCAGGCGACCGGAAATAAGCTAAAGGTCGTTTGAACAAGCCCCGGTCCGCTCCGTCCTGCTTTGAAGCGGGGCGACGGTCACGAGGGCGGAAAGCGGGGTCTGGTGGCAAGGCAGAATACGGTCTTCAAGGAAGCCTATAACAGGTATGCCGTAGCCCTGCGCACGGATACGGCGCTGCCCTCGGAACCGGAGATCGCCGCCCAGCTCGGCGTCAGCCGCTCGACGGCGCGCGCCATCCTGACGCGGCTGAGCGAAGAAGGCATCATCCGCTGGAACAAGCGCCAGAAGATCGTGCTGCGACAACCCACAGACCATGACCTCTTTCCCTCCGAGGAAACTGACTCCCTCCACGATATCATCGAGCGCAGCTTCATGCAGCGCATCCTTGCCGATGATGCAGCACCTGGCATGCAGATCAACGAGCTGGAGCTGGCCCGCGAGATCGGCACCGGCACGACCAGCGTGCGCGAATTCCTGATCCGCTTCTCCCGCTTCGGCCTCATCGAGAAACGGCCGAACAGCCACTGGACGCTCAAAGGGTTCACCCGCGAATTCGCCCTCGAACTTGCCGATGTGCGCGAGATGTTCGAGCTGCATTCCGCCGCCGAATTCGGCCGGCTTCCCAGGGATAATCAGAGCTGGGCCGATCTTGCCGCCATCCGCGACGAACATCACGCCATGCTGGCCGACATCAACCAGCGCTTCAAGGATTTCTCCGTCCTCGACGAGCGCTTCCACTTGCTGATCCACCGCGCCTCGAAAAACCGCTTCATCGCCGATTTCTACGATGCGATCGCCATCGTGTTCCACTATCACTACCAGTGGAACAAGACGGCCGCCCGCCAGCGCAACGAGCGCGCCATCCACGAACATCTGGATTATATCTCAGCGCTCGAATCCGGCGACCAGGCCGCGATCGACGCCGCCTGCCGCGCGCATCTGCACTCCGCCCGCCAGACCCTGCTGCAATCCCTGCCGCAGGTCGCGACGGAGAGCGCGTGAGGAGCGTAAGCGAAGGGCGACAAAAGTCGTGCCGTGCAGCCCCCTCATCCGACCCTTCGGGCCACCTTCTCCCCGAGGGGAGAAGAGGCAGCAAGGCGCGCCGACACTGCCCAAACGAACGGCCTGCTTAAAGGCACTCCATCCAATGGAGTCGATGGCGACGCCGCGATCTCCCCTTCTCCCCAGCGGGGAGAAGGTGGCCCGAAGGGTCGGATGAGGGGGCCACAGGCACGACATCAACGACGATTAGCCCATCCTGATGCAGCGTCGCTGCAAATGTCCGGTGGCATTTTTCGCTTTTCCGTCCGCTGTTGCCGCCGCGGAGGGCAGGTGAGTGCTCTCGGCCCTAAGCGAGCCTATTCGACCACCACATGATGATGGGGTGGCTAGATATATTTCCCCAGGACAATCGACTGGGGCTCCAGCATGGGGCGATGAGGCGGCTCGGGCAGATTAATATCTCGAAATGGTTCGGAGAACGCGAAAATACCTGACGTCTGTCGGACCCATTCACGGCGCCGAAGGCTCACCATCAGCTCGAATGCGATCTGCCTTACTGACGCGAATGCAACGTTGTGCAGTGCCTTTGGAACGTTGTGCAGTGACTCCGGAAGGTTCTCAAAATGTAGGTCCACGCCATGGGCCATTCCCACGCCTAAGAAGTCGACCATTAGATCTTGATAGTCGGCGTCGAGGCCGACCTGATCAACGTGAGCACCGCCATCCTGGTTCGCCATGATGTTCACCAAATCCCAGCGCGAGAACCTCTTTCCCAATGAAGCTTCTACCAAAGGCGAGCGCCACCAGAAATCAAAGTCGCTTATTCTCGGGCACGCATTGTAGGACGGTGTCCCTTGAGCAAATCGCTGCAGACGAAGAGGCGCAAACCACCCGACGCGGCCAGCGCCCGCATCGCCAAGCTCTACCAATCCCACATCACTTGCTGTTCGACTGACAACACTTAGACCAGACGAATTTTGTTTTGCCCATTCTGCCAGGGCCGCATCCAGAAGAGGCCGATATATACCGGTATCAACGTACTCAATCGTGTTTTTGATGCCAAGATGGGTGAGCAATGAAGTTGAATTGTTCGTATCGTGGAGAAGTACCCGCAGTGTAACCGCGATGCGAATAGCCTCATCGTGGTCACCCCTATCGAAATCCCCACACGATCTCTCGAGATACCCAATCTGTCGCTTGAGCTGCGCCTCGTGGTATCCTGCCGCTACTGGGGTTTTGTTTGCCTTCGTGCCGATGTTCACTGTGTGCTCCAACCCGATCAGACATCAATGAATAGCAGAACTAGGTATACAGCCGCCAGACCGGCCTCGCGCCAGATCACCATCCCGGCGAGTTCCGTCACCCGGGCGGTCGCCTATGCAATCGAGCAGCGGGCCGACCGCGCAGGATTTCTGAGCGAGCGGCGGGGGCCGGGCAGGGGTAGGGGCGGTGCCTGCGCCTGTCCGGCCTTGTAATGAATGCTGCCCGGCAGCGAGGCCAGTGACTGCTCTCGGCCCTAAGCGAGCCTACCGCCACATGATGATGTAGTGGGGATTATCCGTTGATTTTCTTCGCCAGAGGCCTCAAGATCTTTTCCGCGTTCTCAAGGTTGGCGATTTTCTGAAGAAGCTTTTTTTCGATTGCTTGCTCCCGCCCATTGGGCTGCGAAACCAATTGATCCTTTGCGGTTTGCAGAGCGATATTAGCCTCGCGCAGAACGTCAAATAGAGCCAGCTGTTGCTGCTCGGAAAGTTCGACCGCCACCAATTGTGTTCTCCTGTTTCATTGGAGACTAATTATACACCAGCTCACACCACTTTTGCAGTGGTGGCGCGGGAGCGAGCAGCTCCGCCGCAACGTTCGACACCCACACCATGAAACATTTCGATGTGTAAGCCGTTATGGCGCTTATGGCCGACGCTAAACTCAATCCGAAATCGGTCGACGGCACCGAACCGCACGGTGCCGGAAACTCGCCCCAGGAGACGGCATCGACTGTCGAAGTCATGCCGCCGCCAGATGCCATCGAGCCCGATCCCGAGTTGACGCCTGAAGAGGCCGAGCAGGCGCGCAAGCGGTACTTGCTTAAGCGTTTCTGGATCAGTGCGCGACGTTACTGGGGCCGCGGTGGCGACAAGTTCGCTTGGCCCTTCTCGATCGGGCTGTTGGCGATGATCTGCATGAATGTCGCCTTCCAGTACGGAATCAATCTGTGGAACCGCGGGATCTTCGACGCCATAGAGCGCCACGATGCCGGCACCGTCTATTTCCTGAGCGCCGTATTCGTGCCGCTCGTGCTCGGAACTGTCGCCATTGTCACGATACAAGTCGCCGTTCGCATGATGATCCAACGTCGCTGGCGTTCCTGGCTGACAACAGCCGTCATCGCGCGCTGGCTCGCAAACGGCCGTTACTATCAGTTGAATCTCATCGGCGGCGACCACAAGAACCCCGAAGCGCGCATTTCCGAGGATTTGCGGATTGCCACCGAAGCACCCGTCGATTTCGTCGCCGGTGTCATATCCGCATTTCTGGCGGCTTCGACTTTCATCGTGGTGCTCTGGACGATCGGCGGGGCCCTGACTCTGCCGATCGCAGGTTTCACCGTTACCATTCCCGGCTTTCTCGTCATCACTGCGGTCCTCTACGCCGCGATCACCTCTACTTCGATGGCGGTCATCGGCCGCTATTTCGTCCACGTCTCCGAGGCCAAAAATCAAGCAGAAGCCGAGTTTCGCTACACGCTGACGCATGTCAGGGAAAACGGCGAGAGCATCGCGCTTCTCGGTGGCGAAGAGGAGGAGCGTAACGATCTCGATAAGACCTTCGCCAATGTGCTCAGGCAATGGGCGCTGCTTGCCCGCCAGCACATGCGCACGACGCTTGTGTCGCATGGGTCGATGCTGATTGCGCCAGTCGTGCCGGTCCTGCTTTGCGCACCAAAATTTCTCGAAGGCAGCATGACGCTTGGACAGGTCATGCAGGCGGCCTCTGCTTTTGCCATCGTTCAGGGCGCGTTCGGCTGGCTGGTCGACAACTATCCCCGTCTTGCCGATTGGAATGCCTGTGCACGGCGCATCGCCTCGCTGATGATGTCGCTCGACGGGCTGGAGCGCGCCGAACAGAGCGACTCGCTCGGGCGCATCAAGCATGGTGAAACCGAAGGCGAGGCGATGCTCAGCCTCAACGATCTCTCCGTGTCGCTTGACGATGGCACCGCCGTGGTCACGGAAACCCGGGTCGAGATCGAACCCGGCGAGCGGGTGCTTGTGTCCGGCGAATCCGGGTCCGGCAAGAGCACGCTGGTGCGGGCCATCTCAGGTCTCTGGCCGTGGGGTAGCGGTAGCGTCAATTTCCACGCCGACAGACAATTGTTCATGTTGCCGCAACGGTCCTATATCCCGTCCGGGACGCTTCGCCGCGCCGTCGCCTATCCCGGCGCCGCCGATAGCTGGCCGCTGGATGAGATCAAGTCGGCGCTTGCCAAGGTGGGACTGGATTATCTGAACGACAAGATCGAGGAAGATGCCCCCTGGGACCAGACCTTGTCGGGCGGCGAAAAGCAGCGGCTCGCATTTGCGCGTCTGCTGCTGCACCAACCCGATATCATCGTGCTGGATGAAGCAACGGCAGCGCTCGATGAGAAGAGCCAGGATAAGATGATGCAGATGGTGATCGATGAATTGCCTGAAGTCACCATCCTAAGCGTCGCGCATCGCGCTGAGCTGGAAGTCTTCCATAGCCGCAAGATCACGCTCGAGCGGCGCGAGGGCGGCGCAAAGCTTGTCAGCGATATCGATCTGATCAAGCGCAAGAGAAAACGGAACTTGCTGTCACGCGTTTTGGAGAAGCGCCGCTCCCCGCCGAAAGGCAGTACGACCTCGAATGAAGGCGGCACCGTCCCCGAATAGAAAGTGAAGGCTGCTCGCGGTGAGCAACAGTTGCTTATTGCTCATTCTGGGGCAGGTCGTCGGTGATGTCGTAGTAGTCGCTTTTATCAGCGACAAAGATATGCATTTTCAGTTTGGTTTCGGTCGGACTATCAAATGCACCCATCGCGACAGCAATCCAGTCGTGATGGGTTGGATCCCAAAACAGCGATGATCCACATACCCCGCAAAATCCACGCCTCACCTTTTCTGAGGATTGATACCAGGTAACACTTTCGCCTCCTTGGATGGTGATCTGACGCCTTGGCACGTCGGTTGAAGCGAAGAAGTGGCCGGATTGTTTTCGACATTTGGAGCAATGGCACGCGTCCGGCGCTCGCAGATCGCCTTCGATTTCAAAAGTTACTGCACCACACAGGCAGGATCCTTTGTGCATAAGCCTTCCTCTCATAAGCCAAGTCGTGCTTCTAAAGCTGCGCCGAAGACTCCGCGCTTGCAATCTGATCCAGATTGTCGATCAGCCGCTTGAGCAAATCGACCAGTTGTCCCGCTTCCGCATCCGTGAACCCGGCCAGTGCCTCACGATTCCCTTGGAATAGGGCCGAAATTGCCTTCGGCATGCATTCCTGTGCGGTTTTCGTGAGCACGATACGGCTGCTGCGACCGTCAGCCGGGTGGCGTGTCCGCTCGATCAAGCCATCCCTTTCCATGCGTGCGAGCATCTGCGCCATCGGCGGTTGCTCCACCCTGGCAAAGCGGGCGAGGTCGCGCTGCGTGCTGGCCTTGCCATTTTGCAGCGCGACCAGGACAGGCAGCTGGCCGATACCGAAGCCGAGCGGTTTAAGGCGTGACTCGCTGAGACGGGCGAACCCCCGCGCCGCAAGACTGACGAGATGCCCCGGCGTTGAAAGCACGTCTTCGTCCATTCCGATTGACCCCTTGCCCGCGCTTGACCGTAAGATATATATGTACGTATGTAACTTGATGCGCGGCATGAGGCAATGGCGTTTCGATGCCGCACAGCGAATGTTTCAATCTCCACTGAGGAAACGACATGTCTCAAAATGACGTCGAAATGATCAAGCGCATCTATGCCAGCTTCAACGCCAGAGACATTGATGCTGTCCTTGCCGTGCTTTCCGATGACGTCGCCTGGGCCAACGGCATGGATGGTGGCCATGTTCATGGTCGTGAGGCGGTGCGCGAGTATTGGACACGCCAATGGGCCGTCATCAGTCCGCATGTCGAGCCGGTGGCCTTTGAGGAAACGCCAGACGGCGCTATCGCTGTCGAGGTGATCCAGTCGGTCTTCGACCTCGATGGCCGGCCGCTGGAGGGGCAGGCCCATGGCCTGAAGGACAAGACCGTGACGCACATCTTCCGCATGGAAGGCGACAAGATCGTCCGCTTCGATATCCAGCATGCACTGTAAGCTGGTACTCCCTATGCGGGGATGACCGCTCCTGTTGCGACGCGCCATTGTCAGGCCTGCCTTTCGGCCGTCGGGCGGCCTGGCTCGAGCGTCCAATTCGCGCTTAGCCGGCGCTATCGATTCAGAGCCTGCGCGCTTCCAGACGCCGCTTGTCGCGCTCGACATAGTCGGAGCCCAGCTCCGTCAGACGGAATTGCCGTTTCTGAAATTCCCCGCGGATCAAGATGAAACCTTGCTCTTCGGCTTCGCTCAATGTCTTCAGGCTGGTGCCTTTAGGGGGAGACTGCCAAGCCATGCCATCGGCGCTGTGCAGCAAGACCATGATCTTTATAATTTTGACTCTCCATGGCTGATGCATACAGCCGGGCTGCATCGCTTCAGCAATCCGCTGGTTCCGTATTCTTGATTTGGCACCATCCAGGAGAAGCCCATTGATTTAAAAGGATTATTTTTGGCTAATCCGGAGTTTCGCAAAAGCTATTGTATAAAAGCTCCAATAGTCTTGGTCAATTCAATCACTCCGTCCCAACAAGTTTGGTCATGCCTGGCGATTGGCCCGATGGCGCTTATTTGCATTGAATCCCGACATCAGCGGCGCATAGTGTCGACGTTCCCGGCTTTGCCGGTTGAACGGATGGGGGAGCCGGTGCATGTCAGCAAATCTCGACGATATCCGTAACCAGCAACGTGAGACCTGGGACAAGTTTTCCGCCGGCTGGAAGAAATGGGACAGCTTGGTTCTCAGCTGGCTCGCCCCGTTTGGTGACGCCATGCTCCGGCGCGCAAACCTCTCCAACGGCTTTAGCGTGCTTGACATAGCCGCCGGCACTGGCGAACCCGGCCTGACGGCGGCGGCAGCAATCCCCGAGGGTCATGTCGTCGTCACCGATCTCTCGGAAAATATGCTGACTGCTGCCGCCGAAAATGCGGCCAGACGTGGCCTCAAAAACTTCGAAACTCGCCTATGCGATGCGGGAGCGTTGCCTTTTGCCGATGCCAGTTTCGACGCCGTTCTGTGCCGGTTCGGGTTTATGTTCTTCCCTGATATCGCCGCCGCCGCCAGGGAGATGGCACGCGTGGCAAAGCCCGGTGCGCGCGTCTGCGCCGCAGTCTGGAGCACTCCTGCCAAAAATTCATGGGCGACCACGATCATGGGCACGATCGCCCGCCACGTGGAAATGCCCTCGCCACCACCCGGCTCTCCGGGCCTGTTCCGCTGTGCTGGAGAAGGCATGATGGTCGAGACCTTCAGAGAGGCGGGCCTTCTCGATGTCGCCGTGGAAGAGGTGTCGGCGATGATGGTGCACGATACCCCGGCGCGCTACTGGGACTTCATGACTGAGGTCGCCGCGCCTGTCGTCGCCGGACTATCCAGGGCAGATGCGGCAACACGGGAGAAAATCCGCGGCGAGGTCCTGGAGCTAGCTCTCCAATCCGTCAGCGATGGCAAGGTTCGCCTTCGCTCAACGGCAACGGTAGTCACAGGCACGCGATAGCCTCAGAATCTCGTCGACAACGACCGTCAGCGGAAGTGTGGCGTCGATGACGACGCCACACTTTGGAATATCCGCTTTCGTTGCATGCAAGCGCACAATCAGCTCCCGTTCGGCAGGCCTTCCGCCAAACTCGTCTTCCGGTCTTAAGGCAAGCCGCCGGTTCAACGTGTCGAGATCGACGTCGAGAACGAAAACCCCGTCAAACACATCGATAAAGCGGGAGAGATTTCGAGAGCCGCCGCAGAAGAAGGAGGTCGCGTTGCGGTGATCGGCGATCACGGATTTGACTTTGTCGACATCCCAAATGTGATGCTCGTGCACCCATGTGACATTGTCCGTCAGGCTCTCATCGGCAAGCCCATCCAGCGGTTCGCCAGATTCGGGATCGCCGACATAAGACAATTCCCGGTCCCCGTGGATGACGTGGTAGCCGCGCCGCTGCAGTTCCTCCGCCACCGTGGTTTTGCCGGTGCCGGAAACGCCTTCGATCAAATAGTTTTTGACGCCCATTTTCGCTCTCGTTGATCCGTTCCATCACGCGGCGCATTCCGGCCGGAGGCAGATCTTCCGCTATCGGCGCGAGGGGCTGCTCTCCTCAGACCCTGCGTCTCGCAACATGATCCCGTATTGCCGCAGCACTTTCCAAGGGCGACATGAAGGTCACATCCAACGTCAGAGCGTGTTGGTGCGGGATATCTAGAACCATAGCCTCTTGGCTTCGATGTCTTGAGGTCTCTACGTCGGTGGTTTTCAACTGGTCGCGCCGTGCGGGGGACGAAACGCGACGCGCCAATTCTTCTTCGGCACACAGCAATCGCACCGGCACGAAGACCGCGGCGCGCCGTCCGGCGGCGTCGACGAACTGTTGGTACGTCCGCGTGCTCCGCTCATCGCCTTCGACACCGGCATGGGTGAAGATGAAATTCGCCGACGGGCCGCTATAGGCGGTGATTGCATCCAGGACGGCCTGCCGGACTCTTGCCGTGTATTCCCAGACACCCTTAGGCAGCGGAGCGGTCTGATCCTCGTCGAGGAGTCGCAATATCGGGTTGTTGAACCAGTGATTATCAACAATCTTTGCTGATATAAGCGAACCGAGTTCTTTGGCGATCGTCAGCTTGCCCACGCCCGGAAACCCCAAGAGCAACACGAAAACACTCATCGTCCGGCAACCCTCCCAGTGCCTGCGCTTCCATAGGCTGAACCGCTCTAATGCGAAGCCGCCTCGCTTGCCGCAGCCGGAGCTGTCCCCTCGCGCTTCTGGCTCGGCCCGACCGGGATCAGCCAGGTGGTGAAGAAGGTCAGCACCGCGACGACGACCACGCCCCAGAAGCTCCAGTGCAGGGCCGCATTGAAGATCGAGCGGATCGCAGGATCGGCGGCGAGCGCCGAGAGCCCGGTCGGCTGGTTCAGCACCTCGTGCAGGCCCGCCGCCGCCTCGCCGCTCGCATAATGGTTGATGCCGGCATTGAGGATGGCGCCGAGCACGGTGGCGCCGAGCGTATTGCCGAGACTGCGGGAAAAGATGATCGAGGCAGTGGCGCTGCCGCGCATCGACCATTCGACGCTGTCCTGCACCAGCACGATGCTGGTGAGGCTGATGAGACCCATGCCGAAGCCCATGAAGAACGAGCCGGCGCCGGCAACGATCGGCGAGCTTTCCGGCGTCAGGAACAACAGGAAACAGGCGCCGAAAGGAAACATCAGGCTGCCGACGCGCAGAGTGCGGCGGATGCCGAAGGCCTTGTAGAGGCGGCTGGAGAGCATCACCGCCAAGGGCCAGCCGACGACGAGCATGGTGAGCGTGAACCCCGCGACAAGAGGCGAGCGGCCGAGCACACCCTGCACATAGAGCGGCAGGATTGTCGAAAGCCCGATCAGCGCCATGCCGGCCAGCAGCGTCGCCGTATTGCTGGTCGCAATCAGCCTTCGGCTCCACAGCGGGATCGAGATGATCGGCTCCGGCGCCCGCTTCTCCTGGGCCAGGAAAAGGATGCCCGAGACCACGAAGACGGCGAAAAGCGAAAGCAGGATCCAGGCGCTGGCGTCGGTTTCCGTCAGCATGACGAGAAGTGCCACGATCGAGATCGAAAACAGCACCGAGCCGAGGTAATCGATCTTTGCCTGCTTGTGCGCCACGTCCTCCTTCAGGAAGATCATGAAGGCGATGATCGAGATGATGCCGATCGGCAGGTTGATCCAGAAGATCCAGGCCCAGGAGATGTTGTCGACGATGATGCCTCCGGCCAGCGGCCCGACGACAGCCGACGTCGCCCAGACGGTCGCCATGAAGCCCTGCACGCGGCCGCGCTCCTCGAGCTTGAAGAGATCGCCGATGATCGTCGTCGTCACCGGCTGGATGGCGCCGGCGCCGAGCCCCTGCAGCAGCCGGAACAGCACCAGCGACATCATCGACCAGGCAAGCCCGCAGAGCAGCGAGCCGACGAGGAAGATCAGGATGCCGCCGATCAGCACTGGCTTGCGCCCGAAAATGTCGGAAAGCTTGCCGTAGATAACAGTCGTCGTCGACTGCGCCAGCAGGAAGGCCGAAAACACCCAGCTGTAATAGGAAAAGCCGCCGAGCTCCCCAACGATGCGCGGCATCGCGGTCGCCACGATCGTCGCCTCGATCGCCACCATGAAGGTCGCGAGCATGATGGTGGCGACGATAAGCACGCGGTTCGAGCGTTGCGCTGCATTCGACATGACGATCCTCTTCGGGTGCTCCGCAGATGCCGGAAATATCGGCAGGCTGACGAGATGTGGGGCGATGCGCCGCTTGCGGAGTGATGCCGTCCTTTTACGACCTCAAGCCCGGCCGGTAAAGCAGGCCGCGACCGGTTTCTGACAGCACCGGTTGTTTTCGCGTGATGTCAGGGAAGTTTCGGCCGAAAGCGAAGGCTCGGCCCCATTCCGCTCCGGGCCTTCGCTTTATCAGTGAAGGAAGGGCGAACAATCACCTCATCCTCATTGCGGGCATGCCTCGCCGAGCGAACCGGTATCCGCGCTTCCACTGGTGCAACCCGGCGTCTGCTGCAGGTTGGGATTGACCCCGCCGGGATTGATTGTGCTGCGACCGCTGTTGAGATTGACGCCGCCATTGCCGGTCGTGCTGCCGGTGGTGCCGGCATCGGTGCCGACAGACCCGGTGCCCGTTGCTACGCCGCCAACAGAACCAGCTCCAGTCGACCCGGCGCCGCCGGAACCGGCGCCCGAACTCCCCGCTCCGCCGATAACAGGCGCCACCGAAAGCCGCCCATTGGCATCCGCACCCCCGGCCGTCTGCGCCAGCGCCGGGCCGGCCAGACCGATCGATAGCAGTGATATCACGATGAACTTGCAGGACATGATTTTCTCCATGCTTGTTGTCTCAGGGAGAAAACCTGCTGGGCGGGGGCATTGTTCCTGTCGGGGTTGCGGTTTTCACGGTCGTTTGATCGGAACCGAGGAGGAGGAGAAGCAGGTTAAGTGTCGGGATTTAGCGATGTGTTGAAATCTGATGATTGGTAATCTCAACCAGCAAGCGCCGCCCGATTTTCTGCTTAGAATACACCCACTCATGTTCGATTAGGGAAAGAGCCTGTTCAACGCGGTTCGCGGAGATTGGGATACTGCAGCCACAAAAGACCATGGAAAGGTTCTTGAACCGCTCATCCGTGATCCCGAAGCGCTTAGTAAGCTGTTTCATATCTTTATCGACCGCGATCAAGATTGCGTCGTTTGCCAAAGCGGTTCGGCAAACGACGGGGTCCTTTACGCCTTCTTCAAGCGCCTCCCGATGATAAATGACTTCATAGCCAGCGGCAGCCAACACCTGTCCCACGGAATCGGGTACGCTCGCATCAAGGAAGAAGCGCAACCCGACATCCCCTGATCATTAAGCAGCCGCCTCATAGCTGATGGCGGCGGCAATGTCCTCGGTAGTGAGGGTGGGATACTCCTTCCGGATTTGATCGATGGAATATCCCTCGGCTGCGAAAGCTTTGATCGTGTCGACCGGAATACGCGTTCCGGCGATCACTGGCCTGCTGTTCGCAATACCTTTCTTCGACTCGATCTTACCGATAGATGAGCTCTTCCGCTCCCGCATCTTCGCGACGGCATCCTTCATGTTGCCCGTCACAACCTCTAGCGGAATCTGTAGGACACCCTGGCCTGAAAGGACTTCCTCCTTCGTCTTGCTTTCCGGGTTGTCAAAAACGACTTTGTGCTTGAGCACATAGAGCGTCGTTTTAGACCATAAAGCATCACCGAGATGAGCGAGCTTGTCTTTAACCCCGCGAAGATGTTGCAACGAAACTTTCGCATCATTACGCAGAGCGTTCAGGACCTTCAGCGACACCAAGTCCCTAAAGGAATACAGGCGACTAAAGGGCTGACTTCTATCCTCATAAGCAAGGCTTGGAACAAAAAACTTGGTCCGGTCCCAGTGCCTGAGTTGGCGCAAGGTAACACCCGTCAGCCGTTCCACCTGCTCCTCGGTGAACGCCGCAATTACGGAATTGTCTTTATCCAGCACCATAATTTGTCTCTTTCAGATGATAGGTAGTCCTATCCGGTTAAAATATCCACATTGCTTTTTCTCACGGAGCAATCGCGATCCTGCAGGTCTTTGAAAAGAATAGAACTCTGGCGTACATTATAGTCGCCTCTATCATGTAGTTAAGACTAGGGGGAATGCGGCGAGGTCATGGGGGTAGGACGGTATCCTGACCCTAGCCGACGTTCCAAATCCATATAGCTTAAAACGGCAGTCTGCTTCTGCGCTGCGGGAACTGCTATCGAGAATAGCTGAGGCTGGAGCAACTGTCGTCGTGAAGTACCCTGATCATACTTGTTCTAACGAGATCTCTGGTGAGCAAGTTCGAGGGCTAGCACGGGAGTATTTCGCGGTTGACGAGCTGCACGCATAATCGGTTTTCAGCACGCTTGGTGTTCACTCTCTACAACGAGAAACAGATAAAAGCAGACAGGCACGCCAGGCCGCGAGCGAAATGATGAAGTTACGGAAGTCATTATTGGCAAGACAAATAATCAGGCTTTTTAACCTTGGCCGTCTGCGTGGGGATAGGGTGTGTTCGTCTCTGAACGAGCATACCAGCGACAGCACGCGCCTATAGGAAGTTCTTCGGCGATAATCGGTCAGGTGTGTATATGCTGTCGCCTAGCATCGCCAGAACAGGCTGCACGACTTGGTCGAAGCCACGGTCGCACGTAAAGTTTGGCGCCACGCCCAGAGAAGCTTCGCGTAGAGCTTTCTCATGTTGAATATCGTATGTCGTCCAGTGTGAAACTCTAACAAGCTGAGCGTAGTATCCTGGATCTACGGATGCGCCGTATTCTGCCCAAACTGAATATATTTGCGCATTTGCGGCCATTGCAATATCCTTGGCTAGACTGTCGCCAATGTAGGCCACGCGGCCTTTGTCGAGCTTGTTCTCGGCTATTATGTGTTCGAGTACCTCCGGGTTAGGCTTCTTCTCGTGGCCTCCAAGAAGACGCAGCTTAGAAAAAGGGAATTCCCGAAACCTGGATGAGTAGGGTCCGCCGCGCGGATGGTCAGTAGTCGGACTCTCCACGCAGTAAATGAAATCGAAATAATCAACCAAATGTAGGCGCATCAATCGATCGATTACGCCCAAAGCATTGCTATCACTGTGAGCAATTAGTCGCACGCCATAGTCTTTCAAACAGTTGAGCGTTTGATGGACGGTGGGGTAAGCCAAGAGACGTTTTTTGCGTTCGCTATTGAAAGAACGAAATGCTGGCTCCAGTTCGCCTACATCGTGTCCAGAGGACAACCAGTTGCGGACGATATTCGTTTCCAGCAGTGCATATGGGTGCTCTGAATTGTGGTGGCGCTGATGGACTTCACGAAGCTCGCTCAATAGCGCCGGTTGATCGCATCCTATGAGGCTGACTGCCACGTTCACCATGGCATAAAATGATGGGACAAAAAACGCCACCCAGTCATAGAGGGTATTGTCTAGGTCGCATATCAACGTAGCCTTTGCCTGCACGTGATGTCCGCTTTCTTAGCCAGGCGCATCTCATTTGTTGGAGGAAGGAGCCTCAACCTGTGGAGAAGCGGTTACGTTAGTCTTGCCCGCGACTCCCGCATTATAGCTTACATCTGTCGCGTAAAATGTGACAGCCGCAGCGACTATAAGGAAACCGATTGTAACCGAGTAAAACCGTTTCACTTTGTCGCCCGCTGTCGTTCGCCTGCTACCGCAATATTGGTATGGAACGTTGCCGTCATGCGTATGAGCGTCAGAAAACCGACTGAAGTGTGATATCGCCTGCGTCATACCCTTACTGAGGCCGAGGCGAGGAGCCATAAATTTGATTTCGAAGTCTTCACCAAATACAACCGCGCCGCGCAGCATTTTGTGATACACATTTACATCGAGTTCTCTGACCGCGTATATGCCTGCCGCTGCTGCGCAAAAAATGAGCGCACTGATATGAATATGTAGTGTCGTATAATACACCGGAAGGTGAATATAATAATCTCTTGAGTTTGCCAGGAGAAATGCAGCTACACCAAGTGCTGCAGCTACAAATGTGAGGCCAAGTTGTCGCGATTTTGCTGACATCTCATTGAAGTGCATCTGAGTGTCTACTGTTTTCTCCCAAATTTTAAGAAGCATTTCATCGGAAAATCCCGTGGGCTCCGGGAGAGGTGTTGTCGTCTCGGTCATTTCGGTTTCCCTGCGTGTGCAGGTTCCATTTCTTGCACGTCTACATTTCAAACTACTTAAGAGCGAGCTGATTTTTGAGTTGGGCGAAGGTCGTTTAAACAGTTGCCCCCCTTGATCGACCCATTCTTAAGCAGCCAGAGTTGATTGGCGCAAACATGTTGCCGACGAGCCACCTGGGGAGACCTTGCAAACTACAAAATTTCGAGCGGCTATCTACGAATTGACGATCTGCGTTTCCCCGTGCTGATTTGGCAGCACGGTCCTAGCTATGCGGGTTACTACACCGGCCAGGAAAATGGAAAATGCGGTCTTTGGACTTGGCCCAATAGCCAGGATTGAATACGGAACGTCCCTGTCGGGTGTCCCACCGGCGAAACCCAAACTTCAAA
Source organism: Rhizobium indicum (assembly GCF_005862305.2). NCBI lineage: Bacteria > Pseudomonadati > Pseudomonadota > Alphaproteobacteria > Hyphomicrobiales > Rhizobiaceae > Rhizobium > Rhizobium indicum. Next base: position 2,122,130 of record NZ_CP054021.1, on the reverse strand, counting down.
TCGTTGATTTAGATAAATGGTGCCGCTTGCAGGACTCGAACCTGCGACCCCATCATTACGAATGATGTGCTCTACCACCTGAGCTAAAGCGGCATTTCACGGCCGAAGCATGCGGCCTGCGATTTGCATGGCGCTGATACAGGCATTGTTGGAAGATTTCAAGCACCCTGTCATGCCTTTGGCAAAAAAGAGGGGAGGCGCGGGAAGGGCGCCTCAGAGCGTTAGCCGGGCACGCGCCGCCTGGTATTCGGCCTCCAGCCGGTCGACGAGTTTGGCCACCGGCTCGACGGCCTTGATGGCGCTGATGCCCTGGCCGCTGCCCCATATGTCCTTCCAGGCCTTGGCGCCGCCGACAGCCTGCTCGAAATCCATCTTCGAGACATCGGCAAGCGGCAGATTGTCCGGGTCCATGCCGGCGGCGACGATCGAGGGTTTCAGATAGTTGCCGTGCACGCCGGTGAAATAGTTGGAATAGACGATATCGCTGGCGGCCCCTTCGACGATCGCCTGCTTGTAGGCGTCTGCGGCGCGGGCTTCTTGCGTTGCGATGAAGGGCGAGCCGATATAGGCCATGTCGGCGCCCATCGCTTCTGCGGCAAGGATCGCGCCGCCGGTGGCGATTGCGCCGGCGAGCAGCAGCGGCCCGTCGAACCATTCGCGGATTTCCTGGATCAGCGCAAAGGGCGACAGCGTGCCGGCATGGCCGCCGGCGCCGGCGGCCACCGCAATCAGCCCGTCGGCCCCCTTGCGGATCGCCGAATGGGCGTGGCGGTTGTTGATAATGTCATGCAGCACGATGCCGCCATAGGAATGCACGGCGGCGTTGACCTCGGGCACCGCGCCGAGGGAGGAGATGACGATCGGCACCTTGTATTTGACGCAGAGCGAGAGGTCGTGCTCCAGCCGCTTGTTCGACATGTGGACGATCTGGTTTACGGCAAAGGGGGCGGCCGGCCGCTCGGGATGGGCGGCGTCGTGGCGGGCGAGCTCCTCGGTAATCTCCGCCAGCCATTCGTCGAGCTGGCTTTCCGGCCGGGCGTTCAGCGCCGGAAACGCCCCGACGATGCCCGCCTTGCATTGCGCCAGCGTCAGCGCCGGATGCGAGATGATGAACAGTGGCGAGCCGATGACCGGCAGTCTCAATCTGTCCTTGAGGATCGGGGGCAGGGCCATGGTTCGTCGCTTCCATTGACGTTTACGAAAACGTCAATCTCATAACAGAGATGAAAAGGCGATAAAAGAGCGGCTGCCATGCCTTCGTCGATTTCAGCCCGAATATATACGTCCGAGAAAGCTAATAGAATAAGGCCGGCAAGCGGTGAAACCTGCCGATATCTCCGCCGATCAACCGCAGCAGGGCCTGCAAGGCTTGCGGTTTGCCGCACTTGCCGCTACCGAATTTTGATGGAGAACGGCAGGGATTGCAGTCCAATGCCGAATTCAAGGTGAAGGACTGAATGTGAGCGGATTAGAAACGGCCATCAGAACAGCGCTCGAGAATTCCGATCGCGACAATCCGGAGGTTCGAGCGAGGATCTATCAGTCGGCCCGCCAGGCGTTGGAAGCCGGGTTGCGCAAGCAGGACATCACCGACACCGAGGTCGTCGCCCATCACCGCCACCGCCTGGAAAGCACCATCCACGCCATCGAAGGCGAAGAGCGCGACCGCCTTCACCCCCGCCAGAGGCCGCCTGAAGTGCCCGTGCCGCCGGTGGTGGAAATGCCGGCGCCACCGGTTCACCAAGCCGAAGCCGATGAGTTCGACGGCCCCGTGGTATCAGGTGAGACCCGCGCGCCCGAGGTTATGCATCGCGGTGACGAGTCCAGCCTCGACGACGTGCATGCCGGCAGTGCCGATCATCTGGCTGCCGCCCCCGTCGGCGAGGAACGCCTTGCCCGCGGCCAGCGCGCCACCAATATGGATTTCCGCCCGGAGCGGGCGGCAGGCCGCCGCAAGCCTAGAAAATTCTTTTCGAGGCTGCTCGTCTGGTGCGTCCTGCTGGCCTTCATCGGCATCGGCGCGTGGTGGGCGCATACGTCGGGCCTGCTGATGACGGCAGCCGAGCGCGACACCAGCGTTGCCAATCCGCCGGCAAGCACGCAGCCCGAGGATTTTACCGGCAATGACGATAGCGCCGGGAATGCTGCTTCCCACACCGATCAGCCGGTAACCATCGATCCGCAGAACAGTTTCTCGGCCGATTGGATCCCCCTGTTCAAGCCTGAGGACGCCGACAAGATCCAGAGCGGCCCGCGGGCGCGCACCGAAAAAATCGCCGAGAATGACGGCCCCGCCGTCCGGCTGATTTCCGAAAGCGGTGCAGCCGATGGCAATATTTCGATCAGCGTGCCGCCGTCGGTGCTGCAGCAGCTGGCCGGCAAATCTTCGACGATCGCGCTGACGCTGCAATCCACCACCGACGAGCCGACGCAGATCACTGTCGAATGCAATTTCCAGACGCTCGGCAATTGCGCCCGCCATCGCTTCAACGTCACCCGGGAAAAGTCGGATGCGCTGCTGCAGGTGAAGTTCGACCGCTCACTCGCGCCGAATTCGCCGGGCACGCTGACGATCAACAGCGATCTCGACGGCAAGGCGCGCGGCATCAATCTCTTCGCCATCCGCATCCTGCCGGGGCAGTAAGGCCGGTCCCGGCTGAGCCGGTGACCCCGGTCCCGGCTGAGCCGGTGACCCCGGTCCCGGCTGAGCCGGTGACCCCGGCTTCGATTTCAGGAGGCCAGCCTGTTCCGAAAGCTCTATTTCAGAAAGCCAGGCCCTGAGCCGATGATCTCCGCGTCGACCGTGCCGAGCGCCTGTTTGTCCTTGCCGTCATAATCCATCTTGTTCAGCATGTGACGGATGATTTCGAGGCGCGCCCGCCGCTTGTCATTGCCGTGGATCACCGTCCAGGGCGCGAAATCCGTATGGGTTTCCTTCAGCATCCGGTTGCGCTTGTCGCTGTAGTCGTCCCATTTCGTCAGCGCCGCGATATCCATCGACGACAGTTTCCAGACTTTCAGCGGATCGTGCCGGCGGTCGTGGAAACGTTTGAGCTGCATCTCGCGGCCGATATCGAGATAGAATTTGAAGAAGAAGATGCCCTCATGGGCGATGATCTTTTCGAGTTGCGGCGCCTGTTTGAGGAAATCCTCATATTGCTGCGGCGTGCAGAAGCCCATGACCGGCTCGACGCCGGCGCGGTTGTACCAGGAGCGGTCGAACAGCACGAATTCGCCAGCTGTCGGAAATTGCGCGACATAACGCTGGAAATACCATTGTCCCTGCTCGCGGTCGGTCGGCTTGGTCAGCGCCACCACCCGCGCAAGGCGTGGGTTCATATTCGCCGAGGAGGCCGAAATCGCGCCGCCCTTGCCGGCAGCGTCGCGCCCTTCGAACAGCGCCATCACCCGCTTGCCGGTCGCCTGCAGCCAGAACTGCACCTTGACGAGTTCGATCTGCAGCTTTTCCAGCTGCTCCAGATAGTCCTCTTCCTTGAGCTTCTTCTTGTGGGGAAAGTTGCCGGATTCCAGCGCGCGTTCGTCCACCCAGGCCGGCAGGGTGGGATCGTTGACATCGAAGATCCGCTTCTTCCCGCGGATATCCAGCTCCACGGCCCTGTTTTCGACGTCCTCGTCCATATCAGCCTCCACCGCCCGATCGCTTCTCTTCCCGCAAGCGAACATATTTACCGTTGAAAATCAAATCTCTCGCAGGCGGCCGGCAATTTTTCGTGGGTTCGGCTGCGGCTTTTCGCTTGAGATGCGGCAGCCCGAAAACTTCTGTCATGAATTGCCGCTATCAGGCAGAGTTCAATATAAGAAAAACGAATCGACGCCGCGAGGGCACTTGCCAGACGAAACTCCATGGAGAAAAAGCCTGTTGGCGCGCATAAGGCGCGAACGGCCGGTGCTGCTTGCGGCAATCCTCAGCGCGCTCGCCGCGCTTGCCGCCGGCATGAACAAGTGGGTTGTGCTTGTCCTGCTGCTGGTCATGATCTTCACCGCGCTTTTCAACGAGGCGCCCATCATCAAGGCGGATCCCGCCGAGCCGGTCGAGATCGAGCCGGAGCTGCCACCCAGCCGCCTGCCTGAAGTTTCCGCCACGCTTGCCGGCCTCGATATCCCCGTCATGGTGCTCTCGGACGATGCCTCGGTGCTCTTCCAGAACCGCGCTGCCGAAAAGGCCTTCGGCGAGGTGGCGCTCGGTGCCCATATATCGGCCCGCCTGCGCTCGCCCGGCGTGCTCGACATGGTGCGCGAAACCATCGCCACCAATGCGCCGAACCAGATAGAGCATGCCGAGCGGCTGCCCTCCGAGCGCGTCTATATCGTGCGCAGCGCGCCCGTCGAATTCGCGGCCGATGACGGGCCGCGTGAACGCTATTTCATCCTGTCCTTCCGCGATATATCGGAGGTCCGCCGCATCGACCGCATGCGGTCGGATTTCGTCGCCAATGCCAGCCATGAGCTGCGCACGCCGCTGGCCTCGCTGCGCGGCTTCATCGAGACCATTCAGGGGCCGGCGAAGAACGATCTGAAGGCGCAGGCGCGTTTCCTCAATATCATGCTCGACCAGACGACGCGCATGAGCCGGCTGGTCGACGACCTGCTGTCGCTCTCGCGCCTGGAGCTGAAGTCGCACATCGCGCCGGATGAGAAGATCGATCTGGTGCCGCTGCTCGGCCATGTCAGAGATGCGCTTGTGCCGCTCGCCAGGGATGTCGGCGTCGACATCAACCTGCATCTGCCCGACGGCAAGGTCGAGGTGCTGGGCGACCGCGACGAACTTGTCCAGGTCTTCGAGAACCTGATGGAAAATGCCTGCAAATACGGCCAGGAGGGCGAGATCGTCGATGTCTGGCTGAAGAACGGCACCGGCCAGCCGGTCGAGGTCAGCATCGTCGACAAGGGTCCGGGCATTCCGGCCGAACATGTGCCGCGCCTGACCGAGCGTTTCTACCGCGTCAGCATCGAGGACAGCCGCTCGAAGAAGGGCACCGGCCTTGGCCTTGCCATCGTCAAACACATCCTCACCCGCCACCGGGCGCGGCTGATCGTCAAGTCGGAAGTCGGCAAGGGCACCGATTTTACCGTCCGTTTTTGACGATATGTCGCAACACTTTTACGTTGCATAATTTTATTATTTTAAATCAATTACTTAAGCTGTCACAAATGTTTCACGGCTTTGACATAAAAGGACGGTGCTTACAGCGCTAAGAGAGTCTCGCCGATGAAAAAAGGCAATGCGAGGGCCTCTCTAAGGCCGCACTCACACAAGCCCAAATGCCGGGAGATTTACATGAACACCTTCAAGCTCACCGTTGCCGCGCTGGCTGCAACTGCTGCTTTCGCTGGCGCCGCCGTCGCCCGCGACCAGATCCAGGTCGCTGGCTCGTCCACCGTCCTGCCTTACGCAAAGATCGTTGCCGAGTCCTTCGGCGAAACCTTCACCAACTTCAAAACGCCGGTCGTTGAATCCGGCGGCACGGGCGCTGGTCTGAAGGAATTCTGCAAGGGCGTTGGCGAAGACACCATCGACATTGCGAACGCCTCGCGTCCGATCAACAAGAACGAAGCCGAAGCCTGCAAGGCTGCCGGCGTAACCGACATCCAGGAAGTCAAGATCGGCTACGACGGCATCGTCTTCGCAACCGACTCGTCGAACCCTGACGTTGCCTACGTTCCTGCCGACATCTACAAGGCCCTCGCAGCCCAGGTCGTCGTCGACGGCAAGCTCGTCGCCAACCCCTACAAGAAGTGGTCGGAAGTCAACCCGAAGCTTCCGGCTGTTGATATCGCTGCCTACATCCCGGGCGAAAAGCACGGCACCCGCGAAGTCTTCGAACTGAACGTTCTCGCTGCCGGCTGCAAGGCCGCTGGCGCACAGGAAGTCATCGCCAAGGAAATCTCCGAGAAGGCTGCCCAGACGAAGGCCTGCGTCGCAGTCCGCAAGGACGGCGCTGCTGTCGACATCGACGGCGACTATCCGGAAACCCTGGCACGCATCGCCGCCAACAAGACCGGCGTCGGCGTATTCGGCCTTTCCTTCTACGAAAACAATGCCGACAAGCTCAAGGTTGCGACCATGAGCGGTATCGTTCCGTCCACCGAAACGATCTCCAACGGCACCTACCCGGTTTCCCGCCCGCTGTTCTTCTACGTCAAGAAGGCACATCTCGGCGCCGTTCCGGGCCTGAAGGAATACGTCAACTTCTTCGTATCCGACCAGATGATCGGCCCTGACAGCCCGCTCGTCGAATACGGCCTCGTTGCCGCTCCGGATGCCGAGCGCGAAGCGATCCGCAAGGACGTCGAAGCCGGCAAGTCCATGTAATGACTCTGCCGGCGCGGTGCCTTTTGGCCCGCGCCGGCATTGCCTTATGTCCCTGCGCGCCGGCGGTTCCGGAGCTGCAGGGTTGGAATTCCTTCTCCATGATTGGAAGCTGAAGGCAGGCTGATCAAGCTGCCGGGCTTTTTGGGGCTATGGGCCTGGGGACGTAACGAATGAGCACATCCATCATACTTTTGTGCCTTGTGGTGATCGGAGTCGCCGCCTATCTGGTCGCGCGCAACCGCGCCACGGCGCTTGCCGGAGGCCGGTCCTCCGCATTGCATTCACGGCCGGCCTATTACGGCGCCTATGCGGCGATCTGGGCAATTCTTCCCGCCCTCATCGTGCTTGGCCTCTGGCTCTCCGTCAGCCCCGGCATCATCCAGTCCTCGGTTCGCGGCGCTTTTCCCGACGATATCAAGGCTCAAGCCTCGGTCGAGCAGGATCTCGGCTATTCGACGGTGGCGACGGTTGCCCGCGGCCTGACGATGCTGACCTCGGACGAAACTGCCGCGGTCGGCAACGATCCGGCTGCCCTGCAGGCCAAGCTCCTCGAAAAGGGCGTGCCGCTTGCCAGCCAGCCGCTGCCTTACATGCTCGATGCCGCCAAAAAGCTCAACGCCATGAGCATGACGAGCCGCATCGCCATGACGGCGATCGTCTTCGCTCTCGCCGTTGCTGGCGCCTTCTACGCACTGCGCTCCATCGCGCCGCGCTTCCGCGCCCGCAACCGGGTCGAGCGCGTCATGCTCTGGGGCCTGCTGCTTGCCTCCTCGATCGCTATTCTGACGACGATCGGCATCGTCTTCTCCATGCTGTCGGAAGCCGCCCGCTTCTTCGCGGCCGTTCCCGCCATGGACTTCTTCTTCGGCACCGTCTGGGATCCGCGCTTTGCCGGCGCCGGCAGCTCGTCCTTCGGTCAGTTCGGCCTGATCCCGCTGCTGCTCGGCACGATCTATATCGGCCTGGTCGCCATGCTGGTCGCCGTGCCGGTCGGCCTCTTCGCCGCCATCTACATGGCCGAATACGCCTCGCCGAAGGTGCGTGGGGTCGCCAAGCCGCTCCTCGAAGTGCTCGCCGGTATTCCGACGATCGTCTACGGGTTCTTCGCGCTCGTCACCGTCGGCCCGTTCCTGCGCGACTTTTCCGCCCAGGTCAGCGGCCTCCTCTCCGGCAACTACAGCAACTTCATCCAGGCGCAGAGCGTTCTGACGGCCGGCATCGTCATGGGCATCATGCTGATCCCCTACGTGTCCTCGCTGTCGGACGATATCATCACCGCCGTGCCGGGGTCACTGCGTGACGGTTCGCTCGGTCTTGGCGCCACACGCTCCGAAACCATCAAGAAAGTGGTCTTGCCCGCAGCCCTTCCCGGCATCGTCGGCGCATTGCTGATGACCGCCTCGCGCGCCATCGGCGAAACCATGATCGTCGTGCTGGCCGCCGGTGTGGCTGCCCGCATCCAGATCAACCCCTTCGAGCCGATGACGACGGTGACCGTCAAGATCGTCAACCAGCTGACCGGCGACCTTGAGTTCACCTCGCCGCAGACGCTGGTTGCTTTTGCCCTCGGCATCACCCTCTTCTGCATCACGCTTTGCCTCAATATCTATGCGCTCTACATCGTGCGCAAATACCGGGAGCAGTACGAATGACGGATATTGTTTCTCCCACATCAGGCGTCACCGTTTCCAAGGCGCCAGCGCGCCGCGATATCGGTATCAAGCGCCGCTACGCCGCCGAGCGCCGGTTCCAGGCCTATGGCATTGCCGCCATCACCTTCGGTCTCGTCTTCCTCTTTATCCTGCTGTGGACGGTGATCGGCAAGGGCTACACCGCCTTCCAGCAGACGGCGGTCACCCTGCCGATCGAATTCTCCGAGAAGACGATCGACCCGAACAACAAGCGTGCGACCGACCCTTCGGTGTTGATCGCCGCCAACTACCCGGTTCTCTTGCGCGACGCGATCGTCAAGCAGCTGAACGTCAATGCCTCGAGCCGTCCCGACGTGCGCGATGCATCCGCCATGCTCTCCAAGGGTGCGCCGATCCAGCTGCGCGATATGGTGATGGCCGATCCGTCGATCATCGGCAAGACGGTCAATGTCACGGTGCTTGCCGACGCCAATGTCGACAGCGCCAACAAGGGCCAGATCGACCTCTCGGTCGATGAGAAGAACCGCAAGGTCAACGACAAGCAGGTCGGCTGGATGAACGAACTGAAGGCGAGCGGCGCTCTCCACAAGCAGTTCAACACCGGCCTCTTCGTCAACGGCAATTCCAGCCGTCCGGAAGCCGCAGGCCTGGGCGTCGCCCTGATCGGCTCGCTCTACCTGATGCTGATCGTGCTCGTGCTTGCCCTGCCGATCGGCGTCGCCGCCTCGATCTATCTCGAGGAGTTCGCGCCGAAGAACAAGCTGACGGACCTGATCGAGGTCAACATCAACAACCTCGCCGCGGTTCCTTCGATCGTCTACGGCCTGCTCGGTCTTTCCGTCTTCATCAACTTCATCGGCCTGCCGCGCTCGGCCTCGCTGGTCGGCGGCCTGGTGCTGACGCTGATGACCCTGCCGACGATCATCATCGCGACGCGTGCGGCACTGCGCGCCGTGCCGCCGTCGATCCGCGCCGCAGCGCTCGGCCTCGGCGCTTCGAAGATGCAGATGGTGTTCCACCATGTGCTGCCGCTCGCCATGCCCGGCATCCTGACCGGCACGATCATCGGCCTGGCGCACGCGCTCGGCGAAACCGCGCCGCTGCTCCTGATCGGCATGGTCGCCTTCGTCGCCAACACGCCGACGACACCGCTCGATCCCTCGACGGCTCTGCCCGTACAGGTCTATATGTGGGCCAACGAGGCAGAACGTGCCTTCGTTGAGCGTACTTCGGGTGCCATCATTGTCCTGCTCCTGTTCCTGATCGTCATGAACATGGGCGCCATCCTCTTGCGTCGTCGCTTCGAGCGCCGCTGGTAAACGGAGTTACACATCATGAACATGTTGACGGAAGCTGCAGTTGAAAAGGCGCTGGATCACAAGATGAGCAACGTCCCGTATAAGATGATCGGAAAGGATGTCTCGGTTTACTACGGCGAGAAGCGCGCGCTTTTCGATGTGAACCTGAACGTCCGCGAAAACACCGTAACCGCCCTGATCGGCCCGTCCGGCTGCGGCAAGTCGACCTTCCTGCGGTGCCTCAACCGCATGAACGACACGATCGACGGCTGCCGCGTCACCGGCAAGATCACCCTCGACACCGACGATGTCTATGATCCCGATATCGACGTCGTCGAACTTCGCGCCCGCGTCGGCATGGTCTTCCAGAAGCCGAACCCGTTCCCGAAGACGATCTACGAAAACGTCTCCTACGGCCCGCGCATCCATGGCCTTGCCAAGTCGAAGGCCGACCTCGATCAGATCGTCGAGACCAGCCTGCAGCGCGCCGGTCTCTGGAACGAGGTCAAGGACCGCGTGCATGAATCTGGCACCGGCCTGTCCGGCGGCCAGCAGCAGCGCCTTTGCATTGCGCGTGCCGTCGCCGTCAGCCCGGAAGTCATCCTGATGGACGAGCCCTGCTCGGCGCTCGACCCGATCGCCACCGCCAAGGTCGAGGAGCTGATCCACGAGCTGCGCGAGAACTATACGATCGTCATCGTTACCCACTCCATGCAGCAGGCCGCGCGTGTCTCGCAGCGCACCGCCATGTTCCACCTCGGCAACCTCGTCGAGGAGAACGACACCGACAAGATGTTCACCAATCCCGACGATCCGCGCACCCAGGACTACATCATGGGTCGCTTCGGTTGATTTTGGCGACACCAAGCCTTCCCGTTATTCGAGGATAAAGCCCCATGGCATCGACACATATTTTTTCTGCCTACGATGATGATCTGAAGTTCCTGTCCAGGCGGATTTCCGAAATGGGCGGCCTGGCCGAGCAGATGGTCGGCGAATCCGTGCGCGCCCTCGTCAACGGCGATACGGCGCTGGCGCAGAAGGTCATCTCGGACGATGTGATCCTCGATCACGCCGAACGCGAAATCGGCGACAAGGCGATCGTCACGATCGCCCGCCGTCAGCCGATGGCCTCGGACCTGCGTGAAATCATGGGTTCGATCCGCATCGCCGCCGATCTCGAACGCGTCGGCGACCTCGGCAAGAACACCGCCAAGCGCGTCATCGCCGTCCAAAGCACCGGCGTTCCCCGCAAGCTTGCCCGCGGCCTCGAGCATCTGTCCGAGCTGGCGCTCGTCCAGCTCAAGGAAGTGCTCGATGTCTACACCAATCGTTCAGCCGACAAGGCGAATGCGATCCGTGAACGCGACAACGAGATCGACGCGATGTACACCTCGCTGTTCCGCGAACTCCTGACCTACATGATGGAAGATCCGCGCAACATCACCAGCTGCACGCATCTTCTCTTCTGCGCCAAGAACATCGAGCGCATCGGCGACCATGCCACCAACATCGCCGAGACGATCTTTTACATGGCGACAGGCGCGCAGCCGGAAGGTGATCGTCCGAAGGATGACAGCGCCAACACCGTCGGCGCGGTCACCGAATAACCGCCCGCACAGTCAATTGCGTGCGCGCCCGTCCGGGCGCGCAAAGAGGTCGCAGCCAATTTTTGAATTTGCGCAGGATGCACTGCTTAAATCACCCTGGTTTAAGGATCATGCGCGAGGAGACCGACACGCATGATCCCGAGAGTTGCAGTTGTTGAAGACGAGGAAGCCCTCAGCGTGCTTCTTCGCTACAATCTCGAAGCGGAAGGCTTCGAGGTCGATACCATCCTTCGTGGCGACGAAGCCGAAATGCGGCTCCAGGAGCGCACGCCCGATCTTCTCATCCTCGATTGGATGCTGCCGGGTGTCTCCGGCATCGAGCTCTGCCGGCGCCTGCGCATGCGGCCGGAGACCGAGCGCCTGCCAATCATCATGCTGACGGCGCGCGGCGAAGAGAGCGAGCGCGTCCGCGGGCTGTCGACGGGCGCCGACGATTATGTCGTCAAGCCCTTCTCGACCCCCGAGCTCGTTGCCCGCGTCAAGGCGATGCTACGTCGCGCCCGCCCCGAGGTGCTGTCGACGGTGCTGAAGTGCGGCGATATCGAGCTCGACCGCGAGACCCATCGCGTCCATCGCAAGACCCGCGAAGTCCGCCTTGGCCCCACCGAATTCCGCCTCCTGGAATTCCTGATGTCGTCGCCGGGCCGGGTCTTCTCCCGCTCGCAGCTTCTCGACGGCGTCTGGGGCCACGATATCTATGTCGACGAGCGCACCGTCGACGTCCATGTCGGCCGCCTGCGCAAGGCGCTGAATTTCTCCAACATGCAGGACGTCATCCGCACCGTCCGCGGCGCCGGTTATTCGATGGAAGCCTGAGGGCTTCCATCTGAGCCTGCTGACAAAGCCGCTCGCGCGAATGTCCTAACCTGCCAGGGTTAAGCCACTCGTCTCGCCCCGTCCCCGTAAAAGGGGCAAGGGACGTGCCCTGCGAAAGGGTTGGTGGGGACGGAGAGGGTTGCGGCACAATCTCTTCTCCCCTCGGGGAGAAGGTGCCGGCAGGCGGATGAGGGGGCCACACGGCACACTCTTTCCGTGATAACCTATCCCACATGCCGAATGGCTGCGCCCTGACCACGATCGAAACGACGCCAACGCGGTCGAAACCCGCATGGCGTTGTAAGAAAGACCGGCTTCCCTGGCCCCCTCATCCGCCCTACGGGCACCTTCTCCCCGAGGGGAGAAGAGGGAATCGAGATGTTGCGGCATGTCACTTCGCCCCTTGAGAACCGAAGGAAAGGTCGAGACCCATGGCTCGACCCTGGTAGGTGGCGGCAGCCGGATGAGGGCAAGTCGGCGTTCTCAACGAACTGAACACCCAAGCGCTCCCATCCGCGCATAAAAAAACGGGCCAATCGGCCCGTTTTCTGCATTCTAGCAATGGTCAGCCCGCTCAGCTGGCCCGCGCTGCCGCCCGGCGGCGTTCGTTGACCGGCTGGTAGGCAAGCTTCTGGTGATAGCTGCAATAGGGCGAATTGTCGGGGGACTCGCAGCCGCAGAAATGGAAGTCGTCCTTCAGCGGATCGCCGACCGGCCACTTGCAGGTGCGCTCGGTCAGTTCCGTCAGGCCGAGGCGGCGCGAAATCGGCACCACCACATTGCCTCTTGGCACGTATTCCATTTCCTCGATCGTTTCGATCTCGATCTCGATCTCTTCCTTCAGCATCGTCGCGCCCTGCTGGCGGGTAACGGTGCGGGTGGTGATGCGAGAGGCGAAGTTCGGCGCGCGCGGCGCCGATGTATTGCGCTTCGGCGTTCGCGCCGCGGTGTTGGTGCCGCCGGCCTTGGCACGGCCGGGAAGGCACAGCCGGTGCACTTTGCCGATGACCGCGTTTCTGCTGACCCCGCCAAGCTGCGCAGCGATCTGGCTGGCGCTCAGTCCTTCGGCCCAAAGTTTCTTGAGTTTCTCGACCCGCTCGTCTGTCCAGTTCATGCCCTGTCTCCACCTTTTGCGTTGGTGATGGCAGAATCCCTCACCGTTGTCCCGGGAGCTCCGAAACAAGAAACGCTTGATCAATTTTGGTGACTAGTTCCGCCGCATGCAGTCTAGTAATTGATCTTTAACCTAGTGTGAGCCTGACTCCGTGACAAGAGTCGCATGAATCCGGATGAATCGAATTCGTAGTTTTCCCCAACTTGCTGCCCCTGCGTGTCATTTCTGCAATAATGCCTGTTGAAGACTGAAAATGCCGCTGTACACCTGTGCTGCATACGCTAAGGGCGCCGTTTTGTTGACATTGCAGCGCGAAAAGGAAATAGTGCCACTCGCCGCCGCAAGGCGGCATTTTTGATTTTTCGGGCCTGGTTTCCTTAGCCGGAGTCATTGCCCGGCAACTTTGATGGAGATCGCGCCATGGCTGAAGCCGCGCCGCTTTATGACACCTATTCTCGTGCCCCGCTGCGGTTCGAGCGAGGCGAGGGCGTATGGCTGATCACCGAAACTGGCGAGCGATATCTCGATTTCGGCGCCGGCGTCGCCGTCACCTCCGTCGGCCACAGCAATCCGCATGTGGTCGGCGCGCTGAAGGAGCAGGCCGACAAGGTCTGGCACCTGTCGAACATCTACGAGATCCCCGGACAGGAGCGTCTGGCAAAACGCCTGACGGACGCCACCTTCGCCGACAAGGTGTTCTTCACCAACTCGGGTGCCGAGGCGCTCGAATGCGCGATCAAGACGGCGCGTCGCTATCAGTTTTCCAAGGGCCATCCCGAGCGCTTCCATATCATCACCTTCGAAGGCGCCTTCCACGGACGGACGCTGGCGACGATCGCCGCCGGCGGCCAGGAGAAATATCTCGAAGGCTTCGGCCCCAAGGCGCCGGGTTTCGATCAGGTGGCTTTCGGCGATATCGAAGCGGTCCGCGCCGCGATTACCGATGCCACGGCTGGCATCCTCATCGAGCCGGTGCAGGGCGAGGGCGGCGTTCGCCCCGCCACGCCTGAGTTCATGAAGGCGCTTCGCCAGCTCTGCGACGACAACGGCCTGCTGTTGATCCTCGACGAGGTCCAGACCGGCGTCGGCCGCACCGGCAAGCTCTTCGCCCATGAATGGTCGGGCATCACACCCGATATCATGGCTGTCGCCAAGGGCATCGGCGGCGGTTTCCCGCTCGGCGCCTGCCTCGCAACGGCCGAGGCCGCCTCCGGCATGAAGGCCGGCACCCATGGCTCGACCTATGGCGGCAATCCGCTTGCCATGGCCGTCGGCAGCGCCGTGCTCGACATCATCCTTGCCGATGGCTTCCTCCAGCAGGTGCGCGACGTCGCACTTGTCTTCCGCCAGGGCCTAGCCTCGCTGAAGGATCGTTATCCCGATGTGATCGAGGATATCAGGGGCGAGGGGCTGTTGCTCGGCATCAAGGCTGCCGTTCCCTCAGCCGAGCTGCTGCAGGCAATCCGCGCCGCCCATCTGCTCGGCGTGCCTGCCGGCGATAATGTCATCCGCCTTCTTCCGCCGCTCGTCGTCACCGCCGAGGAAGCCCGCGAGGGTCTTGCCCGCGTCGAACGCGCCGCCGAGAGCATTCGCGCCTCCAAGGTCAAGAAGACGGCTTGAAGAGATTGCCGCCTTCGGGCGCAGCACAGGTAAGAAGACGATATGAGCCCTAAACATTTCCTCGATCTTTCGGCGGTCACATCAGCCGATCTCAGAACCATCATGAACGATGCGCTCACCCGCAAGCAGGCCTTCAAGGCAGGTCTGGGCGACAAGCCGCTCGCCGGCAAGATGCTGGCGATGATCTTCGAAAAGCCCTCGACGCGCACCCGCGTCTCCTTCGACGTCGGCATGCGCCAGCTCGGCGGCGAAACGCTGTTCCTGTCCGGCACCGAGATGCAGCTCGGTCGCGCCGAGACGATCGGCGACACCGCCAAGGTGCTGTCGCGTTATGTCGATGCGATCATGATCCGCACCACCGAGCATTCCAGGCTGGTCGAGCTGGCCCAGCATGCGACCGTGCCTGTGATCAATGCGCTGACGGATGACACCCATCCCTGCCAGATCATGGCCGATATCATGACCTTCGAAGAGCATCGCGGCCCGATCAAGGGCAAGACCATCGCCTGGACCGGCGACGGCAACAATGTGCTGCATTCGCTGGTCGAGGGTGCCGCGCGCTTCGGCTATCGCATGAACATGGCCGTGCCTCTTGGCTCGGAGCCCAAGGATCACTATCTGAACTGGGCCCGCAATGAGGGCGCCGAAATCATGCTCTGCCATGATGCCGACCGTGCGGTCGCCGGCGTCGATTGCGTGGTGACCGATACCTGGGTCTCCATGAATCAGGAACATCGGGCCCGGGGTCACAATGTCTTCCAGCCTTATCAGGTCAACGCGGCCTTGATGGCCAAAGCCGGCAATGATGCATTGTTCATGCATTGCCTGCCCGCTCATCGCGGTGAGGAAGTGACGGACGAAGTGATCGACGGTCCGCAATCCGTGGTCTTCGATGAGGCGGAAAACCGTCTTCATGCGCAGAAGTCGATTCTTGCTTGGTGCCTGGGCGCGATCTGAACCATAATCGGACGTCGCGAGAGACAGACTCGCGACCGCGTGAGCGAAGGGCACGCTGGCCCATCGCTCTGAAACTAGGAGTGAAAAGCCATGGCAGAAGCTGCAGCCGCCCTCGGCCAGTTTGATTTCGCCGGCGATGACCATGTCGTCCCCTTCCAGGTGGAGGGGCTGGATGTGCGCGGCCGCGCCGTCCAGCTCGGCCCGATGCTCGATGCGATCCTCGAGCGTCATCATTATCCCGCACCCGTTGCCCGGCTGCTTGCCGAAGTCGTCGTGCTGACGGTGCTGCTCGGCACCTCGCTGAAGTTCGACGGCAAGTTCACGGTGCAGACCAAGGGCGATGGCCCGGTCGATCTTCTCGTCGCCGATTTCTCGACGCCGGAAAATGTCCGCGCCTATGCCCGTTTCGATCAGGCGCTGCTCAACAAGGCGATCGAGTCGGGTGAAACCGAGCCGGAGCAACTGCTCGGCAAGGGCGTGCTCGCCTTCACCATCGACCAGGGCAAGTTCAGCCAGCCTTACCAGGGCATCGTTCCGCTCGACGGCACCACGCTGGAAGAAATTGCCGGCGTCTATTTCCGCCAGTCGGAGCAGATCCCGACGCGCGTGCGCCTCGCCGCGGCCGAACTCTTCGACCGTGACGATACGGGCAAGCCACGCCATCGCTGGCGGGCCGGCGGCCTCGTCGCCCAGTTCCTGCCGGAAGCGCCGGAGCGCATGCGCCAGCCGGATCTCCACGGCGGCGACGGCGATACCGGCAGCCGCCCGCATGGCGAGGACGATGCCTGGCTCGAAGCGCGTTCGCTGGTCGAGACCATCGACGCCGATGAACTGACCGATCCGCTTGTCGGCACCGAGCGGCTGCTGTTCCGCCTGTTCCACGAGCGCGGCGTTCGCGTCTACGAACCGCGCGCCGTCTTCGACCGCTGCAGCTGCTCGCGCGACAAGATTAAAGGCGTGCTGAAGGGTTTTTCGGCCGAAGAGATCGAGGCCAGCCAGGAAAACGGCGAAATCGCCGTCACCTGCGAATTCTGCTCGACCACCTATCGCTTTGAGCCGGCCGAGCTTCAGCCGGCGGAATAGGCTCAGTTCGCATGGACGGCTGCCCCTCACCCTAACCCTCTCCCCGTAAACGGGGCGAGGGGACGTGCCTTGCGAGAGGTGGGCGAGGAACGGAGAGGTCGGCGGCATGTCCCTTTGCCCCGTTTACGGGTCCGAAGGATGGTGCCGGCAGGCGGAGGAGGGGCGGGCCACGGCAATCTCTTGAGCGGGCACGATCGATTTCGGCGTTACACGTCAGTTAAGCACGCGCAGCAGCCCAGGCGAATCCAGCGAGAAGGCGGGGATGTCGACATCGAACATCTCGCCGTCGTCCGTTTCCATCTGGTAATGGCCGAACATCAACCCTGAGGGCGTGTCGAGCGGGCAGCCGGAGGAATATTCGTAGGTGTCGCCGGGGCTGAGCCGCGGCTGCTCGCCGACGACGCCGGGGCCGGTCACCTCGTCCACCTGGCCGTTCTGGTCCGTGATGTTCCAGTAACGATTGACCAGCCGAACGGCTATGCCGGAATTGTTGCTGATGACAATCCGGTAACCCCAGACATAGCGATCGTCTTCCGGATCGGATTGCTCCTCCAGATAGAACGGCTCGACGACTACTTCGATCTCTCTTGTGAGGGCGCGATACATGCCTTGCACCTTAGTCAAGATATGTTACCCGTATCTTATAAGAGGCCCTGTCCGTCAAGAAACGGAACAATTATCATCGCTGAAATGGCTGTGATCCGCAGGGCTTTCGATCGTTAAGCCTAATTGTCAGTGTTAATTCCGTTTCGGAACGCCACGGCGGGCAAACTTGTTCCCCCGGTCTCACCTTGGTGAGATCCGGAACGGCCGAACCCCAAGCATGGCGCGCAAAAGTGTGCAGCGGTTTTGCGCGACATGCGTAAAAACAAAAACTAAAGCGCGAGGAGCGAATCTGAAAGATCGCGACGCGCTTTAATGAGATTCGGCCGAACCCTGGTGAGGTCCGGCCGTTTATCTGTCGATCAGGCCGAAACCTTGGCGAGCGCCCGAGCGAAATCCTCGATCAGGTCGTCGGTATCCTCGATGCCGGCCGAAAGGCGGACCGTGCCCGGAGAAATGCCGAGTTCGGCGCGCGCCTCTTCGGTCAGGTTCTTGTGCGTCGTCGTTGCCGGATGGGTGATCAGGCTCTTGCTGTCGCCGAGATTGTTGGAGATCTTGATGATCTGGAGCGCGTTCTGTAGCGCGAAGGCCGCATCCTTGCCGCCCTTCAGCTCGAAGGCGACCAGCGTCGAGCCGCCGGTCATCTGCTTGGCGATGATATCGGCCTGCGGATGGTCCTTGCGGCCGGGATAGATCACCTTGGCGACCTTGCCTTGCTCGGCCAGGAAATCGGCGATCTTTGCCGCATTCTCGGTCTGCTGGCGCACGCGCAGCGGCAGCGTCTCGATGCCCTTCAACAGCGTCCAGGCATTGAAAGGCGACATCGCCGGGCCGGTATGGCGGAAGTAGTCGTGCAGGTTCTCGTCGATCCATTCCTTGTCGGAAAGCACGACGCCGCCGAGGCAGCGGCCCTGGCCGTCAATATGCTTGGTGGCGGAATAGACGACGATATGAGCGCCGAGCTCCAGGGGCTTCTGGAAGAGCGGTGTGGCGAAGACGTTGTCGACGACGACCTTGGCGCCGATCTGGTTGGCGAGCTTGGCGACGCCGGCGATATCGATCACTTCGAGCGTCGGGTTGGTCGGGCTTTCCAGGAAGAACACCTTGGTCTTCGAAGTGATCGCCTTTTCCCAGTTCGCCAGATCCCGGCCGTCGATCAGCGTGCAGTCGATGCCGTATTTCGGCGCCAGCGTCTCGACGACCCAGCGGCAGGAGCCGAAGAGAGCGCGCGCAGCGACGATATGATCGCCTGATTTCAGCTGGCAGAGGATCGCCGCGGTTACGGCGGCCATGCCGGAAGCGGTGGCGCGCGCGTCTTCGGCGCCTTCGAGCATGCACATGCGCTTTTCGAACATGTCGTTGGTGGGGCTGCCGTAGCGGGCGTAGATGAAGCCCTCCGTCTCGCCCTTGAAGCGGGCTTCGGCCGCCTCCGACGTCTCGTAGACGAAGCCTTGGGTGAGATAGATTGCCTCGGACGTCTCGCCATATTGCGAACGCAGCGTGCCACCGTGGACGAGTTGGGTTGCGGGGCGCCAGGTCTTGCTCATGCCATCACCTTCACATAACAAAAAAACCGGTCGCAAAAGCAGACCGGTTTCAACCCGGTCTTTTTAGCCACTTGTTTAACGTGGCTGCAAGCCGACCGGCCAAATCACCACGGGATAATTCTGCAATACTGCTGTTAGCTGCTTGCGTCAATTCCCCGAGTTTGGTTTTGTCGGCGGCAAATGATGGATGAGGCATGATGGCTCGCGAAACGGGAATTCTGGCGGATCGCGCGATCTCCGCGCTGTTCGAAACGGGGCGTCTGCTCTCCGAGCGGGAGCTGGACCGCGACCAGATCCAGCCGGCAAGCCTCGATCTGCGCTTGGGCGGCAAGGCTTTTCGCGTGCGCGCCAGCTTCATGCCAGGCCCCTCGCATCTGGTGTCCGACAAGCTCGACCGGCTGAGCCTGCACGTGATCGACCTCTCCGAAGGGGCGGTGCTCGAAACCGGCTGCGTCTACATCGTGCCGCTGATGGAGAGCTTAGCGCTGCCGGCCGACATGTCGGCCTCGGCCAACCCGAAGAGCTCGACCGGGCGCCTCGATATCTTCACCCGCGTCATCACCGATTACGCCCAGGAATTCGACAAGATCCCGGCAGGCTATTCCGGCCCGCTCTATCTCGAAATCAGCCCGCGCACCTTCCCGATCGTCGTGCGCCGCGGCTCACGCCTGTCGCAGATCCGTTTCCGCGTCGGCCAGGCCCTGCTCGGCGAGCCGGAACTTTTGAAGCTGCACGAGAGCGAGACGCTGGTCGCCAGCAAGTTGCCCAACGTTTCCGGCGGCGGCATCGCCCTGTCGATCGACCTCGCCGGAGACAAGGACGGCCTGATCGGTTATCGCGGAAAACATCACACCGCCGTCGTCGACGTCGACAAGAAGGCCGAGCATGACCTCTTCGATTTCTGGGAACCGCTCCACAGCCGCGGCCGCAACGAGCTGATCCTCGATCCCGACGAATTCTATATCCTCGTCTCGCGCGAGGCGGTGCACGTGCCGCCGGATTATGCAGCCGAGATGACGCCGTTCGATCCGCTGGTCGGCGAATTCCGTGTCCATTATGCCGGCTTCTTCGATCCGGGCTTCGGCCATGCGCCTGCCGGCGGACGCGGCAGCCGCGCGGTGCTCGAAGTGCGCAGCCACGAAGTGCCCTTCATTCTCGAAGACGGCCAGATCGTCGGCCGCCTTGTCTACGAGCATATGCAGGAAAAGCCGGCCAGCCTCTACGGCTCCGGCCTCGGCTCCAACTACCAGGCCCAGGGCCTGAAACTGTCGAAGCACTTCCGCATCTGAAGCGTTGCACCCGGCGCGACTTGACAGCGGCCCCCATCTGTTGGAAATCTCGCTTCGTCGCGGGTGTAGCTCAATGGTAGAGCAGCAGCTTCCCAAGCTGAATACGAGGGTTCGATTCCCTTCACCCGCTCCACTCACCCTCAGCCCGTTCGCCGCCTTTTGAAGGCGCTTCGCAATCTTTTATGAAAAGGGTTGCGCGCAGGCATCGGCTCCTACAAGGATACAGATGGCGCCTCGGCCGCGCGCAACCCCTAGCTTCGCCTTTATTTGGTCTTACTGACGCTCGTCTCAATTCCCCCCAATTGAGACCTCACGTAGTCGCCGTGGCGAAGCTTTGCGAATTCGTCGGTGGCTTGTGCCGGTGCGCTCTTGAAAACGTACCATTCACCGTCCGGTTCGCGTTTCTGATAAATCAGGCCACCCTTCTTGCGGTGGCTGAAGCAGGTGATCGCCGTCGCCGTTCCGGTCTTGGCGTGCCAGTCGGCGTTGAAGCAGAGTTTACCCGACTCCGTGATGAACCAGCGGCCCGTGCCGAAGGACGGCGAGCCATTTTCCCGCGACCAGGCGGTAAAGCGACGCGCCTTTGCGGAGAAGTAGCCGGCGCCGGCTTTCCACATCCAGGAATTCTGGTTGTAGAGCCGATAGATTTCCGCGCTGCTCATCGGCTTTGCGGTCTCGATCCCCGCAGGCTCATTGGTTCCGGCAGCGGACGCGGCCGTGGCGATACCGCTGGTCAGGGCCACGGCCAGGAACATTTTTTGAAGCATGGACATGTTCAGGTTCCTTGTTGTTCAATTGATGCTTTCGCGGACGACCCGCCAGTCGGGGCGGCCATAGCCGTCCGGCCACGGATAGACTTCACGGTCGTTGAAGTAGATAACGGCGCTGAGGGCCGGGAACTGGGGATAGCGTTTCGTTACGCTCTCAGCCCAGTTTCGCACGAAGGAATCGCCGCCTTCGTAGCCGAGTTCGGCAACCATGATGGGCTTGCCGTAACCAGCGACACGGGCGTATCCGGGCGCAAGGTGCTCGGCAAACGTCTGGTCACGGCCAGTCTTGTCCCTGTCGTATTGCTCCAGGCCAAAGACCGAGAGCCCGATAAGATCGACGACATCGTTGCCGGGATAAAAGGCTTGAAGCCCCTCATTGCCCTTCGGTGACCACATGTATTTGGCCGTCTTCAGGTGGACCTTGCAGACCTCCACCATCCGGCGATAGGCCTTGGCATAATCGTCGCCCTGCCAATGCGACCAGGAGAACTGGCTGTCGGTTTCGTCCATTTCCTGTCCCCAGCGAATGATGACCGGACTTTTCAGCTTGGCAGCAGTCGAGCAGACGGCGGCCATGTTCGCATCGCGCGAACCGTTGAGGATGCTGTGCAGCAGTTCCTGCGAGGTTTGGCGCGAACCGGTCGACCAGGTCCAGGGCTCGACCGAGATCAGCAGGGTGCGGCCACGCGCTTGCGCATAATCGTCGGCGAGGACGAGCGTGCGCAGATCGACATCTTCCCAGGGCAGGAAGAGGTGTTCGATCTTCGAATCGGGCGAGGCGCCTAAATCTCCGTGCGGATCATAGGCGCCGAACGTGATCGACTCCTTCGTGACGACCGGCATTTTGGTCGGCGGCGCAATGGACGATATCGTCATTGCAAGCGGCTGCCCTTCGGCAGAACTGCCCAGAGCGGTAGGCAGGACCGCGACTCCCGACAGCAACAGGCCGGTTAACGACAACAGGGCTATTTTGGATGGGCTATGCATTGTGTATTTCCTCCACGCTCGGCCGCACATCCGGGTGAGCGGCATCCGTTCTCAGTTGGATCTCCTCCGGATCGGAAATCCATCGTGGTTTGAAGAAGATCGTGCGCAGGGCGGTCCCGCCCCGGCCTGCACCGGAGGCGGCGTAGCGCTCTTCGAACAGCTGAAGGCGGCCGCTGCCCCAGGCGAGTGCCTCGGTCGCATCCTTTCCGCGCATGATGGTTGCAGCGCCCGGCAACGCGACAAGCGCAAGAAGCACGGTCGCCATCGCCGGACGGTAGAAACGCGGGGCCGCCGCAACCGTATTTTCCTTCGAATGGCGCCCGACGATGACCAACAGCAGCGCGCAGTAGATTGCGGCGTTCAGGATGGTAAAGAAGTAGCCACCCTTGGAGGCGCCGGCATCGCCGATTGCCAGGGCAGGCAATACCGCCATGAGCGCCAGCAAAGCGTAGGGCGCAAGGACACGCACCGGCAGCAGATCGACTTCGGACCGGCCTTTCGGCGTGACGCGGAAATCGACGAAGGAGCCTGTCACAAAATCGTGCACCGCAGCCAGCGTGCCGGCGAGCGCCCAGGGCCAGCGCGCGAAGAGAAAGAGCATGCATTCCCAGCTCAGGATCTTGGCGTCGTAGGGGCGGAACGAGCTGCTGGCGCGCCAGCGATAAGCCATCACCACGAGAGCGATAGAAAGCGGTGCGAAATGCGCCAGGAAATCGGGGTAGGTCACCGTCACGAAGTTCTGGCCGCGCACGAGCGCGATGATCGGCAATGCAAACATGAGCAACATAAAGAACGCAAAAAGCGGATACCAGAGTTGCGAAAAGAGGAACTGGAACTTGAGCCGGGGCGGCAGCCGGCCGAGGAGGCTGGGCGAGTACCGCAACAGCACCATGACCAGGCTGCGCGACCACTGGAATTCCTGCGTCACGAGATCGCTGAAGGTTCTGGGGCCGTCACCATGGGCGATGGCATCCAGCGCATGCACACCCCGCCAGCCGCCGGCATTCATCATCAATGTCGTCGAATGGTCTTCAGCCAACTCCGGACCGAGGCCGCCGATCTGTTTGAGGGCGACGGTACGTACCGCGTAATGCGACCCTATGCACATCGGCGCCAGGCCGCCATTGTAACCGGCTTGGAGCGAGCCATGCATGCTGGCCTCGGCATAGAGCCTTCCACGTGCCGACCAGCTTTCGGAAGCGTTCTTGTCGCAAATGCTGGGGGCGGAGACATAGCCGACCTTTGGATCGGCGAACGGACGCAGCATATGGAAGAGATAGTCGGGCGCGGGAACATGATCCGCATCGAGTTGCGCCACGAAATCGTAGCGGCTGTAGCCGTAGTGGTCGTAGAAGAAGGCGAGGTTGCCTTCCTTGCACCGCGTGCGTCGGGGCCACGACGTCCGATGATAATCGGATCGCCCCTTGCGGGTCGAGACGAGGACCCCGTGCCCGGAGCACCAGTCGAGAGTCTCGGGGGAAGGGTCTTCGTCGGCAAGCCAGGTGTCGTGTTCCACCTCCTGGGCAAGCATTGCCAGCAGGGTCTCACGGACGACCGAGAAGGGTTCGGCCGGCGCCTTGGTCACGACCATGGCCACTCGACTGCCCGCCGGCAGGCGCAAGGGACCGTTCGGTCTTGCCGCCCGATAGAAGACGACGATGAAATAGGCCGGCAGAGCGGTAACCCAGGCAAGAACGAGGCTCACCGTAATCGTGCCGAAAGCATCGACGTGATGGCGCGGCTCCAGCCACCAGATCCAGAAATAGGCGAAGGCGCAGGCCCATACGGCCGCCAAGAACAGATATTCGGCCCGCCGATGTCCGGTCAGAACCGGGACAAGAAGCGGCTCGTGGGAGGGTCCCGGAGCATGCATCGCTTGGGTAATCGCAAGTTCGGTCACGCGCGCGCCTCCAGTCCGAAGAACGGAGCCGCCGTCCGCACGATGGTTTCGAGGTCGGAATATCGAGGCTGGAAGCAGAGCGTCTCGCGGGCCAGGCTGGCGTCGGCGTAGAGGCTGGGCGGATCGCCCGGCCGGCGTGGATGGATGACGACCGGGACTTCGCACCCGGTCGTTTCCTGGATCACGCGCAGGACTTCCCTGATGGAAAAACCCCGCCCGGTGCCGAGGTTGACAGCGAGGTTTGCTCCGCCTTTGGCGAGATGGGTGAAGGCCTGAACATGGGCGCGCGCGAGATCTGCGACGTGAATATAGTCCCTTATGCAGGTGCCGTCAGGGGTATCGTAATCATCGCCGAATATCTCCAGATGCGAAATCCGGCCGGCCGCGGCCAGCAACGCCCGCGGAATGAGATGGGTTTCCGGAACGTGCCATTCGCCAAGCTCGCCGTCCGGATCGGCTCCACAGGCATTGAAGTAGCGCAGGGCAACATACCGCAGGCCGTAGGCCGCCGCATAGTCGGCGAGCATATGCTCGAAGATCAGCTTGGTCTTGCCGTAGGGATTGATCGGAGCCTTCGGCAACGTCTCATCGATCGGCAGCACGGAGGGGACGCCGTAGACGGCACAACTCGATGAGAAGATGACGTTTTGAAGCCCCGTCTGCCGGCAGGCATCGATAAGCGACAATGCACCGCAGACATTGTTATTGTAATATTTCGCTGGGTTTTCCACGGACTCGCCGACGTAGGCCGAGGCGGCAAAGTGGATGACGGCATCGGGAGCATATTTCTCGATGACCTCGATCAGGCATGACGAGTCGAGGACGTCACCTTCGACGAAAGGGCCCCAGCGCACGGACGAACGGTTTCCGGTCGTGAGATTGTCGTAGACGACAGGCTCAATCCCCTCCGAGCGGAGGAGCTTGGCGGTGTGGCTGCCGATATAGCCGGCACCGCCCGTGACAAGGACCCGGGGCGCAGCCATCAGACCGCCTCCAGTTCGCGTGCCGGACGGGTGAGAACGCCATCGAAATAGTCGATCGTCTGACGCAAGCCGCTCGACAAGTCGATCTTCGGCCGCCAGTCGAGTTCCTGCATGGCAAGCGAAATATCGGGGCGACGCTGACGGGGATCGTCAACCGGCAGAGCGCGATGGATGATTTGCGACCGGGAGCCGGTCAATCCGATCACCTGCTCGGCCAGCTCCCGGATCGTGAATTCGCCAGGATTGCCGAGATTGACCGGCCCCGTCAGCGACGACGGTGAGGCCATCATGCGGACCATGCCGCCGATGAGATCATCGACGAAACAGAACGAGCGGGTCTGGGAACCGTCGCCATATATCGTGATGTCTTGCCCCGTCAGGGCCTGAACGATGAAATTCGAGACGACGCGGCCGTCGTCCGGACGCATCCGCGGGCCGTAGGTGTTGAAGATGCGGATGATCTTGATCTCGACGCCGTGCGTGTTGTGGAAGTCGAAGAACAGCGTCTCGGCGCACCGCTTGCCCTCGTCGTAGCAGGAGCGTGGCCCGAACGAATTGACGTTGCCCCAGTAGCTTTCGACCTGCGGGTGGACGTTCGGGTCGCCGTAGACTTCGGAGGTGGATGCCTGAAGGATACGTGCGCCGGTGCGCGCGGCCAGCTCCAGAAGGTTGAGGGAGCCCAGCACGCAGGTCTTAGTCGTATGGATCGGATCGGCCTGATAATGCGGGGGCGATGCCGGGCAGGCGAGGTTATAGATCTCGTCGACTTCCAGATCGAGCGGGTGGACGATATCGTGGGCGATGACATTGAAGCGATCGACTCGCTTCAGATGGGTGATATTGCGCCGCATGCCGGTGGAAAAATTGTCGAGGCAGATCACCTGGTGTCCGGAGGCCAAAAGCGTCTCGCAGAGATGGGATCCGAGGAAACCTGCACCGCCGGTGACAAGAACTCTCTTGGGAGCGTGGTGTATTCCGGATGGACAATTTGCATCACGAGCCGAAGATTTTACAGAGCGCGCACGAATCCTGCCAAGATAGTTCACGACTACCTCCCGTGTTTTCAGAGTTTGCTATGGGATATTCGATATTTACTTTGACATATCGCGAAACCAAGTCGTTCGATCATGCGAATATTTTATTCGTCCGGTTTTTCTTTTGGAATGAACCGATGCTTATTTAGATACAGCTAAGAAAGGCAATTGTCGTTATCCTCGCGTCCTGGAAATTATCGCTCCGTACATTTCAGAGCGAAAAGGAATATGATAAACAACTTATGCAGGAGAATCTTCGGGCACTTCCGATTTTTCAGACGGAGTTCTGCGGAGATTTCAGCCGCAAAAACAATTGCTTTTCTCAATTTCCATGGCTCGGGTCGGGTTATGCGCTGGAGGAATTGGATGGCTACAGGGTCTGAATCCGACGATGATCCTGCCGCGGAACAGGAACGGCCGGCGCATATGGAGCGGCGGCGCTGGCCGCGTGAACCGGCTATGCGCAAGGAACGCCCACCCCATGCCTCCCCTGCACTCGAGCCGCTGCGATTCTCGACGCAGGACCTGCCACCGGCAGAACAATTCCAGGCCTGGCGGGCACATATGGCGCCGCTCGTGGATGTTCATCTGCCGGAGGGAAAATCACCCGAAGACGGATTCCTCGCGGAGCAGACCGGCTGGCAGCTCGGCGATATCCTCATCGTCCAGCAGCGCGCGCATGCCCACAGATATATCCGCGATCAGGCCATGCTTCGATCGAGCCCCATCGACCATTGGAACGTCGGCCTGCAGCGCAGCGGCCAGGCCTGGACCGAGGTCAACCGTCGTGTCACCGAGACCGGTGCCGGCGAGATATTTTTCATGTCTCTCGGCAGCCCCTATCGCGGACGGACGACCGATACCGAAGCTTTGCTCGTGTTCCTGCCGTATGAGATGCTGGCTCGCGATGCGAGCCTTCTCCAGAGCGCCGGCAACACGGTTCTTTCGGGCAGCCACGCCGAGTTGCTCACGGGCTATCTGACGGGCCTCGAAACGAACCTCGGCAATCTGACGATAGAGGAAGTGCCCCGGATCATCCAAACCATCGGCGATATGGTCGTTGCGGGCGCCGCATCGTCCACAAGGACTGATACCGGTCAAAACCAGGCCAACATGGGACTGATGGAGCGGGCGCACCGCTACATTCACGTCAATCTCCGTTCGGAAAACCTGACACCGGACGTGATGTGCCGCGCGTTGGGGATTTCGCGTACGCGGCTTTACCAACTGTTTGAGGCGAGCGGAGGCGTGCTCAATTATATTCGCAAGCGGCGATTGCTGCAGGCCTATGCGGATCTCAGCAATTCGGCCGACCACAGGCCGATTTCAGAAATCGCAGAAGCCGCCGGTTTCGAGGTCGCCGCCAATTTTACGCGCGCCTTCATCCACGAATTCGGGCTGAGCCCGCGTGAAATCCGAAGGACGATGGCAACCCAACAGCGGCCGGCTCCGGCCATCCACTCCACGCGGCGTTCCGGAAAAACGATCGGTGATTGGCTGGCCCTGACGGGTTGATCCGGCTCGGGCTGAAATCCAGACTCGAAGTCCGTTTAGCGGCGGTCGACGCGCTTGCCGAAGAGGGAATATTTCCCTTCACCGATCCATCTCCCTCAAACGACACCTCGTAAGCTTAATCCCCGAAGAACCGGATCGGCTTGTATTGCCGATGCGCGATGATCAGGCTCCGGTCGGGCTGGATGATATAGGTTTCCTCCACCTGCCGGCCGTACTGGTCGATGAAATCATGCGGAAAGGCGGAGCCGGGGGGTGATTTGGTGAGCTTGGTGCGCGGTTGGCCGTTATAGGTAATGCTGCCGGGGATGGGTTCGAGGCCCGGTCCGCTATAGCTGACGGTGTTGCATCCCGCCAGAACGAGCGTGCCGACGAGGCCGATGATTGCAGCTTTCATGTCCATCCCTCCCAATGCCTGAATAATATCACTCTACGCCTCACCGGATAGAGTTCACGACACGAATGCCCATGCCGCGCTTCAATCCTTCGGGAAGCGTCGCCGGGGGCGCCGTGATCGAGCGGCCGGCGGGACGCGACATCCACCTGTTGATATTAGGGTGAAAATCCGGATCCTCCAGATGCGCCGACCCATCCATTGCCGAAACCGATGCCGTCTGCTAGATCGGCCTCGTCGAAAAAGGCAGGATCGGTTGAGGTAAGCCCGATCCCTTCCGCTGGAGCGTTAAGCGCTGTGGCGAAGCTCTGCTCCGTGCCACGGCACGAGAACCCGCGACGTGATCCGCATGAAGATGCGGGATCCCGGCGGCGTGCGGAGACGGCAAAAAGGCAGTCCCGGGATTTTTTCGAACGGAGACTGTCATGCGCTTGAACCATCTCGACTTCCACGTTCCCGATATCGCTGCCACGGCGGATTTCTTGATCCGCCATTTCGGCCTGAGGCTTAAGGATATGCGCGGCCAGAACGGCCTCGCGATCCTGGAAGACGATGCCGGCCTCGAAATCGTCCTCAGCCACGCAATCGCAAAATTCGGCACCGCCGATCAGGTGGAAATGGGACGCCAGACCTATCACATCGGCTTCATCCTACGCGAAAGGGCGGATGTCGATGCGGTCCATGCCGGGCTTGCTGCTGCCGGTGCTGACCGGTCCGGTCCGCCGGCCGCCATGCGCGGCGGCTGGCTATTCTATTGCACGGCGCCCGGAAATATCCTCGTCGAGATCGGCTGGCGGCCGGGTTAGGTCCCCAAATAGCAAGGGCGGCCGCAGCCGCCCTTGCCAATGCCTGTCTTGACCGGCTCAGAATTCCGTCCAGTCGGGATCCTGGCTCGGCGATGTGCTGCTGCCGGCGCCGAAGGCGTTGGCGATCTTCTGGCCGAGCGCGCGGGCCGGCGAGGCGGCCGGGCGGGCGGTGCCTTCGCGGGCGACGCGGACCGGCGCCCTGGCTGCCGGGCGGGCGGCAGCGCGTGGTGCCGTGGCGATTGGCGCGCTGGCGGTGAAGCCGCCGGTGCCGGTCAGCCTGAATTGGCCGAGCAGGTTGTTGAGCGCTGCCGCTTCCGTTGCCAGGTTGTGGCTGGCGGCTGTGGATTCCTCGACCATCGCCGCATTCTGCTGCGTGCCCTGATCCATGGTGTTGACGGCGGTGTTGATCTCCTGCAGTCCGATCGACTGTTCGCGGGAGGCTTCGGCGATCGCGTGGACGTGCTGGTTGATCTCCTGCACTTCGTGGACGATTGCGTCGAGCGCCTTGCCGGTTTCGCCGACCAGCGAGACGCCGGTCTGCACATGCGAGCCGGAGGTGCTGATTAGCGCCTTGATCTCCTTGGCCGCCTTCGCTGAGCGCTGGGCGAGCTCGCGCACTTCCTGAGCGACGACCGCAAAGCCCTTGCCGGCGTCGCCGGCACGGGCAGCTTCGACGCCGGCGTTCAGAGCCAAAAGGTTGGTCTGGAAGGCGATGTCGTCGATGACGCCGATGATGTTGGAGATTTCGCCCGAGGACTTCTCGATCTGCTGCATGGCGGAGACGGCCTTGCGGACGACCTCGCCCGACTTTTCGGCACCAAGGCGGGTGCGGGCGACGAGCTGGCTCGCCTCCTCGGCTCGCTTGGCGGCGTCGCGCACCGTCGTGGTGATCTCCTCCAGCGCTGCTGCCGTCTCTTCGACGGAGGCCGATTGCTGTTCCGTTCGCTGGGAAAGCTGGTCCGCGGAGGAACGAATCTCGTTGGCGCCGGCGCCGATCGCCCGGGCATTGGCGCCGACCGTATGCAGGGTCTCGTTGAGCTTCTCGACCGAGTTGTTGAAATCCTCACGCAGCGCATCGAGATGCGCGACGAAGGGCTCGGCGATATGCGAGGCGAGATCGCCGGCGGCAAGGCGGCGCAGGCCGTCGCCGAGCGCGGTGACGGCGCGGTCGAGTTCCGATGCTTCGCGGGCCTTCTGCGCCTCGCGGTCGCGGCGCTCGCTGTCGCTGACGTCGCGGTCTGTTTCGGCGCGCGCTTCGATCCGGGCGCGCTCGATCGCATTGTCGCGGAAGACCGAAACGGCCTTTGCCATCTGGCCGACTTCGTCGCCGCGGTCGAGGCCGCTGACATCGCTTGTCGTATCGCCCTCGGCAAGCCGCGTCATGCGCTGGCGCAGCTGCATCATCGGGCCGGCGATGCCTATCTGGGCCACGACCACGCTGAAGCCGACGGCAGCGAGAACGGCGATGCCGATCAGAACGAGACAGAAGACGATCCGTTCGTTGACGGAAGCCGAGAGCGCGTCGCCGCCATCGTTGAGCATCGCCATCATCGCATCATTGTTGGCTATCATCTTCGGCGTCAGTGCATCGAGCTTGGCATTGATCAGGGCAACATTCGCCTGGGCGCCGGCGTCGTCCTTGGCTTTGCTCTGTTCGATGATCTTGTTCGCCAGCGTTTCGATCTCATCGATGCCCGCCTGAATTTCATCGATCGCCGGCTTGCGGCTGGGCACCAGTGCCAGCGCCTGCTTCATGCGGTCACGCGCCTGTGGCAGCTTGCTCGGTGTGGCGAGCGCCTTCTGGAATTCGGGCGTATCGGGTTTCATGTCGGCAAGCAGGCTTACCTGCAGCACCGAGGCCACCGCCGATGCGCTGGCACGCGCGCTCAGCATCGAGGCCTGCGCCTCATGATCGATGAAGGCGCTGTAGGCGGCGTCCGCACGGCGGAACTCGGATATGACATAGATCAGCCCGGCCATCGTGATCAGCCCCAGGAGCGCCACGACGGATATGATTTTTGTGCGGATTTTCAGATGTTTCAGCATAGAAATGTCACCCGATTGACGGGGCGTGCTCGCGCGCCCGGTGCTTTTGAAATCAATTGTTGCAGAAAAACGCTGCTTCAATATCGCGGTTTAGGGATTACGTTTGGGCTGACGCTTGCATCATGCGATCGGCTGGCGGGGTCCGATGTCGTCGCAACAAATAAAGGCGATATTCTTTAATTCCGCGCTAACACGAGGCGGTGGTTGGCTGTGATTTTTAGGGACTGAATTGTCGTCTCGAGTCTTGCGCCAGGGCTGTCCGGTTGGCGCCGATGGCTGCCCCTCACCCTAACCCTCTCCCCGTAAACGGGGCGAGGGGACGCGCCCCGCGAGAGGCTGGCGAGAAACGGAGAGGTCGCGGCTATCCCCCTTCGCCCCGTTTACGGGGAGAGGTGGCGGTAGCCGGATGAGGGGCTGGCGTCGGCGATCTCCCTGGGCCGAGGATGTCGTATGAAGGCTATTCCTCTGCGCGGCGCCGCTCCCCTCACTCCCACCCATATTCCCCACCACGCATGACTCTGATACATCTCGCCGACGCCGCACGCTTCGCGCTTAACCCAGAGACAACGATCACGATGATGCAATCCAAGCCGGCATCCCTGACTCTGAAGGGTTTTTTCACGCTCGGCCTGTTTCTCGGCGCGCTTTTTTCGAGTTTTGCCGCATCGGCTCAGCAGGCGGCGCCCTCGCTGCCGCTGCTCTTCGATGCGCGCGAGCGTCTTGCGAGGCCCGATCTCTCCTCGCTGGTGCGCTTGCGCTTCCTGACGTCGGTCGATTTCCCGCCGTTCAATTTCACCGATCAGAACGGCAAGCTTTCCGGTTTCAATGTCGACCTCGCCCGCGAAATCTGCAGCGAGTTGGAAATATCGGACAAGTGCCAGATCCAGGCGATCCCCTTCGCCGACCTCAGGGATGCGCTCGCCGCCTCGCAGGGGGATGCCGTCATCGCCGGTCTTGCCGTGACGCCGGAGCTGCGCCGGCAATTCCTCTTCTCCAGACCTTATCTGATGCTGCCGGCGCGCTTCGTGCGCAATCTCGCCGTGCCGCTCGACGGAAAGACCGCTGCGGCGCTTGCCAGCCATCCGGTCGGTGTCGTCAGGGGGACGGTGCACGAGGCGATGCTGGCAGCCTTTTTCCCCACGCTCAAGGCCGAGCCGTTCGATACGAAGGACGCCCTGCTTGCGGCGCTCAAGGACCGCAAGGTCGATGCCGCCTTTGCTGATGCGCTGCAGCTTTCCTTCTGGGTCTCTTCGCCGGCCTCAGCCAAATGCTGCGCGCTGTTCGACGGCCCCTATCTTTCCGAGCATTTCCTCGGCGAGGGCATGACGATCATGCTGCGGCAGAAAGACAGCGTGCTGACATCAGCCATCGACCACGCGCTCGCCACGCTGTCGCGCAACGGCCGCCTCCAGGAAATCTATCTGCGGTATTTCCCCTACGGGCTTTATTGAAGCTGCAGTCCAAATTGTGCGTTCAGCCCTTGCGGAAGCGGGCAATCGCGCTGCGCTCGATCGCCGCGCAGGTGAGCTTGTCGAGGCCGAGCCGGTCGCGCAGCAGGCTGAGCAGCCGCAACTCTTCCGCCTTGACCGAGAGATCGGCGGATGCCACCTCGACGGCCAGTGCATAGGCCGTGTCGTAGAGCTTTGCGGGCAAGGTATCGCGCACGGTTTCGAGGACGACGTCGAGGCCTTCCGGTCCGGCCAGCAGCGAGGCGCAGTCGCGCGCCACCGCAATCAGCTTGTCGTCGTCGAAATCCCGGAAAACCGGCAGGAATCCGATCAATTGGCCGATCCTTGTCATCTCCCTGTCGTTCATCGTGCTGTCGACGGCGGATGCCATCACCATCACGTAGATCAGCGCGTCATGGGCGGAAAGCGGCTTGTTCATCTCTGATTCCTTTTTCGATCAGCCGAGATTAGGAATTGGCGACAGCCATTACAAGGGATCGGCCCGATCCGGGCTGTCCGACCGCTGGCTGCCGGTTTATTTGCGGCGCGGATCATCGCCGTAGAGGCCTTTTCCTGCCTGCCTGGCCTTTTCGGCGGCAGCCATAAGCGGCGAACCCACTGCTGCTTCCGCCCAGCCGTTTTCGGCGAGCCATAAGCCGAGATCCTCCGTGCCGAGCCGGCAGGCAGTCGTTACTGTTTCCTTCCATTCCACCGTCTCGAGATCGCAGCTGACGCTGCGGTTGCGCAACAGCAGGCGCAGCGCCGTCTTCGCCATCATGCCGCAGGGCCATTGCCGGCCCGTCGGCCCGCATATCCTGTCGGTCGGCGTCGGCACGATGCCGGCAAGCAGAAGCCGGCGCTCGCCAAAGGAAAGAATGCCGGCATTTTCGACCATCGGCCGCGTCAGCTCCATCGCCTTTTTCGCAGCCGGACGTGCCGTTTCCCCGGCGGGCGTCTCCGCTTGTTGCGGTGCATTGGCCGATTTGGGTGTCCCGCCCTCGCTTGGCGCCTGAGAGGGCGGAGCCGCCGGCTCCGCTGAGCGAGCGATCATCTCGGCACGATCGTCCGAGATTGTCGCACGTTCGCCGGCTTTGGGAGCAGCATCCGCCGCTGCCGTCGCCGTCTCCTCTGCGGACGCCATCTCTTCCCCGGCCGTGTTGCCGCCAAGCCTTGCTTGCCCTGCCAGCAGCAGGCCGGCCACCACCGCCATCCCCGTGATACCTGTGATGAAGGCGGCAGGGCGCATGGAATATCTTCCTATTGGCTGGCCCAGATGATGCGGGCGATCCAGTCGATGTCGGAAAGCTCGAGGGTGCGGTTGGGATGTTCGGGATTGAGCGACATCAGCTCGATCGACCGCGGGCTCTGGCGCAGCAGCACCTTGGCCATCACCTCGCCCTCGTTTGTGCGCACGACGACGCGGTCGTTGCGGCGCACCTGCGCCCCCGGCTCGACGATCAGCACGTCGCCGTCGCGGTAGAGCGGCATCATGCTCTCGCCCTGCACCTCCAGCGCATAGACGCCTGATTTCTGCGACGGGGCGGCCGGAAATTCCACCACGTCCCAGCCCTGGCCGGCCGGAAAGCCTCCATCGTCGAAGAAACCGCCGGCGCCCGCCTGGGCGAAGCCGAGCAACGGAATGGAGCCGCCTTGCGGCTGAAACGCGTTTTCCTGCTGCCTGGCCTGCTGCTCGGAGGGACCGGTGTCCGCCCGCATGAAGGCCAGAAACTGCTCCATGCTCGCACCCGTGGCGTCGAGCACCTTGGCGATCGATTCCGTCGAGGGCCAGCGCAGCCGCCCGTCGGCGGAGAGCCGTTTCGATTTGTTGAAGGAGGTCGGGTCGAGGCCGGCGCGCCGCGCAAGACCGGACGGCGTCAGTTCGTGCCGTTCGGCAAGCCTGTCGAGCGCTTCCCAGATCTGGTTGTGTGACAGCATGCGCGCGATTCCGTGCGGCTGATCAAGCGCCGCGCTTCAAACCAAGCGGAATATTAACCGACCGCGCTGGCGGAGTAAAGATAAAGGAGGAATAAAATCCTGTCGCCGGGCAGTCGGCTGCGCTCAGGCGACCATCGCCATATTGATCTTGCCGAGCTGGATGACGGCCTGCGTCCGGCTGTCGACGTCGAGTTTCAACAGGATCGCCGAGACATGCGCCTTGATCGTCGCCTCGGAGACGCCGAGTTCGTAGGCGATCTGCTTGTTCAGCAGCCCTTCGCCGAGCATGGTCAGCACCCGGCTCTGCTGCGGCGTCAGCGTATGCAGGCGGTGGATCAGATCGGCGACATCGGGATCTTGCTCCTGCCCGTCGCGATAGCTTTCCGGCGTGGCGATGTCGCCGGCAAGCACCGTCTGGATGCTGCGGCGAATGTCCTCGATGCCGGAGGATTTCGAAATGAAGCCGGACGCGCCGAGTTCCAGCGCCCGGCGGATCGTCGTCGCATCGTCGGTTGCCGAGACGATGACGATCGGCAGGCTGGCGAATTCGGAGCGCAGAGCCATCAGGCCGGAAAAGCCGCTGACGCCGGGCATGGCGAGATCGAGCAGCATCAGGTCGGCATCCGCATGGGCGCCGGCCGCCCGGCGCGCGGCGGCGAAATCGCCGGCCTCGACGATCGACTGCCGGCCTTCCATGC
Organism: Rhizobium indicum; assembly: GCF_005862305.2. Taxonomy (NCBI): domain Bacteria; kingdom Pseudomonadati; phylum Pseudomonadota; class Alphaproteobacteria; order Hyphomicrobiales; family Rhizobiaceae; genus Rhizobium; species Rhizobium indicum. The sequence continues at coordinate 2,087,694 of NZ_CP054021.1, read as the reverse complement.
CGATCACCGCCTGGCGCAGCGCGTCGCGGAAAAGCGGATGATCGTCCGCAATGATGATGGTCTGTTCCTGCATCAAAAACTCCCTCCCAAGAGCCCGATCATGCCGGCATGTGCCTCCGCCCCTCCGCGTTGCACGCCAGCTTGCTCATATCGACTATATCAGATCAGGTCTTCTGCGGAAGGGGATTGGTGTTTTCCTCGGCCTGGAACTCCTTCACCATCCCCATGAAACTCTTCATCATCCGCTCCATGATGCTGATCGAACGGTCGACCTCGGCATCGCTCGGCAGCGCGCGCTGGGCGACACCGCCCTGTTCGAGTGCCGTCACCCGCTTTGCCAGCCGGTCGAGTTCGTCCTCATAGGCCGCCCGTTCGTCGGCCGCCATCCGGCAGACGAGGGCGCCGTCCTTGTCCTGGCAGATCGACATTGCCCCGGTCTGCCGGTCGAGCCGGACGAAATGGTCGCCGCTCTTCTCCAGCTGGAAGCGGCTCGCATCCGCTTCGGCCGCCGCGGCCGCCAACGGCATCAGAAAAACGCCAAGCGTGATAACGAATGCCTTCATCGTCTCATCCTCCGGATTTTTTGGAGCATGATGCCGAAAAGTGTGCGCGGTTTTCGGACGACATCATGCTCTAATTCTGTTCCAGCTGTCCCGTTTTTCGGCGCCGGGGCGTGGACATCGCCGCCTCTTTCCGGCAAAGCCCTCGTGACCAAGGAACAGCCTATCGTGAGGCCATGATGACCCTGACACCGACCCTTTACAAGATCGTGACGGAAACGCTCTGGCAGCAAGCCAGACAAACCGGCACTTTTCATGGCGCCGGCATCGATCTCAAGGACGGCTTCATCCATTTCTCGACGGCGGAACAGGTAAAGCAGACCGCCGCCCTGCATTTTGCCGGCCAGTCCGGCCTGCTGCTGATTGCCGTTGATGGCCGCGGCTTTGGCGACAAGCTGGTCTTCGAGCCTTCGCGCGGCGGCGATCTCTTCCCGCATCTCTACGCCGATCTGCCGCTTGCGGCCGTGCTCTGGGAGGCGCCGCTGCCGCTCGACGAAGCCGGCGCCCATATCTTCCCGGAGCTGCAGCCATGATCGATCCCTTCAAGCGTCTCGCCCGCAAGGGTCTCTTCCTGTTCGATCCGGAAACCGCGCACGGCATGTCGATCGCCGCCTTGAAATCCGGCCTCGTGCCCGCCTGCCAGCTGACGCCTGATCCGCGCCTGCGCCAGACCGTTGCCGGCCTTACCTTCGAAAATCCGCTCGGCATGGCCGCCGGCTACGACAAGAATGCTGAGGTGCCGGAGGCGCTGCTGAAGCTCGGTTTCGGCTTTACCGAGATCGGTACGGTGACGCCGAAGCCGCAATCCGGCAATCCGCGCCCGCGCATCTTCCGCCTGGTGGAGGATGAAGCCGTCATCAACCGTCTCGGCTTCAACAATGAAGGCCATGATGCCGCCTTCGGGCGCCTCGCCGCGCTAAGGGGCGGTGGCATGATCGGCGTCAACATCGGCGCCAACAAGGATAGCGAGGACCGCATCGCCGATTATGTCGTCGGCATCCGCCGCTTTTATTCCGTCGCGCGCTATTTCACCGCCAACATCTCCTCGCCGAACACGCCTGGCCTGCGCGACCTGCAGGGGCGCGAAAGCCTTGCGGGGCTGTTGTCATCAGTGCTTGCGGCGCGCGACGAGATGGCGGCGGCATCCGGCCGGAAGATCCCGGTCTTTCTGAAGATCGCGCCTGATCTGACCGAGGAAGGCATGGACGATATCGCAGCCGAGGCGCTTTCGCATGCGCTCGACGGGCTGATCGTCTCCAACACCACGCTGTCGCGCGACGGCCTTAGGGATCAGCGCCAGGCGAAGGAGGCGGGTGGCCTTTCCGGCGTGCCGCTTTTCGAAAAGTCGACGGCGGTGCTCGCCAGGATGCGCAAGCGCGTCGGCCCTGATCTGCCGATCATCGGCGTCGGTGGCATCTCCTCGGCCGAGACCGCGCTGGAGAAGATCAGGGCGGGCGCCGATCTCGTCCAGCTTTATTCCTGCATGGTCTATGAAGGCCCTGGTCTGGCCGGCGATATCGTCCGCGGCCTGTCGAAACTCCTGGACCGCGAAAAGGCCGCCTCGATCCGCGACTTGCGCGACACCCGGCTGGATTATTGGGCAGCGCGAAAAGTCTGATCGGCCCGCGACCGCACCAGCATCGCCAGGAAGAAGCCCCGGAAGAGCAGGAAGGCGTTCATCGCCAGCCACAGGCCGTGATTGCCGAAGAGCGGCACGAAGACCGCGAGCATCAAGAGATAACCGGCAAAAGATATCAGCATCCGGTTGCGCATGTCGGCCGACCACGTGGCGCCGATGAAGACCCCGTCCATCAGGAAGGCGAGCGCGCCGGTCAGTCCCGTCACCGCCGCCCAGGGCAGATAGGTTTCGGCCGCCTGCCGTACCTCGGGTGAGGTCGTCAGCACCGAGATCAGCCAGGGGCCGGCGAGGAAGAAGAAGGCGGAGCCGAGCGCTGCCAGCCCGAAGGACCACAAGGTCGTGAGCTTCAGCCCCCGGTCGAAGGCCGGCCGGTAATGCGCGCCGATCGCCCGGCCGATGATCTGTTCGGCGGCATTGGCAAGCCCATCGAGATAATAGCCTGATAGCAGGAAGAAATTCATCACCACCGCATTGGCGGCAAGCGTCACCGCACCGAAACTGGTGCCGATCCGCGTCATGATGGTGAAGGCGCCGATCAGCACGAAGGTACGGATCAAGATATCGCGGTTGAGCGCGAAAAGCTCGGCCAGCCGGTGCCGGGAAAAGACTTCGGACCATGCCGGCCGCTCGGTCTTGTTGAAGCCGCGCAGCACGATGACAAGCCCGACAAGCGCGCCAGCCGTTTCGCCGGCCATTGTTCCCCAGGCGACCCCCGCCACGCCCCAATCGAGCGTCAGGCCGAGATAGATGGAAAGCAGGATGTTGATGCCGTTGATGATCGCCTGCAGCAGCAGTCCGATATTGCCCTGTCCGCGCCCGAGCACGAAGCCGAGGATCGCGTAATTCGCCAATGCCGCGGGTGCTGCCAGCATGCGGATGGAAAAATAGGTGCTGGTCGCCTCGGCGATCGCGCCTTCCGCCCCCATCAGCCTCAACCCCGCCGCCATCAGCAGCGGCGAAAGACAGAGCAGCGCCAGTCCGCAGCCGATCGCCGAAATCATCGCCCGGGAAAAGACCGCCTGCTGCTCGTGCTGGTCGCGCCGGCCATAGGCCTGCGCCGTCAGCCCGGTCGTCGAGGCGCGCAGGAAGTTGAAGCTGCCGAGGATGAGATCGAAGAGCATCGCGCCGATCGCCAGCCCGGCCAGCGCTTCCGCATTGCCCATGCGGCCGACGACGGCGGTGTTCGTCAGCCCGAGCAGCGGCGTCGTCATGAAGCCGAGCGTCATCGGAAGGGCGATCGACAGCACCATCAGGTGCGTCACGTCGAATGCAAGCGCGTTGTGATTGCTGCGTGTATCCATGCCGGCCTCGTCGCGGCAGCGCCACGCGTCGTTTCAGACGCGCAAAAGGCGCTGCATCACTTGAACTGCTGCAGGCGGAATCACCTCAGCTGGAAAGCACCATGGCCCAATAGGGCAGGTTCCTGGAAGATGTATTATGGGCGACGGCAACGCCAAGGCCGCCATAACGACCGAGCATGTTTTCCAGGTGATGCGGCGAGTTGATCCAGGCCGTCACCACGGCATCGACGCTCTGCTGGCCGGAGGCGATGTTTTCGGCCGCCGGCAGCCGCACGCCGCTCGCCTTGACGCGCGCGCCGAAACTATCGGTCATGCCCATCAGATGCGCCATCTTGCCGGCACTCGCCATGCGTTTCGCCTGGAACAAGGCGGCAGTACTCGCCGCCGGATCGACGGCAAGCGGCGGCAGGCCGTTTTTGGCCCGCAGCTGGTTGACGAGCGGCAACACGCTCGCCGTCTCGTCCTCGCCGTCGGAAGGCGTGCCTGCCATCCGCGGGGTCGTGGTGCAGCCGGCGATGCCGGCGGCGAGCGCAAGTCCGGAAAGGCGCAGCAGGCCGCGCCTGGAAAGATCGATGGATGTCATGTTACCGGCGGTAGCTGAAAAGACGGAGGATGATGAAGAGCGGGATGACGATCGTCGCGCCGAGGAGGAGATAGTCGCCGACGCGCCCAAGCGCCGAGAAGCCCCGGTACCAGATCTCCTGGATGAAATCGCGTATGCCGTAGATGATGCCCCACGGCGTCAGGCCGAAGACGGTCATGACGAAACCGACGATCAGCGACACCACGATAAGCTTTATCAATGTGCGGCCGATTGAATCGCCGAGGAACCTGTTCGCCTGATCGGACATAAGCCATCTCCTGTTTGCCCTTGGAATAAGGTCGCGGCGCGACGCCCGCAAGCCCTTTCCGGAATTGGCCGCTTCGCCTCTGAAATAGGACTTGAGTTTTTTTGTGGCCGCCGCCAAATGCGGGCCAATGCATGTCGCCCGGAAGTGTGCAGCGGTTCCGGGAAAACGACATGCATAAAACAAAGAGCTACAGGCCCATTGATGCTACCCCACCAGCTTTCCTCCGGCGATGTCATCGCCGACCGCCGCGCCGACTATGCCAGGATGCTCGAAGAAGGCGGCGAGCCGGAAGCGGCCGCCGAGTTGATGGAACAGGCCCTCGAGCTCGTGCCTGCCTGGGCCGCCGGCTGGTATCGCCTCGCCACCTATTGCGAAAAGGCGGGCAGGGGCGAGGCTGCGATCGAGGCCTATCGCCGGACGCTTGCCCTCGATCCCGATGACATTTTCGGCGCAACCCTCAAGCTCGCCCTTCTCGGCGGCGCGGCCATGCCCGACCAACCGCCGAGCCGCTATGTCGAGCGCCTCTTCGACGACTATGCCGACCGTTTCGAATCAGCCCTTGTCGAAAAGCTCGACTACAGCGTCCCGCAGAAACTGGCAGCGCTTATCGCCTCCACCGGCAGGCGCTACGAACGCGCCGTCGATCTCGGCTGCGGCACCGGCCTGCTCGGCCCTGAAATCCGCGGCCGTGTCGGCCGCCTCGAAGGCTTCGATCTCTCGCAGAACATGCTGGCAAAGGCTGCCGAGAAACATGTCTATGACAGTCTCGCCCAGGCCGATCTCTCGCTCGCGCCGGAGCTCTCCGGCCTTTTCGCGGATGCGGCCAGCCATCGCGCCGACCTGGTGACGGCGGCCGATGTGCTGATGTATCTCGGCAATCTCGAAAGCGTCTTTGCCATCGTCGGAGAACTCGCCGCATCAGGCGCCGATATCGCCTTTTCCGTCGAGGATGCGGGGGAGGGCGACGGCTTCCATCTCGCTCCGTCGCTGCGTTATGCCCATTCGGAAAGCTATGTCAGGACGCTTCTTGCCCGTCACAGGCTGGAGACCCTGAGGACCGTCAAGTCGGTCATTCGCAAAGATGGCGGCAAACCTGTTTCTGGCATTCTGTTCCTTGCGCAGAAGCCCGCGTGAGCGAACACTTCTTGCGATTTTACAATAGGTCAGTATTACTTACCTATTTCGCTTGATTGGAAGACCGAAAAACCCGATACTGCACCATATCGGCAGAGAGCCCGGCAATATTTCGCCGAGGCGCTCGAGCTCCTTTCATGATCTAAAATTCCGTCGCGCCCGGGTCTTCCCAGGCGCGTTCTTTGAACTCGTCTGCCGTGGAGACTGGCGACATGACACAGCTCATCAATGCCCTTGGCTTCTGGAATACGACCGCGACGCGCCACACGCCGATCGAAGACGTGCAGGGCATATTCTCCGGCAGCCTCGTTGCGGCGCTCGGCCTCTACGTGCTCGCCAGCGCCGGCCTTCTCACCGGCAGCACCGCCGGCGTGGCTTTCCTCCTGCATTATGCCTTCGGCGTCAATTTCGGCCTTGCCTTCTTCCTGCTCAACCTGCCGTTCTTCTATCTCTCCTGGAAGCGCCTCGGCATGGCCTTCACCATCAAGACCTTCATCGCCATCGGCCTGACCTCGGTGATTGCCGATGTGCAGTCGCGCTTCTTGTCCATTTCGAGCATTCATCCCGCCTGGGCGGCCCTTCTCGGCGGCCTGCTGCTCGGCTTCGGCCTGCTGGCGCTCTATCGCCACCGCGCCAGCCTCGGCGGCGTCGGCATTCTCGGCATCTACCTGCAGGAGCGTTTCGGCATCCGTGCCGGCCTCGTCCAGCTTGCCATCGACATATGCGTGCTCGCCGCCGCCTTCTTCGTCACCACGCCGCCCGTCGTCTTCTATTCGGTGCTCGGTGCCGTCGTCCTCAACCTCTTCGTCGCCATCAATCACCGCGCTGATCGCTACATCGCGCTTTAGTTTTAAGCATGTCGTTATCGCAAAACCGCCGCACACTTTTGCGCGACATGCTCTAACATTACCAATCGGTAAGCCATTCTAAATAAAACGTAACTTGCCTGTGATCGGTCGCGGCGCCAAACTCTTCTCGCGCCGGATTTGATGAGGTGAACTATGTCAGATTTGGAAAAACTTGTCAGACGCCGTATGCAGGAAGAATACGCCAAGGGCACTTCCGCAGAAGAAATTGCGAAAGTCGTCCGCGACCTATTCAACAGCATCGACCTCTCGGGCAATCGGTTTGACGCCGTTGCCGTACGGGCCACCAGGGATCACGAGTGACCCGATATTCGACCGACCCGAGATTTTCGGGTCGGTTGCCAGGATGAATTCCTGTAGGCAGATTTCGATCACGCTGCCTTCTGCGCCGCATCGAGCGGATGCTGTGAGCGAAAGCCGACGGCAAGCCGGTTCCAGATGTTGATGGCGCCGATCGCCACCGTGATCTTCGTCATTTCTTCTTCGGAAAAATGGGCCTTCAGCGTCTCGTAGTCGGCATCAGGCGCGCCTGTTTTGGCGATATTGGTCACTGAATCCACCCAGCCGAGCAGCGCCCGTTCGCGGGCGTCATAGACCGGCGATTCCCGCCAGACGCACATCAGGTTGATCCATTGTTCGGAGAGCCCATCATGGCGGGCTTCCTTCACATGCATGTCGACGCAATAGGCGCAGCCGTTGATCTGTGAAGCGCGCAGCTTGATCAGGTGGATGAAGCGGCGCTCCAGCCCGGAGGACTGGACATATTGCTCGAGCGCGGCGACTGCCTTGTAGGCATCGGGGGCTGCTTTGGCGAAGTTGAAACGTGGTTGCATGCTCTTTCTCCTTTGTTATGGCTCAACGAGCCGTCTTGCGTTCATGGATTTCAAGGAAGGCGCAGCCTCTGGCTGCGATCGATCCGTCGTCGACGGCGGCAAGTTCGATGCCGATATCGGCCAGGCTCGTCTTGGCGAGTTCGGCGCGATAGACCCGTTCGGCTTTCAGCATCGCCGCGTTGATGGTGCAGGGCTGGGCGAACAAGCGATCGGAGACCGGGTTCGGTCCGCGCTGGCGGATTTCGGCGCAGCGGAACGCCGGTGCAGACCCCTCGACCGCGAGCACGATGTCGAGCAGCGAAATCTCCTTCGGTGCTTTTGCCAGCCGATATCCGCCCTTCGGCCCCGGTACGGTATCGAGGATGCCGGCGCCCGACAGCGCCTGCAGATGCTTCAGCAGATAGCTTGTCGAAACGCCGTGGAATTCCGCCAGCGCGGCCGCCGAAAGCACGCCGCCTTCGGAGAGGCCGGAAAGCATCGCAACGCTGTGAATGGCCTGCTCGACCCCATCGCCCATCTTCATGCATCTGGCCTCCTCAATTCGTGGATAAAAAATATCCACGATTATGCCAGCTGTCAAGAGGTGTCCTCGTTGCTTGCCACTTGCCTTTATCCTGACCCCGGATAGAAGACGGAAAAGCCGACAGGGGAACAACATGGCATCCAACGCCTTCGCAGGCCTTCTGAATTCCAGCGCCGACCGTCATTCGCTCTTCGACGACGCCCAGGGCATCGTCGCCGGCAGCATGCTCGCCGTGCTCGGCGTAACGCTTCTCTCCGGCGCCGGGCTGCTTGCCGGCGGCACGGCGGGCCTTGCCTTCCTCGCCCATTATGCGACGGGCTTCAGCTTCGGCCTCTGCTTCTTTGTCGTGAACTTGCCCTTCTATTATCTCGCCTTCCGCCGCTTGGGCGCCGCTTTTACCATCAAGACCTTCGCCGCCATCGCGCTGACGTCGGTCCTGTCCGAATTCGTGTCGGGCTTCATCAGCATGGCGCATGTCGATCCCATCGCCGGTGCGCTCTTCGGCGGCCTCGTCATCGGCGCCGGCATGCTGGCGCTCTTCCGCCACCGCGCCAGCCTCGGCGGCATTGGCATTCTTGCCCTCTATATCCAGGATCGCTTCGGCTGGCGCGCCGGCTTCGTCCAGCTCGGCTTCGACGGCATCATCCTGGCGCTCTCCTTCTTCGTCGCCAGCCCCTTCATCATCGCCTGCTCCGTGCTCGGTGCGATCGTTCTCAACCTCACGATTGCCATCAACCACCGCAAGGACCGCTATATCGCCATGTGAATTGCTAAAGCGCGTCGCGATCTTTCAGATTCGCTCCTCGCGCTTTAGGTCTTTGTTTTTACGTATGTCGTTATCGCAAAACCGCGGCACACTTTTGCGCGACATGCTTTGGCCGCTCTTCTCTTTCCCCGGCGTTTCACTAGTTTCAGGGCGTGGACCAGATCGATTCCGAAGCCCGTACCCTGCTTCCTGCCGCCTTTACCCGCTGGTTTGCGGAAAAGGGCTGGCGACCGCGCGCCCATCAGCTGGAACTGCTTGCCCGCGCCGAGGCCGGCGAAAGCACGCTGCTGATTGCGCCGACCGGTGCCGGCAAGACGCTCGCCGGTTTCCTGCCCTCGCTCACCGATCTCACCCGCCGCGGCCGGATCCCGCCCGGCTCCGCCTTCACCGGCATCCACACGCTCTACGTCTCGCCGCTGAAGGCGCTTGCTATCGATATCGAGCGCAACCTGATGAAGCCGGTCGAGGAGATGGGCCTGCCGGTCAACGTCGAGAACCGCACCGGCGATACGCCGAACGCTAAGCGCCAGCGCCAGAAGCTCAACCCGCCGGATATTCTGCTGACGACGCCGGAACAGGTCGCCCTGCTGCTGGCGAACCGGGAGGCCGAGCGCTTCTTCAAGGACCTGAAATATATCGTCCTCGACGAGCTGCATTCGCTCGTCACCTCCAAGCGCGGCCATATGCTCTCGCTCGGCCTTGCCCGCCTGCGCCGCCTTGCCCCCGGTCTCCAGACGATCGGCCTGTCGGCAACCGTCGCCGAGCCGATGGATCTGCAGAAATGGCTGGTCGGCCAGGAAGAGGGTAGCGAACATCATGCCGGCCTCGTCGTCGTCGAAGGCGGCGCCAAGCCCGATATCTCGATCCTGTCGACCGAAGAGCGCATTCCCTGGGCCGGCCATTCCGCCCGGTATGCCATTCCCGATGTCTACAACAAGCTCGTCGAACATCGCACGACGCTGCTCTTCGTCAACACCCGCAGCCAGGCGGAAATGCTATTCCAGGCGCTCTGGACGATCAATGACGACAACCTGCCGATCGCGCTCCATCACGGCTCGCTCGATGTCGCCCAGCGCCGGAAGGTCGAGGCGGCGATGGCCGAAAACCGGCTGCGCGCCGTCGTTGCCACCTCCACCCTCGATCTCGGCATCGACTGGGGCGATGTCGATCTCGTCATCCATGTCGGCGCGCCGAAGGGTGCCTCGCGTCTTGCCCAGCGCATCGGTCGTGCCAACCACCGCATGGACGAGCCCTCGAAGGCGATCCTCGTGCCCGCCAACCGCTTCGAGGTCATGGAGTGCCAGGCAGCCCTCGACGCCAATTATATCGGCGCGCAGGATACCCCGCCCGTCGGCCGCGGCGCGCTCGACGTGCTCGCCCAGCACGTGCTCGGCATGGCCTGCGCCGAGCCTTTCGACATGCTGGAACTCTACGATGAAATCATCAGCGCCTCGCCCTATGCCGATCTGAGCTGGGAGACCTTCGAGCGCATCGTCGATTTCGTCGCGACCGGCGGTTATGCGCTGCGGACCTATGAGCGCTACGCCCGCATCCGCAAGACCAAGGAAGGCCGTTGGCGCGTCTCCAATCCTGCAGTCGCCCAGCAATACCGCCTCAACCTCGGCACCATCGTCGAAAGCCCGATGCTGAATATCCGCATGGTCAAGCGCGGCGAGGGCGGCAGGATCGGCCGCGGCGGCGCTACGTTGGGGAAGGTCGAGGAATATTTCCTCGAGCAATTGTCGCCGGGCGATACCTTCGTCTTCTCCGGCAAGGTGCTGCGTTTCGAGGGCATCCGCGAGAACGAATGCTTGGCGTCGCAGGCCTTTTCGCTCGATCCGAAGATCCCCTCCTATAATGGCGGCAAGTTTCCGCTGTCGACCTATCTCGCCGAGCAGGTGCGGGCGATGATTGCCGATCCCGATCGCTGGCGCCGCCTGCCGGATCAGGTGCGCGACTGGCTGTCGCTGCAGAACGACAAGTCGATGCTGCCGAAGCGCGACGAGTTCCTGATCGAAACCTTCCCGCGCGGCAGCCGCGCCTATATGGTCGCCTATCCCTTCGAAGGCCGTCTCGCCCACCAGACGCTCGGCATGCTGCTGACCCGCCGGCTGGAGCGGATAGGCGCCAAGCCCCTCGGTTTCGTCGCCACCGATTATTCGCTGGCCATCTGGGGCCTCGAGGATATGGGGCTGATGATCGGCAATGGCCGGCTCAGCCTTTCCGACCTCTTCGACGAGGACATGCTCGGCGACGATCTCGAAGCCTGGCTGGACGAATCCTTCCTGTTGAAGCGCACCTTCCGCAATTGCGCCGTGATTGCAGGCTTGATCGAGCGCCGCCATCCGGGCAAGGAAAAGAGCGGCCGCCAGATCACCGTCTCCGCCGACCTGATCTACGACGTGCTGCGCAGCCACGAACCGGATCACATCCTCTTGCAGGCGACGCGGCAGGATGCGGCAACGGGGCTTTTGGATATTGGCCGTCTTGGCGATATGCTGAGACGAATCAGGGGCCACATCACCCACCGCGCTCTCGATCATATTTCCCCGCTCGCCGTACCGGTGATGCTGGAAATCGGACGCGAGGCGGTGCCGGGCGAGGCCCATGACGCACTCCTGGCCGAAGCGGCGGACGATCTGATCGCCGAAGCGCTCGCTTGACGAGAATCGGGCCTGATGAGAATTAGGGCGCGACGATTTAGGCCTGACGACGGTTTAGGCTCGACGACGATTTAGGAATGACGACCGTGATGAACCGCCTGGCGCTGGCGCGCGACATATCGGGACTTGCCGCGATGCCGGGCATCGAGACGTCGGTCCATGGCATTGCCGCCGTCTGCGATCCGCTCGGCGCCCTCTATCTGCCCGATGCCGGCCTGCTCGTCGTCTCCGACCTGCATCTGGAGAAGGGCGCAGCCTTTGCGCGCCGCGGCATGATGCTGCCGCCTTACGATACGCTGGCGACGCTGACCGTGCTTGCCGCCGTCATCTCGCGTTATGACCCGAAGCTCGTCATCTCGCTCGGCGACAATTTCCACGACCGTATCGGTTCGAAGCATCTGCCGGAGAATTTTCGTGCCCTGATCGTTGAGATGGCGCGCGGCCGCGAATGGATCTGGATCAATGGCAACCATGATCCGGATGGCATCGTCGATCTGCCGGGCACATCTGCTGACGAGATGCATTATGCTGGCCTGACCTTCCGGCATGAGCCGAAGAACGGCTTGCAGAGCGGCGAAATCGCCGGCCACCTGCACCCGTCGGCGACCGTGCGCCGCCGCGAGAAATCCGTCCGCCGCCCGTGCTTTGCCACCGACGGCGCCCGCCTGCTGATGCCGGCCTTCGGTGTCATGAGCGGCGGTCTGGATCTCGGCCATCAGGCGATGAAGGGTCTGTTCGACAAGGCTTTGCTGGTGGCGCATCTGCTCGGCAAGGACCGGATTTATTCTGTCAGATATGGGAATTTGTGGGGATAGCGCCCTTCATATTTGGACGGCGTGCCGTGTCCGCCCCCCCTCTGCCCTGCCGGGCATCTCCCCCACAGGTGGGGAGATCACAAGTGGCCAAACCTTCGCGTCCCTCCAAGGTTTCACCGGGCTGTGACGCTAGTTGTTTGGGGAAGCCAGTGAGCCCAGCCAATCTCCCCACCTGTGGGGGAGATGCCCGGCAGGGCAGAGGGGGTACCACACGGCACGCCCTTCAATACCCTTAATCGCACTCCTGCAGCTGCCGCTGATACGTCCCTGCCATCCGCGCAAACTTCTGCGCCGTCTGCTGCAATTGCCCGTTCGAGCGCCAGTCGCCGCGTTTGTACCCCGTCGGCCCGGAATAATAGGCAAGATAGAGATTATAGGCATCGTTCAGCGGAATGCCGGTCTCCACGCTGTTCTGGTAGTGATACCAGCCGATGAAATCGATCGCGTCGGCGAAGTTCGCCCGCCGCGCGGTCCAGTTCCCTGTCTGCGACTGGTAGTGATCCCAGGTCCCGTCGAGTGCCTGCGAATAGCCGTAGGCTGTCGACGGACGGGTCCAGGGAATGAAGCCGAACAGCTTGGTGCGCGGCGGCCGCGCATAGGGCTGGAAGCCGGATTCGGTATACATCGTCGCCATCAGGATCGGCACGGGCACGCCGTATTTCTTCTCCGTTCGTTCGGCGGCGCTCTGCCAGCTGGAGAAGAGCCCGTCGCGCTCGTCGAAGACGGCACAGATGTTCCTCGTCTGCTTCGGCGCCGTCGCGCAGCCGGCAAGCAGCGCGAGACCTACGGCCGTCAGAACGATACGAGTACGCATGACAAAACCTCTCGTTTCCGAGAGATTACTAACTCGTAAATGTTAAAAACCGGTTTTTAGTCGAATGCGAACTTCCCCGGCTGCCTCCTTGTGCGGCCAGGGATCGATACCCTGGCCTGACCATCGGGACGGCATCCCATCCACTACGCCTTGACGGGTTCGTAGCGCAGGATCATCGCGCCGCCTTCCGTCGTCGAGGATTCGATGAGCTTTAGCGGCACCTGGCTCTCTGCCGGTTTGAAAAGCGGATTGCCGCCGCCGAGGATCACCGGCACCAGGCAAACCCTGATTTCGTCGATAAGGCCGGCTTTTAGCAGACTGTCGGCAAGCTCGGCACTGCCGAAGATCAAGATCGTCTTGCCGTCCTCCTGCTTCAGCCGCGTCAATTCGGGGATCGGATCGCTGACGACGCGCGCATTGTGCCAGCCGGGCTCGCCCATCGTCCGCGACACGGCGATCTTGGCGATGCCGTTCATATAGGCTTTGATCTCACCTTCGCCCTCGGCGGTCGGCCAGTAGGAGGCCATGCCCTCATAGGTCTTGCGGCCGAAGACCAGCAGATCGCTTTCCCTGCCGAACTGTTCGGCATAGCGCTGCAATTCAGGCCCCCAGGCGAGATTGTGGAAGTCGATATCCCATGGCTTCGTGCCTTCGAAATAACCATCGAGCGTCATCAGGTTCCAGACAACAAGCTTTCTCATTTCCATCCTCCTTCTGAATTGCCATCCATCAAAACTGGTTGCGGTTAACAACTGGTTGAAAGTTAGGCCGACTGATAGCGAAATGCAAGCGGTTTTTTTGGAGCACAACATTCAAGGCAAGCAGTTGCTCCCGCAGGCCTTCGTGCTCAGCGCCTTGCCGAGTCTATTTTGGAAGAAATCCTGAGCGCCTTGGCTGTGGATCAGTCCTTGCGGAAGATCAGGCTCGCACCCCAGCCGGTGATGACAGCGAGCAGCACGGCAGCAAAGCCGTAGAGGATCGGCTGATCATGCGCCGCGTCGGTGATCGTCTGCTCGATGCCGGTCTTGATGACCCGCAGCGGCAGCGATTTCTCGGTCACGAAAAGCCCGCTCTTGAACAGATAGGCGCGCACGGTGTGCACGCCGTTCGGAATGTTTGCCGGCAAGCGCAGGCTCGCCTTGAAGAGGTTGGAGGAAACGAACCGCACGCCGCTCGGGTTGCGGTCGTAGAGCCCGCCACCCTGCTGCAGTCGCCGGAAGGCATCGCGGAACTCGCCGAGATTGCTGCCGTCGCCGACGAAGCCGACCGGAGTCAGCGGAATGTGGTCGATGCCGATCCCCTGATCGGTCAGCTCGAGCGGTGTCGTCAGATCGTCGATCATGCGCGAACTCGACATCGAATAGGAATGCGGCACCGCTTCGAAGGTCATCGAGCGGGTGTTCACCCAGATGCCGAAGACGCGTTCCTTCCTGCGCACTGTCGCATCCTCGCGCGGGCCCTCCAGCACCACGACGACGTCATATTGGCCGATGGCGAGCAGCAACTGATCGGTATTCGAGAGCGCCCCGAAGATGGTCAGATCCGCGCCGTGGAAATCCGAGGTGATGGCGATTTCGCTGGTCGACGTGCCGATTTCCAGCCCTTCACGCACCGCTTCCGTTGCTTGCCCCGGCAACCACTGCGCTCCGACAGAGGCCGGCAGCAGGCAAAGCAATGCGATGACAGCGGCAGCCAGGCGCATCAATTGCCCGCTCCCATCACCACCGAATAAACGTCGGCCGGCGTCACCACCAGAGCGATCGCAAGACGCACACCGACGGCGAGCACCAGCAGGCCGAGCAGGGCGCGCAGCTGTTCGCCGCGCAGTTTTTGGCCGACGCGCACGCCGTATTGTGCCCCGATGACACCCGCCACCATCAGGATGAAGGCGAGCACGATGTCGACGGAAAAGTTCGTCGCCGCCTGCACGATCGTCGTATAGGCGGTCACGAAGATGATCTGGAACAGCGAGGTGCCGACGACGACATTGGTCGGGATACGCAGCAGGTAAATCATCGCCGGCACCATGATGAAGCCGCCGCCGACACCCATGATCGAGGTGAGGATGCCGATCGCAAAGCCGAGCGCGACGATCGGAATGACGCTGAGAAAGATCTTCGATTTCTTGAAGCGCACCTTCAGCGGCAGCTTGTGCACCCAATGCTGGTGGCCGGGCTTGCGCGGTGCGGGCGGCTCATTGCGCGCTGCCCGCCGCATGGCATTGACGCTTTCGAGCAGCATCAGTCCGCCAACGGTGCCGAGGAAGATCACATACATCAGCGAGATGATGAGATCGAGCTGGCCGATGGCGCGCAGTAAAGAGAAGATCCAGATGCCGACCGTCGCACCCGCAAGGCCGCCGACCAGCAGCACCGTGCCGAGCTTGACGTCGAGCGAGCCTCGCCGGAAATGCGTGATCGCGCCCGATATCGATGACGCCACAACCTGGTTGGCGCCGGTCGCGACGGCGACGACGGGGGGAATGTTGTAGAAGATCAACAGCGGCGTGATGAGAAAACCGCCGCCGACGCCGAACATTCCAGACAGGAATCCGACGGCCGCCCCCATGCCGAGAATGATGAAGATGTTCACCGACAATTCTGCGATGGGCAGATAGATTGTCACAGCCGACCCCGAATGATGACCGCTCCTGCCGGGCGGTTTCTTGTCACGTCCCCGTTCGAATGCGCACCATACTGTGAAATCGTTGCCAGAGGCTTTCGATCGGCCCCGTGATTAGCCATAGAGATTGACGGAGAGATCGGTGGCAGAGGATTCGCCGAATGTGCGGATCGATATGTCCGGGCATAATCCGGCTTTTTTCAGGTTTTGTGACAGACGACGGCAAAATTGGAAAAAGCCTTGCGGCATAGTGCCGCCAGGCGTTTTTCATCGCCGGAACAGAGAGTCCAGACGATCCCGCGTCGATGCGACGCGGGCCTCAGATTGCCTTGCTGCCCTGCTTGTTGCGTTCGAGCAGCGCCTTCACGGTTGCATCGGTCACCTTGCCGTCCGGCTCCTGCCCGACCGACTTCTGGAAGTTTTTGATCGCGGTCACGGTCTTCGCGCCCATTTCGCCGTCCGGCACGCCGGCGTCGAAGCCGTTATTGTTGAGGATCGCCTGGATGTTGCGGATCGCCTTTTTCATGTCGACGCTCGCCGTTTTCGCGCCGGTTCCCGCCCATTCGTCGGGGATGTCGATGGCGTTCGTGCGGTGGTCGACCGGCTCCGCCTTCCAGAGATCGGCCTTGGTGCGCGCCCGTTCGAGCTGGTCGGGTTTCATGGCTTTGGCCACTTCGTCGCGCTTCTGTGCCGCATCCTTGTCGCCGCCCTTGGCGGCGATCGCAAACCACTTGTAGGACTCTTCGAGATCCGCCGGAACGCCGTTGCCGCGTGCGCAGAGGATTGCCAGGTTGAACTGGCTGTCGGTGATGCCGAGGTTCGCAGCCTTGGTGAACCACGAGGCGGCCGTCGCATAATCCTGTTGGCCGAGGGCGCCGGAGGCGTAGAGCACGGCGAGATTGTGCATGGCGCTGGCATTGCCCTGGTTTGCCGCCTGCTCGTAAAAACCCTTCGCCTTGGAGATGTCGCGTTCGACGCCGTTGCCCTTCTCGTACATGCTGCCGAGCCGGTATTCGGCCGGCGCAAAGCCCTTGTCGGCTGAAAGCTGGTACCAGCCTGCGGCCTGCTTCTGATCGACCGTCATGCCGTTGCGGCCATCCGAATAACGCGCGCCGATCTCAAACAGCGCCAACGCATCCCCGCCGCTCGCCGCATCGGCAAGCGATTTCGGCTGGACGGTGTCGGGAATGGTGATGGCAGCCTGCGGTGCAGGTGCGGGAACGAAGCCCGATGTCTCCTGTGCCGCGCCCGACGGACCGGGAGGGGCAAGGGTCGCTGCCCCTTCGCCGTCAAGCGGCGCCACGTCGGTCAGATGCTCGCGGGCGTCAGGCGGGGTTGCCTCCGGCTGCGCCTGTTCGGCAGCGGGCGGCATAGCATCCGCTGCCGGAGCGGTCGTTCCGAGAGCGGCGGCATCCGGCTGGGCAGGTGTCGCGTCAGGCAAGGCCGGCGACGGGTTTTCCGCGCCGGTCAGCGCCGAGACTTCTGCTGGCGGCTGCGGCGCGCGCTCGCCGCTTGTCAGCGTTCGGGCAAGCGGAAAGGCCATGATGGCGAGCAGCACGGCACCGACCGCCAGCAGGATCGGCCGCCGGTAGCGCGAAAAGGCGCTGGTCTTGCCCGTCTTGGCAGAAGCCTTGCCGGCCTTGTCGGCATTCGCGCCCTTCTTCTCGGCCTTGCCGGCTGCCTGCTTCGGATTGGCATCCACCTCCATCGCGGCCGCCTGCGCCGCACGGCGCGCAGCAGCGATATAATCGGCGCGATCGGTTTCGCCGGCAGGTTTGCCGCGCGCCGCGCTCTGGCTGGCGCGAACCCGTTCAAGGATCTTCTTCACATCAGGTGCGCCCGAGCCCGGCTCGAGCAGTTCGTTTGCCGCATCCGTCGGCACCACATCGGTGGGATCGATCGACGGCGCGGGGTCGATCATCGGCCGTTCGGTCGTCCGGCTCTCGGCCTTCTTGCCGGGCATCAGCCGCTTGCCGAGGCTGGCGAGCAGGCTGGCCTTTGCCGGTACCTGTGTCCCTGCCGATGTCGCAGCTTCCGTCGTCCTGGTCGCGGCTTCGATGGCGATCGCGCTCGTTCCGCTCATGGCGGTGGCTTGCGCAGGGACGGCAGCTTCGGCTGCAACCTCGGCCGTGCGGATAACAGGAGAAGCCTTTGCCGCCGGGGCAGCGGCCAGCGTCCTGTTCATCTCGGCTTCGGCCACCATCAGCGCATAGGGATCGACATCGAAATCGACCTCGGCGACCGGCATCTGGGCGAGCGGCCGGCCGCGATCTTCCATACCGTCGAGCCGATCGGCGATATGCACCAGCGTCTCGTGCAGCGCCTGGAAAGTCTTGTGCGTGCGTTCCTCGCTGTCGCGGCTGAGATCCTCGAGGTGGCGCAGATCCTCGGCCAGCGCCGTCAGCGCCGACATGTCGGCGGCGGGCATGACACCCTGCGGGCCGCCATGGCGCGAATAGGCTTCGACAACGGCCTCTGCCGCCTGGCGTGCCGCCTCGATGATATATTCGTCGCTCGTCGCCATGTAATCTTCGATCGCGCCCATGCGCTGGTCGAGTTCGGGGGGTATTACAGCGCTCTCGCGCGGCGCGCTCATCAGCGCCGAAAGATTGGCGATCTGGTCTTCGAGGTTCTTCAGCGCCCGCGGATCGGTCGGCGCTGCCGATGTGCTCTCCTCCAGCCGGGCGGCGATGTCGCTCAGCCGTCCTTCGAGACGCAGGAAGGCGCTGTCGTCGGCTACAGCGGCGGGCGCCGGCGCCTGCTGCTGATGGGCCATCTCGTCGATGCGCCGGGCGAGATGGTCAAGCCGCTGCGCCAGCACGTCGTTGACGGCGCCGTTCTCAAGTGCGTCGATCTTGCGGGAAATGTCGGAAAGCGTGCCGGTGAGGTCGGCTTGCGGTGCCGTCTCCTGCGTGCGTTCCAATAGATAGGATAGATGTTCCAGCCGTTCGTCGAGCCGTGACGTCGCTTCCGCCTTCGTCAGCTCCTCGACGCGTCCCGTCAGCGCCTCCAGCCGGATCGCCAGCTCGTCGGCCGGGTTCACGCGGCTGGCCGCATCATGGCTCATCAGGTCGATCTGGTCGGCGAGCGCCGCAAGCCGGCTTTCCAGCCGCTGCATCAGGCCCGGATCATTCGCAGTGGCGGTGCGCCCGCTTGCCGCGATTGCCCGGCTGATCTCGTCGAGCCGCATGTCCATGGCGGCGAACTGCTCGGACATGACCCGGTCGTGCGGCTGGATCATATTGCCGAAATGCTCCATCGCTGTGGCGATCGAGATCAGCTTGTCTTCCAGTGCCCGAACGGCCGGGCTCTCGCCCATGCCGCCGATATGACGCTTGATGTCATCAAGCCGATAGGCGAGCGAAACGAGCTCTTCCTGCAGCCCCTCGGTATCGAGTGCCGCAAGCCGGTTTTCGAAACCGTCCCAGCGGTTTTCCATATGGCGCAGCGAATCTTCGCGCGCCAGCCCGTCCATCAGTGAGCGCAGCTCCTCGAAATCCTCACGAAGGCCCGTGGCCTCCGGCGCGGCGGAGCGGCCGGTCAGCTGGGTGATGCTCTGGGCAAGGCGGCCCATATCGGCGCGCATGTCGTCGGCGAAACGGCCGTCTCCGGCATTTGTCTTGATTTCGCGGAGCTCCGCGCGCAGCGCGTTCATCTCGCGGGTGACGCCCTCGGAAATGTCGCGCTTCAGGTCCTGCCGCAGACTGACGAGCGCCTGGGCGATCTCCGTCATCGTGTCGTCGCCGGCGCGCAAGGCGGGTGCCGGCACCGGGGCGGCTGCGCGCGGCGTCGGTTCACGAAGCTGCGGGGCCTGTTCGCGTGCATAGGGCCGCTCGCGGCTGGCTTCGAGCGCGCGCTGGCGTTGACGAATTTCGGCGAGCGGATCCGGCCGCGGCTCGGGCGGGGCCTTCGCGGCCCGGGGAGCATGGGAACCGGCATATGGATCGCGCTCGGCCGTTGCCGTGCGCGGTCGCTGTTCGCGCCCGCTGCCCATCAGCCCTTCGATGCGCGCCTCCAGCCCTTCGATCGTGCGGTTCAGCGCATCGAGCGAGGTCCTGTCGGACTGTCGGGAAGGATTTGATCGCGATCCGTTCATCTTCTTGCTCGCTTCGACTGCTCGACCCCTCGTCAGAGCTCGATCGTTGGCTTTTCGTCTGCTGCCCGCTTTACGCGGGCCTGAGCGCACCATTCATAAGACGATAGTCAATTAGACTTTCCTCAAGCTGAACGATGTAGCGGCATCCTTAAGGAACGCGAGACGGGGGAAAGGAATGCGGATCGCTACTGCTCAATCCGCACCTTTCACGAAACGTGGTAAACAAGCCGTTAATGCCGATGGGAATTTTTTAACGTTTGTGTTCCAAACGCCGTTTTTGACGGCAATTGCCGTTCAATTCGTCAGATCGAATGGCCGCTCGCGCAATCAGGCCGGACGCGGATATTGCAGTTCGATTTTCACGCCCTCGGGGCCGTAGACGAAGACCTGGCCGAGATCGGTGTCGGGAATATCGTAATATTCGAAGCGATAGCCGCCAGCCTTGATGCGTTCCAGCGCCGGCCCGAATTCGTAAAGGCTGAAGGCGACATGGTTGAAGATGCCGGGCGGAAAATCGGTGCTGCGCGATGTCAGGCTGAGATGGATGACCGGACGTTCGTCCAGATAGAGCCAATGGCCGGGCGAGGCGAAGGGCGGCCGGTAGCCTTCCCTGACGCCGAGCACGGCTTCCAGGAAGCCGATCATCCGAGGCGCATCGCGGGTCTCGATGGTGACATGGTCTAGACGCGGCATCGGTATCCTCCCAGCTTGCCTTGACGGCAAAGCCTAACCTGTCTGAGAGTGTCGTGAAAGTTGCTTCCCCTGCGGCGGCAGGCCGCGGCCAGGGGGGAGACTTAGAAGCTCTCCGTCCAGGGCCGGACTTCCACCTCCAGCGACCATGCGCTGCGGTGCTGGCGAAGCACGTCGATATAGGTCTGGGCGATCGAATCCGGCAGCAGCGTGCCATCCGGCTTCTCCACCCGGTCCGGCCGGATCTGCGACCGCACCGCGCCGTCGATGACGAAATGCGCGACATGGATACCCATCGGCCCGAGTTCGCGGGCTGCACTCTGGGCAAGGCCGCGCAACGCGAACTTGCCCATCGCGAACGGGGCCGATTGCGCAAAACCCTTCACGCTTGCCGACGCGCCGGTGATCAGGATGGCGCCGCGGCCGCGAGGGATCATCCGCCGCGCCGCCTGCTGCACCACCAGGAAGCCGCCGAAAGCGGTGGTCGCAATCGCCTTCTCGACCTCGGCGGGATCGAGTTCGGCGAGCGGGCCACGCTGACGGGCGCTGGCATTGAAGATAACCACGTCAGGCCCGCCGATTGCGGCGGCAGCCTCTTCGAAAAGCGCTGCGACGCTCGCAGGTTGCGAGACATCTGTTGTAAAGGCACTGGCACCGGTTTCCTCGACCAATGCCCGGAGCTTTTCAATATTACGGGCGGCAAGCCCGACCTTGACGCCCTGCGCCGACAATTGCCGGGCAAGCGATGCGCTGATGCCGGAGCCCGCGCCGACGATCAGCGCACTCTCATAGGGAAAATCGGTCATGATGCCTTCCTCGATGAATCGTCCCAAAGACTTAGGAAGTCCGAACGAGTTGCGCCACTGCCCGGCCGCGACTCCGTTCCGTGATGGACAAGCAAGATGAGATGGCGTCTGCTCCTCTCAGTACTTCATGGCCCGCGGATTCGTGCTCTCGAATTTTTTCAAGAAAAGACAGCACAAGCGCAGAATTTGACGTTTACGCAAACGTCAATATTTTGTAAGACAGTGCCCAAGGCCGGCGCGATCCGGTCAGTCGAATGGGAGGAATTTGAGAGATGCCAGTCTACAAGGCCCCGGTGAACGATACGCTTTTCGTCCTCAACGACGTGCTGGGTCTCGAGCGCTACAACAATCTGCCGGGTTTTGCCGATGCGACCCCCGATATGATCGAAGCGATCCTCGGCGAGGCCGGAAGGGTTGCCGAGGAAGCTCTCTTTCCGTTGAACTATTCCGGCGATCAGGAAGGCTGCACGCGTCACGACGATGCGAGCGTCTCGACGCCGAAGGGCTTCAAGGAGGCCTATAAAGCCTATCGCGAAGGCGGCTGGATCGGCCTTGCTGTGCCGGAGGAATTCGGCGGGCAGGGGCTCCCCTATACGCTGCATACCGCCGTCGGCGAATATACCTCGGCCGCCAACATGTCGCTGATGATGTATCCGGGCCTGACGCAGGGTGCGATCGCAGCACTTCTCGTCCATGGCTCCGACGAGCAGAAGGCCACCTATCTGCCGAAGATGGTGGACGGCACGTGGTCCGGCACCATGAACCTCACCGAGCCGCATTGCGGCACCGATCTCGGCATGCTGCGCACCAAGGCGGTGCCGCAGGCTGATGGCAGCTACAAGATCTCCGGCCAGAAGATCTTCATCTCCGCCGGCGAGCACGACCTGACCGACAATATCATCCATCTGGTGCTGGCCCGCATCGAGGGTGCGCCCGAGGGCACCAAGGGCATCTCGCTCTTCATCGTCCCGAAATTCCTCGTCGGCAAGGACGGCGCGGTCGGCGCCCGCAACGCTGTCTCCTGCGGCGCGATCGAGCACAAGATGGGCATCCACGCCAACGCCACCTGCGTGATGAATTACGACGAGGCGACCGGCTTCCTGATCGGCGCCGAAAACCGCGGCCTCAACGCCATGTTCGTGATGATGAACGAGGCCCGCCTGATGGTCGGCCTGCAGGGCATCGCCATTTCCGAGATCGCCTATCAGAACGCCGCCAGCTATGCCCGCGACCGCATCCAGGGCCGCTCGCTGTCCGGCCCCAAGGCGCCGGACAAGAAGGCCGATCCGATCATCGTCCATCCGGACATTCGCCGCACGCTGATGACCATCCGTGCTTTCAACGAGGGCGGCCGCGCCTTCCTGCTCTGGACCGCGCTCAAGTCTGATATCGCCCACCGCGCCGCCGACGAGAAGGAGCGCCAGACGGCCGACGATATTCTCGGCCTCGTCACCCCGATCCTCAAGGGCGTGATGACCGACAAGGGCTTCGATCACGCCGTCATGGCCCAGCAGGTCTTCGGCGGCCACGGCTATATTGAAGAGCACGGCATGAGCCAGTATGTGCGCGATGCCCGCATCGCCATGATCTATGAAGGCGCCAACGGCATTCAGGCGCTCGATCTCGTCGGCCGCAAGCTGGCGCTGAACGGCGGCCGCGCCGCCATGGCCCTCTTCAAGGAGATCGGTGATTTCTGCGAGGAGAACCGCAGCAACGAAAAGCTCTCCTTCTTCACCAAGCATCTGAAGAAGGGCTTGAACGACGCCCAGGGCGCGACCATGTGGTTCATGCAGAACGCCATGGCCAAGCCCGACAATGCCGGCGCCGGCTCGACCGATTACATGCACCTCTTCGGCCTCGTCATTCTCGGCTATATGTGGGCGAAGATGGCCAAAGCCGCCGAGGACGGCCTTGCATCCGGTGATGCCGCCCGCGAGGATTACCTGAAGAACAAGCTGGTCACCGCCCGCTTCTTCATGGAACGCCTGATGCCGGAGACCGCGCTTCGCAAGGCCCGCATCGAAGCCGGAGCCGATACGATGATGGAACTGGCCGCCGAAGCGTTTTGAGACGGTTCTCCCTCCCCCTTGTGGGGAGGGTTGGGGAGGGGTCTTTTCTCCTCCCGCCAAGATTTGAGGCAAGATAGATTGCCGTCAGGGAGATGAGACGATGACCGAGGTTTTCATTTACGACCACGTGCGTACGCCGCGCGGCCGCGGCAAGAAGGACGGCGCCCTGCATGAGGTGCCCTCCGTCCGCCTCGCGGCAAAGACGCTGGAGGCGATCCGCGACCGCAACGGGCTGGACACGGGCACGGTCGACGACATCATCATGGGCTGCGTCGATCCGGTCATGGATGCCGGCGCCGTCATCCCCAAGGCTGCCGCCTTCGAAGCCGGTTACTCCACCAAGGCGCCCGGCATGCAGATCTCCCGCTTCTGCGCCTCCGGTCTCGATGCGGTCAATTTCGGCGCCGGCAAGATCGCGCAAGGGGCCGACGATATCGTCATCGCCGGCGGCGTCGAAAGCATGTCCCGCGTCGGTCTCGGCATGTCCGGCGGCGCCTGGTTCATGGATCCTTCAGTAAATTTCCCGGCCTATTTCATGCCGCAGGGCGTCTCGGCCGATCTGATCGCCACCAAATATGGCTTCAGCAGAACGGATGTCGATGCTTACGCGGTCGAGAGCCAGAAGCGTGCCGCCCATGCCTGGGAAAACGGCTGGTTCGACAAGTCGGTCGTCCCGGTCAAGGACCAGAACGGCCTGACGATCCTTGATAAGGATGAACACATGCGCCCCGGCACGGACATGCAGGCGCTCGCCTCCCTCAATCCGTCCTTCCAGATGCCCGGCGAGATGGGCGGCTTCGAGGCCGTCGGCATTCAGGCCCATCCGGAGATCGAGCGCATCAACTATGTCCACCATGCCGGCAATTCCTCCGGCATCGTCGATGGCGCCGGCGTCGTCCTGCTCGGCTCCAAGGCCGGCGGTGAGAGCATGGGCAAGAAGCCGCGCGCCCGCATCAAGGCTTTCGCCAATATCGGTTCCGATCCAGCCCTGATGCTGACCGGGCCTGTCGACGTCACCGAGAAACTGTTGAAGCGGACAGGCATGAGCCTGTTCGACATCGACCTCTTCGAACTCAACGAGGCCTTCGCTGCCGTGGTGCTGCGCTACATGCAGGCCTTCGACATCGGCCACGACAAAATCAACGTCAATGGCGGCGCCATCGCCATGGGCCATCCGCTCGGCGCCACCGGCGCGATGATCCTCGGCACGGTGCTGGACGAACTTGAACGCCGCGACCTCAACACCGCGCTGGTGACGCTCTGCATCGGCGCCGGCATGGGCACGGCAACGGTTATTGAAAGGGTCTGACGATGGGCTTCAACACCGGCACGATCGAAACCGAATATGCCGAGGTCACCGAGCACTGGTCGCCCCGCGTCATCGCCGATCTCAACGGCCAGAGCGTCAAGCTCGCCAAGGTCCAGGGCCAGCTCGCCTGGCATTCCCACCGTGACGAGGACGAGCTCTTCCTCATCTGGAAGGGGGCGCTGACCATCGAATATCGCGACCGCCCGCATGTGCATCTGAAGGCCGGTGATTTTCATGTTGTGCCGAAGGGTGTCGAGCATAATCCGGTGGCGCAGGAGGAATGCTGGATCGTGCTTTTCGAGCCGTCGCAGACCAAGCATACCGGCGATGTCGTCACCGAAAAGACGAAGACCTTAGACGCGCAGCGCAGCCATTTGCCGGCCTGATCGGGGAGGAAACCCAATGACCTACACCAATTTCACGCTCGAAACCGACGCCGACGGCATCGCTCTCGTCACCTGGGACATGCCCGGCAAATCGATGAACGTCTTCACCGCCGAGGTGATGGCCGAGCTCGACGCGATCATCGACGCCACGACCGCTGATGCCGCCGTCAAGGGTGTCGTCTTCACCTCCGGCAAGTCCTCCTTCTCCGGCGGCGCTGATCTGTCGATGATCAAGTCGATGTTCAGTTCCTACCAGGAGGAGAAGGCAAAGAGCCCCGAGACGGCGGTGCAGAACCTCTTCGGTCTGGTCGGCCGCATGAGCGGCCTGTTCCGCAAGCTCGAAACGTCGGGCAAGCCCTGGGTTTCCGCCATCAACGGCACCTGCATGGGCGGCGCCTTCGAACTGTCGCTCGCCTGCCACGGCCGCGTCGCCTCCAATGCCAAGAGCGTCAAGATCGCGCTGCCCGAAGTGAAGGTCGGTATCTTCCCCGGCGCCGGCGGCACGCAGCGTGTGCCACGGCTGGCGAACGCCCAGGATGCGCTGCAGATGATGACGACGGGCCAGTCGCTGACCGGCTCCCGCGCCAAGGCGATGAACCTCGTGCATCAGGTGGTCGAGCCGGATCAGCTTATCCCGGCCGCAAAGCAGATGATCAAGGATGGCCTGAAGCCGGTCGCCCCCTGGGATGAGAAGGGCTTCAAGGTACCGGGCGGCGGCATCTGGACGCCGGCCTCCGCCCAGCTCTGGCCGGCAGCCCCGGCGATCCTGCGCAGGGAAACATCGGGCAATTATCCGGCAGCGCTTGCCATCCTGAAATGCGTCTACGAAGGCCTGCAGGTACCGTTCGATACGGGTCTGAAGATCGAGCAGCGCTATTTCACCGAGGTGCTGCAGACCCGCGAAGCCTTCTCGATGATCCGTTCGCTGTTCATCTCCATGCAGGAGCTCGGCAAGGGCGCCCGTCGCCCGGCCGGTCACCCCAAGACCGAGCTGAAACATGTCGGCGTCGTTGGCGCCGGCTTCATGGGCGCCTCGATCGCTTATGTCACCGCCGCCGCCGGCATTCCCGTGACGCTGATCGATCGCGACATCGAAGCGGCGACCAAGGGCAAGACCGTCTCCGAAGGCCTGGTCAAGGATTCTGTCGGTAAGGGGCGTCTTACGCAGGATGAAGCGGCCGCATTGCTCTCCCGCATCACGCCCTCGGCCGACTATGCCGATCTCGCCAATGCCGATCTCGTCATCGAGGCGGTATTTGAGGATCGCGAGGTGAAGAAAGCGGTCATCGAGGCGGTCGAAGCCGTGCTGCCGGAAGGCGCGATCTTCGCCTCCAATACCTCGACCCTGCCGATCTCAGGTCTCGCCAAGAATTCGAAACGCCCGGCGGATTTCATCGGCATCCATTTCTTCTCGCCTGTCGAGAAGATGATGCTGACTGAGGTCATCCTCGGAAGCGACGCCGGCGACAGGGCGCTGGCCGTCGCTCTTGATTATGTCGCAGCCATCAAGAAGACGCCGATCGTCGTCAACGACACCCGCGGCTTCTTCGTCAATCGCTGCGTGCTGCGCTACATGTCGGAAAGCTACGACATGCTGATCGAGGGCGTGCCGCCTGCGATGATCGAGAACGCCGCCAAGATGGCCGGCATGCCGGTTGGTCCGCTGGCGCTCAACGACGAGGTCGCCATCGACCTCTCGCTGAAGATCCTCAAGGCGACGGTCGCCGATCTCGGCGAAAAAGCCATCGACCCCAGGCATATGGAGCTCATCTCCCGCATGGTGGAAAAGGAGGGCCGCTTCGGCCGCAAGAATTCCAAGGGCTTCTACGACTACCCGCCGAAACCGGCGAAGAAGTCCGTCTGGCCCGACCTCAAGACCCTCTACCCGCAGAAACCGGCGGTTGAGGTTGACGTCAACGTGCTCAAACAACGTTTCCTCGTCACCATCGCGCTCGAAGCCGCCCGCACCGTGGAGGAGGGCATCGTCACCGATCCACGTGAGGCCGATGTCGGCTCGATCCTGGGCTTTGGCTTCGCGCCCTATACCGGCGGGGCGTTGAGCTATATCGACGGGATGGGTGCGAAGGCTTTCGTGGAATTGGCAGAAAAGTTAGCTGCTGCTTACGGGAACCACTTCAAGCCGACGCCACTGCTGAAGGACATGGCCGCGAAAGGTGAGACGTTCTACGGGCGGTTCGACCCCTATGCGAAGGTGGGGAAGGCGGCTTAGGCCGTCTTTTAAGCTGTGCCGCTCTTGCCGGGTTTCAAACGTTGAATGGGGCGGGTGGCGTCGGCAATCTGAACCGCAAGCAACCCACGCCTCGCTGTCACCCGGATCGGACCGCCCATGCAACCGTCAACCGACATCCTCGCCTTTGCCGATCCGATGGAGTGGGAATCTTGGCTCTGCCTGCATCACGCGGCATCGACCGGCGCCTGGCTGAAGATCGGTAAGAAAAATCCGAAACGAACTCTCATCACCATCGACGAGGCGCTGGATGTGGCGCTCTGTTACGGCTGGATTGACAGCCAGCGCAAGGGGTTTGACGCGCATTCCTACCTGCAGCGTTATTCGCCCCGGCGCGCCAAAAGTCCGTGGTCCAAGCTCAATGTCGATCGGGTCGCAGCACTCGCAGAAGCCGGGCGCATGCGGCCCGCGGGCCTTGCCGAAGTCGCTGCCGCCAAAGCCGACGGACGATGGGCTGTCGCCTACGCTCCGCAACGCGATGCCGGCCTGCCGGACGATCTGGCGGCGGCGCTCGCTGAGAACGCTGCCGCCAGTGCTACCTTTGCGCGGCTCGACAAGACCGGCCAATATGCAATCGTCCTGCCGCTCCTGAAGGCAACGACCCCGGAAGTGCGGGTCGCCCGCCTCGGCAAGGCGATCACCAGGTTGGCGCAGGCCGAATAGACGGTATTTCAGCTTCTGAAAAAAAATCTCGCCCTCGGTTTTCCCCGCCGCGCGGCAGGCAAAGACCTGTCCGCGGTGTCTGAAACGTCACCGATTTCCCTGGCTGCGGCCTTGTCACGGACACAATTTCCGATTACATATCCGCGCATCGATCTTGCTAGATGAACTTTGAAACGGCCTCGTGTCGTTCCTGGCGAACTTCCTCCAAAATCGGTTTTCATCGCCGCTTGGCATTTATCCGAGCTGCATTCTTCTATGAACGATTCGAAAAGGATATCGTCATGAGCACTGGTACCGTAAAGTGGTTCAACGCAACCAAGGGCTTCGGCTTCATTCAGCCGGATGACGGCGCAGCCGACGTTTTCGTCCACATCTCCGCCGTTGAACGCGCTGGCATGCGCGATCTCAAGGATGGCCAGAAGCTGTCTTACGAGCTCGTCCGCGACAACAAGTCCGGCAAGATGTCGGCAGACCGCCTCCAGGCGGCCTGAGCCTTCAAGGCTCTAAATATCATCTCCGGATCGTGACCACGGATGTACTGGCACGGTTCGTTGAGATAGCAGGGAAGGTCGGGTTCACCCGGCCTTTTTTTGTGTCTGGCCGGCTGATGTTGTGCCCTTTCCCAAGAAATGCGTCCGCGACACCCCCCTCTGCCCTGCCGGGCATCTCCCCCACAAGGAGGGAGATTGGCTGGGCGCGATGGTTTCCCCAAACAACTGGCCGTCACGTGAATCGTAAATTGAGGGCGAGGCATGGCTTCTTGCCGATCTCCCCACCTGTGGGGGAGATGCCCGGCAGGGCAGAGGGGGGCGATCACGGCATGACCTTAGAGAATCTTTCGCATCGCCAAGCCGAGTGCGTCCACCGGCGATAACAGGCCCGCAAGTCAGGTAGCGCGCTCAACCGCCTGCCGCCTCGCTACCCTCCAGCATCTCCATGACCCGCGCCATCACCGCCCGCGCCGCATCGAGTTCCGCTGACGTAAACGCGGCGCCGAGCCCGTCGGCCCACCCGGCTTGCGCAATCTCGATGGCACCGAGCCGCACGGCCCCTTCTTCCGTCAGCCGCACCAGCTTGGCGCGCTGGTGCTGCGGGTTGTCGGCATAGGCGATCAGCCCTTCGCTCTCCAGCACGTCGGCCAGCCGCTGCACACCCTGGCGGGCCAGGCCGAGCGCACGGGCGATCTGCGCCACCGACATGTTGCCGCGCCTTGCCGCGGCCAGCACCTGCCAACGCGCGCTGGTTTGCCCTGCCGGCTTTGCCAACTGGTCGCCCGCCGCCGTCAGATGGCCGGCGAGGCGAAGGGCGGTGATCGCGAAAGCGGAAAAAGCATCCCCCTCCATCGTCCGCTCCGGTCGATTTTGTTTGACAACATATTGTCGATTTTGTATCTCATTCATAATGACAACATATTGTCATATGTGGATACTGAAGGCAACGCCGAAGGAGGAGAGCGCCATGAAGAAAACCTACAAGGGAAGCTGCCATTGCGGCAAAGTGCACTACGAGGTGGACATGGACCTCGAGGAGGGCACCGGCCGCTGCAATTGTTCGATCTGCGCCAAGCGCCGCTATTGGGGCGCCAACGTCAAGCCGGAGGATTTCCGGCTGATGTGCGACCAGGCCGAAACGTCCGACTATCAGTTCAACACCATGAGTGGTCATCACCGCTTCTGCCGCACCTGCGGTGTGCCGGCCTATGGCGACGGTTATGTCGAAGCGATCGGCGGCGCCTATGTCTCGATCAACATCGCCTGCCTCGACGATATTACCCCTGAGGAACTGGCGGCACTGCCGGTCCGTTACTCCGACGGCAGGCACGATGCCTGGTGGAACGAACCGGCGGTGACGCGTTATCTCTAGGGCAATTCCAGCAAAAGTGCGCAGCGGTTTTGCGTCCGGAATTGCGCAGATGTCTATGTCGGATCCTCGTCCTCCCCTTCGTCCTCTGTCCATAACGGAAAAGGAGAACGATCGTGAAAGACGAAGCGAATGCCAGGATCGAGGAAGACGCGATCATCGCCATGCTGATGATGCGCGCCAAGGCGCTGGGCGAAAAGAACGCCAAGGATGCGCTTTCCTACGAGACCGAGGATGAGATCGAATTTTCGCTGGCGCCGCCGCTCGTATACCACGGCCAGGACGAAGCGGGTCTGCAGGCCTGGTTCGATACCTGGGAAGGCCCGATCGGCGGCGAGGTGCGCGATGCCAGATTGATGGTTGGCGAGGATGTCGCTTTCTGGAGCGGCCTCACGCGCATGACCGGGACCAAGACCGATGGCGCCGCCGTCGATCTCTGGTTCCGCCAGACGCTTGGCCTCGTCAAGCAGGATGGCCGATGGCTGGTTGCCCACCAGCACGCCTCGGTGCCCTTCGCCATGGACGGCAGCGGCCGGGCGCTGCTGGATCTCAAACCGTGAAGACTGTCAGGCATCACTCCCCGCGATCTTGCGCCGGTCGGCGCGAATGCTCATCAATCCGACGCCCATCAAAAGCAGGATCGCCGTCGCATAGATATCGGTCGTCAATGCGTAACCGGCCGATTTCGCTAGGAACCCGGCCAGGATCGCCGGCAGGCTGAAGGCGAGGTAGCTCTGGACGTAGAAGGCCGATAGCAGCCCGGCCCGCTCGTCTGCCTTGGCAAGCGGCATGATGGTGCCGATCGAACCGAGGAAATTGGTGCCGAAACCGACGCCGGTAAAAACTGTGCCAACGAGCAACAGCGGCACACTGGCAAGATGCACGCCGGCAACGACGGTCAGGATGCCGAGCGTCTTGGCCGATACGCCGAAAACCAGATTGGCCGATGCCGTCATGCTGCGCCTGAGATAGACGGCGATTGCTCCGCTCACCATCAGCGCAGTGACGACGGCCCCACCCGTCAGCGGCGCCCGGCTGCCGGTCGTGCTGGCGACCAAAGACGGGACCAGCGAGAGATAGAAGCCGGCAAGCGTCCAGTTGGCGATATTGATCGGTGTCACCAGCGAGAGCGGCCGCTTCACCTGCTTGGGAATGGTGACCCGCGGTATCAGCGAGCCGAGCGCGCCCGGCCGCGTGCCGCCGGTCTCGCCTGTCAGCCAGATGGCAGCCGCCTGCAGCGTGAAGGCGACAAACAACAGCGCATAGACCAGATGCATCGGGAAGGGGCCGTATTGGATCAGGGCGCTGGTGCCGACCGCACCCACCGCCATGCCGCAAAGCGGCGCGATCGAGTTGACGATCTGTCCCTTTGCCCGGTCGACATCGACGAGCGCCGCTCCGATCGAGGCGCCGGCGATCCCGGTTGCCAGCCCCTGCACGATCCGCGCTGCGATCAACCAGCCGGGACCGCTTGCGATGACGAAGAGGCCCATGGCGGCGATTTCGAGCACGAGGGCGAAAAAGATCACCGGCTTGCGGCCGAGATGATCCGAGATCGAACCGGCGATCAGCAGCGCCGCCAGCAGCGCGAAGGCGTAGACCGCGAAGATCACCGTGATCAGCACCGGCGAGACGGAAAAACTTTCCTGATAGATCCGGTAGAGCGGCGTCGGCGCCGCGGAGGCGCCGAAGAAGGTCGCGAGCGTCAGCGCATGAAAGCCGATCCAGGGGCGCGGCGAATTCTCGGTGGATTTGGCTGCGGCGAACATATATAAGCCCTTTAAAGCTAAGCTGTTGCGTTAACTTAGGTAGAGCAACTGCTTTATAAAAGCAAATTATTTGCGTTAATAGGTCTGTCAAAGATTTTGAACCATCGGTGCCAAGGAGAGAAAGTCGGGTTGCGCGCATGACAGTGAAAGAGAATCTCCGTCCGGGCGGCAGAAGCGCCCGGGTTCAGGCATCGGTGCACAAGGCGGTCCGTGAGCTGATGGCCGAGATAAGCCGCGCCGACGTGACGATCCCGTTGATTGCCGGCAAGGCGGGGGTAACGCCGTCGACCATCTATCGCCGCTGGGGCGACCTGCAGGAGCTTCTTGCCGATGTCGCCGTCGATCGGCTGCGGCCGGACATGCAGCCGATCGATGCCGGCAGCGGCAAGGCCGATCTCGAAACCTGGGCCGACCAATATGCCGAGGAAATGTCCTCCGGCCCCGGCCGCGAAATGATCCGCGACGTGCTGGCGGCGCAGGCGGGCGCGAATGCCTGTAAATGCGCTGAATTTACCCGCCAGCAGATCGACGTCATCGCCGAGAGGGCCAAGGCTCGCGGCGAGGCCTTTCCGGATGTCGACCGCGTCATGGACCAGGTCGTGGCGCCGATCATGTACCGCATCCTGTTCGGCGATGTGCCGGCGACAGCGCGTGTGCGCGATCTGGTTGCGCGTGTCATGAGCGCGACGGACTAAGAGCAATTCCAGCAAAAGTGCGTAGCGGTTTTGCGTCCGGAATTGCGTGAAAACAAAAAGATAGAGCATCTCCGTGATTCGGAGAAAAACGGAAATGCTCTAAGTTTTCAGTTACTCCGCGGCGGCGCGCTTGAGGCCGGAAATCTGGGTGATATAGGCGCGCAGCGCCGCCGGCCGTACCGGCTTGTGCTGAACGGCAATACCGTGTCGCTCGGCCTCGCTGCGCACCTCCGGCGTGCGGTCGGCCGTGATCATCAGGGCAGGGATATCGGCGCCGAACTGCCGGCGCAGATGCAGGATCGCGGCAATGCCGGTGCCGTCGCCGAGATGATAATCGGCGATGACGATGTCAGGCGGTCCCTCTTGGCCATCGAGGGCGGTGACCTTGGCGAGGCAATCCAGCGCCTCCACCTCGCAGCCCCAGCCGCTGATCAGGAGCCGCATGCCTTCGAGGATCTTCGGCTCGTTATCGATGCAGAGGATCTTCAGCCCGCTCAGCGGTTGCCCGGGACGGTCGGCGGGCGCAACCGCTGCTGCAGCCGCGGCCGGGCGTGAGACGTCGAGCGGCATGGCGATGCGGAATTGCGTCCCCTTGCCATGCGTCGACTGCAACTCGACCGGATGGTTGAGTACGCGGGCGATGCGGTCGACGATCGACAGGCCGAGCCCGAGGCCGGAGGCGGTTTTGGCACCTTCATCCAGTCGCGCGAATTCCTTGAACACCGTGCGGAATTTCGACGGTGGGATGCCGATGCCGGAATCGATCACCTGGATGATCACCTGGTTGCCGCGCCGCCGCGCGCCCACCAGCACCTTGCCGGTGATCGTGTATTTGATGGCGTTGGAAACCAGGTTCTGCACCAGCCGGCGCAGAAGATTGGGGTCGGAGCGGACCCTCAGCGACGTCGGCATGATCACCAGCTTCAGCTGTTTTTCACGGGCGATCGGCGCGAAATCGGTCTGGATACGCTCCAGCAGGTCAGAGAGCGCGACGGAGGCGAGCCGCGGCCGCATGGCGCCGGTATCGAGCCTGGATAAATCGAGCACCGCGCCGAGAATGGTCTCGACCGATTCCAGCGCGGAATCGATATTGCGCACGATTGGGCTGTTCTCGGATTGCGCCATGCGCTCGACCAATGCCGAGGAATAGAGCCGGGCGGCGTTGAGCGGCTGCAGGATATCGTGGCCGGCGGCGGCAAAAAAGCGTGTCTTGCCGATATTCGCCTCGTCGGCGGCGGCGCGTGCCTCGCCGAGTTCGCGGTTGACGCGGGTAAGCTCGGCCGTGCGTTCGGCGACACGCTGCTCCAGCGTCTCATTCGCCTGTTTCAGCGCCTGGTCGGCGTTCACGCGCTGGGTGATGTCGGTGAAGGTGGCGACGATACCCTTGTCCGGCATGGCGTTGGAGCGCACCTCGATGATCCGCTCGCCGCCGCCGAGCACCAGCGCGAAAGGTTTGTCGAGCGTCAGGAAATGCCGCACCGTCTGGCTGAGATCGCCGGGCGCGATGTCGCCGCGCTGGATGAGCGTGGTGACGATATCGGACAAAGGAAAACCGACCTGGCCGGCACTTTCCGGAAGATCCAGCAATTGCCGGAAACGCCGGTTCCAGATCGTCAGCCGGTTGGAACTGTCGAAGACGGCAATGCCCTGGTCCATCTGCGAAAGCGCCGTCTGCAGCATGTCCTGGTTATACTGCAGCGCCTCGCTCGCCTGGTCGAGCAACCAGGCGGTGTCGGAAGAGGCATCCTCGATCTTCTGCAGGATCAATGACAGCACCAGCCGGGCCGAGGACGAGCCGATGGCGCTGCCGAGCAGCTGTTCGCTGAAATGGATGAGCGCCATGTCGGCCGGCTGCTCGTCCTCCAGCTTGCGGCCGGAGCCTTGTTCGTAAGTCGTGAAAGAACGCTGCATGCGTTCTTCGCCAAGATAACGTGAGATCGCCGCCTTGAGATCGCCGACGCTGATGCGGGTCTTCCAGCCGCGCGTGGCAAATTGCGAGCGCGAATGCCGCTTGACGAAGATGCCGGCCTGAATGCGCTCCAGCGGCTTGGCGTTGCGGGTGAGCGAGCCGACGACGAAGAAGGCGCTGTTGACGAGCAGGCTCATCGCCGTCGCATTGACCAGCGGATCGGCGTCGGGGGCCGTAAACAGCGTGGTCCCGGGAAAGATGAAGCCGAGCACGGCGCTCGCCACATAGGAATAATCTGGGCCGCCGAGCGAGGGCAGGAACAGCAGGTAGATCCAAATGACGAAGCCGGAGGTCAGCCCGAGGATCGCGCCGCGCGCATTCGCCCGCCGCCAGATCAGCCCGCCGAACATCGCTGGGGCGATTTGCGCGATCGCGGCGAAGGAAAGAAGGCCGATCGAGGCAAGGCCGGCGGTGCTGTCGGTCGAGCGGTAATAGGCGTAGCCGAACAGCAGCACGGCGAAGATGGCGCTGCGGCGGATGTTGAGCAGCGTCTTGGCGAAATTGTCGCGCTGGCTGGCGCGGCCAGCGAGTTTGCGCCGGAGGAAAATCGGCATGATGATGTCGTTCGACACCATGATCGACAGTGCCACAGAATCGACGATGACCATCGCCGTTGCGGCGGAGAAGCCGCCGATGAAGATGATCAGCGAAATGACGGGCATCTGGCCGGCAAGCGGCAGCGACAGCATGTAGAAATCGGCATTGCCGGTGCCGCCGAAGGTCAGCAACCCGCCGATCGCCACCGGCAGCACGAAGAGATTGATGGCGATGAGATAGCTGGGAAACAGGAAGCCCGCGAGTTTCAGCTGTTTCGGTGTCCGGTTTTCGACAACCGTCACGTGGAATTGCCGCGGCAGCAGGATGATCGCAAAGGCCGACAAGATGATCAGGGTGATCCAGCGGCTGATCGGCGTGTGGTAGCTGAGCGCCGACATGACCAGCTCATTGTCGACGGTCTTGCGCCAGAGATCGGTCGGGCCGTCGAACAGAAACCAGATGACGCAGACGCCGGCCGTCAGGAAGGCGACGAGCTTGACCACGGATTCCATCGAGACAGCGAGGATGAGGCCATCCTGGTGCTCTGTGGCATCCGTATGCCGCGTGCCGAACATGATGGCAAAGCAGGCAAGCACCAGCGTCGCGAGGAGCGGCAGGTCGAGGAAATAGAGATTGCCGCTGCCGATGCCGTAATCGGACGGATTGACCATGGCGCTGACGGTGCTCGAGATCGCCTTGAG
This sequence comes from Rhizobium indicum, assembly GCF_005862305.2. Lineage (NCBI taxonomy): Bacteria > Pseudomonadati > Pseudomonadota > Alphaproteobacteria > Hyphomicrobiales > Rhizobiaceae > Rhizobium > Rhizobium indicum. Next base: position 2,052,509 of record NZ_CP054021.1, on the reverse strand, counting down.
TTGCAGCGCGATATAAGGAATGGCGCCGATCAGCGAGATCAGCGCGACGATCGTTGCGACCGTCGGGTTCTTGCCGTAACGCGCGGCGACGAAATCGGCAACGGAGGTGAGCTTCTCCGCCTTGGCGAGCTCGATGATGCGGCGAAGCAACGGCATGCCGAGCGTGAAGACCAGGATGGGGCCGATATAGATGCCGGCAAATTCCAACCCGCGCTGCGCGGCAAGCCCGACGCTGCCGAAATAGGTCCAGGAGGTGCAGTAGATCGCAAGGCTCAGCGCATAGACAACCGGCCATCCGCCCAGCGTGCCCGGGCCGAGGGTGCCCTGGCCGCGGTTCTTGCGGTCGCCATAGCTTGCCACGGCGAAAAGCAGGAGCAGATAGCCGAAGGCAGACGCGAATATGACCCAGCCTGGAAGCATTGACCCTCCGCCGGCGGAAAACCCGCCGGACCTCCCGCAACGTGGGTCAGCTTAAGTCATTTCAGACGCTTTGAAAATTCCTGGCCGTCTAGGCCTTAAGTCAAAGACCGCGGGAGAGGTATTGCTGAATAATTGCGATTGCCGATTGATTAATTGCAATGAAGATGTAGCTAATAAATTCCATTGCATGTCTTTGAAATGGATCGAAGGGAGACGGATCCGATGCTCAATGAGTTCAAGGCCTTTATCGCCCGCGGCAATGTCATGGATCTTGCAGTCGGCGTCATCATCGGCGGCGCCTTCGGTGGCATCGTCAAATCTTTGGTGGATGACCTTATTATGCCGATCGTCGGCGCCATTTTCGGCGGCTTCGATTTTTCGAATTACTTCCTCCCACTCTCGTCGGCCGTCAACGCGCAGTCGCTCGCCGCCGCCCGCGAGCAGGGAGCGGTGTTTGCCTATGGCAGCTTCCTCACCGTGCTCATCAACTTTCTCATTCTCGCCTGGATCATCTTTCTGATGGTCAAGGGCGTGAACACCCTGCGTGCCCAGGTCGAGCGCCAGGAAAAGGCTGCACCGGAAGAGCTGCCAGCGCCGGCGGCAGACGTTCAGCTTCTGACGGAAATCCGCGATCTTCTCGCCACGCGCCCGACGGCTTGATCCGGCTGGAGCCCCTCCGCTTCGGCCGGGCTCATTCATCACCAAAATCGATATGCCATCACTGGATGTCATGGGATTTGCCGGCGCAAATCCGCTATGAAGGCGGAAACCGGAGATTTGCATGTCGATCGTCAGCAGCCTCAGCCCGCGCGCCCTGGCGGCGCCCGAAAGCGGGATCGTCGAACTCGTCAATTATGCCCGTGGCCGCGAAGGCCTGCTGCCGCTCTGGGTGGGTGAGGGCGATCTGCCGACGCCTGATTTCATCAGCAGGGCGGCAATGGATGCGCTTGCTGCCGGCGAGACCTTCTACACCTGGCAGCGCGGCATTCCGGAGCTTCGCCAGGCACTTTCCGATTATTACGACAGACATTTCGGAATCCGGCTTCCGGTCGAGCATTTCTACGTTACCGGCTCCGGCATGCAGGCGATCCAGATCGCCGTGCAGGCGCTGACCTCGCCGGGCGACGAGCTGGTTTACCTCTCGCCTTCCTGGCCGAATATCGCCGCCGCCCTGGAGATAGCAGGTGCGCGCTCGCTCAGTGTCGAGCTGCAGTTTGAAGGCGGTAAATGGGCGGTCGATCTTGACCGTATCGAAACCGCGATCACCCCGAAGACCAAGGGCATCTTCATCAACACGCCCTCGAACCCGACGGGCTGGACGGCAACGAAGCAGGATCTTGGCGATATCCTGGCGCTTGCCCGCAAGCACGACCTCTGGATCCTGGCAGACGAAATCTACGCCCGCTACTCCTTTGCCGGTGGCCGAGCGCCCTCTTTCCTCGATGTGATGGACGAGGGCGACAAGATCATCTTCGTCAATTCCTTCTCGAAGAACTGGTCGATGACCGGCTGGCGCGTCGGCTGGATCGTAGCACCCCCTGAAATGGGTCAGGTGCTCGAAAACCTCATCCAGTATTCGACATCGGGCGTGGCGCAGTTCATGCAGAAGGGCGCCGTTGCAGCCCTTGATCAAGGCGACGATTTCGTCGCTGCCAATATCGCCAAGGCGGCCCGCTCCCGCGATATTCTCTGCGATGCGCTTGTCGCCACCAACCGCGTCGAGACACTGAAACCGGACGGCGCGATCTACGCCTTCCTGAAGATCGACGGCGTCGCCGATAGCCGCAGGGCAGCGCTTGATATCGTCGACAAGACAGGCGTCGGCCTTGCTCCCGGCACCGCTTTCGGACCGGGCGGCGAACTCTTCCTGCGCGCCTGTTTCCTGCGTGATCCCACCCAGGTGGCGATCGCCGCCGAGCGCCTCTGCGACTATATCCTCAAGCTCTGAGACGCACTGCCCGCAAGAGATATCGTGGCGTCGGCCAAGTCGATTTTGTGCCGGAATCGCCGGATCGATAAAACTCTAGCAAAGCCCGAAATCGGCCTCTAACCACGACTCCAAACATACCCGTTCAAAGGCCTTCCAACGGCCGTTCGATAAGAAAATTGGAAAGAAAAACCGGCGCCTGATGCCCCTGCTTATAAAAACGAAAGCAGGGATGCGGGACATGGCGGTTTTGGTGACGGGCGGGGCCGGATATATCGGCAGTCACATGGTTTGGGCGCTGCTCGATGCAGGCGAGGATGTGGTTGTGCTCGATCGCCTCTCCACGGGCTTTCGCTGGGCCGTGGCGCCGGCGGCGCGTTTCTATCTCGGCGACATTGCCGATCCCGACATATTGAAAAAGGTCTTCATCGAAAACGACATCGAGGCGATCATCCATTTCGCCGGCTCCGCCGTCGTTCCGGTCTCGGTCGCCGATCCGCTCTCCTATTACGACAACAATTCCGGCAAGACCCGGGCGCTGCTGAGCGCGTCGATCAAGGCCGGTATCCGCAACTTCGTCTTCTCTTCGACAGCCGCCGTCTACGGCCAGCAAAAGACCGACCTGCCGGTGAAGGAGACGGCCTCGCTCAATCCGGAGAATCCTTACGGCCAGTCGAAGCTGATGACCGAATTCATGCTGCGCGATGCCGCCGCCGCCTATGATTTCAACTATGTCGCGCTTCGCTATTTCAACGTCGCCGGCGCCGACCCGCACCACCGAGCCGGCCAGTCGACCTCAGGCGCCACGCACCTCATCAAGGTCGCCTGCGAGGCAGCGCTCGGCACGCGCGACAGCGTCAATGTCTACGGCATCGATTATCCTACCCATGACGGCACCGGCGTGCGCGACTACATCCATGTCAGCGATCTCACGGATGCACATCTGAAAGCGCTGCAGCACCTGCGCAGAGGCAAGGGTTCGCTCGTTGCCAATTGCGGTTATGGCAGAGGCTATTCCGTGCTCGATGTGTTGAACATGGTCACCCGCCTGCACGGGCATTCCTTCAAGATCCACATGGCGCCGCGCCGCGCCGGCGATTCGGCAAGCGTCGTCGCCGACGCTTCGCTCGCAAGGCAGGTGCTCGACTGGAAGCCCAGATACGATTCGCTGGAAACCATCGTCCAGAGCTCGCTCGATTGGGAACTGTTCCTGTCGAACAAGAATGTCGACGACCTGCACAGCATCCACCGGGCACTCGCCGCCGCGTCCTTCTGATCCAGAACCCGTTTCCCATCCCCGCGCCTGCAGGGGTTTGCATGCCGTAACGTGAATAAGGAAAAATCAAGCTTTCTCTGGCTGGCTCGGGCCAACGGAAAAGAGACGATGAAGAACTTTCTGGCCTCATTGCAGCTGCAAAAAGACAATCCGACGCTTCTGCTGGCGCAGTTCCGAGCCCTGTCGTCGCAGATTCCCATTCTCTATGTCCTGCTGATCATCAACGCCCTTGCGGTGGCGATCACCCACCTCAAATCCGCGCCCCTTTGGCTTTCGCTCTATATTCCCGTGGCCCTGAGCGTCGTCTGTGTCTTCCGTCTCTGCTGGTGGGAGATCCGGGGCAAGGAAGATGTGACCGCCGAGCGGGCCTACAGGCTGATGAAGGTGACGATATCAGGGGCCGGCATCCTGGCCGTCGCTTTCGGCGGCTGGGCGATCGCGCTTTACCAATATGGCGATGCTTCCCAGCAGGGTCAGATCGCCTATTTCCTCGTGGTGACAGGCATTTCCTGCATCTTTTGCCTGATGCACCTGCCGATGGCGGCAGCCCTGACCACGGTCATCACCTTCTCGGCCATGGTCGCGACCTTCCTGTTCTCGGGCAATCCCGTTTTCGTGGCGACGGCCATCAGCGGCCTCTTCCTGATCCTGCCCTTCCTCAGGGTGATCAACAGCTATTTCCAGAATTTCGTCGGTCTCGTGCAATTGACCGAGGAGCTGAAGAAGAAGCAGGCGGAAGCCGAAGAGCTGAACCTCGTCAACAGCCGCAACGCGCTGCACGACCAGCTGACCGGCCTTGCCAATCGCCGCAGCTTCTTTCTCTCGCTGGAAAAACGGCTGCAGAAGAATCCGTCCTCGCCGCCTGTCCTCGGCATTCTCGATCTCGACGGCTTCAAGCCTGTTAACGACGTCTTCGGCCATGCCGCCGGCGATCTCGTGCTCAAGGAGACGGCCCGCCGCTTCGTCGCCCTGGTCGGCGAAGAGGGCATCGTCTCCCGTCTCGGCGGCGATGAGTTCGGGATCATCTTCCCCTGTTCGATGACACGCCAAGCGATCGCCGATCTCGGCCTGACGCTCTGTGCTGCCGTCCGCGATCCTTTCGAAATCCCCGACGGCTCGGTCCGCGTCTTCGGCTCGTGCGGCATCGTCTATCCCGATATCGGCACATACACCGCCGAGGATCTCTACGAGAAAGCGGATTTCGCCCTCTACCAGGTCAAGAGCAAGCGCAGCAGCGGCGTCGAATTCTTCTCGGCCGAGCACGAGAAGATCCTGACGCAGCGCCACCTGATCGAACTCGAGCTGCAGGCGAACGACTTCGCCAAGGAATTGAAACTCGATTATCAGCCGATCGTCGAGCTGAAGAGCGGCCGCGTCGTCGCTTACGAGGCGCTCGCCCGCTGGGACAGCGCCCGCTTCGGCCGCATCAGTCCAGACGCCTTCATCCCGGCGGCCGAGCGCACGGCCGTCATCGGCCGCATGACGCGCATTCTCTTTGCCAAGGCGCTCGAAGCGCTGGCGATCATTCCACGGCATCTGAGGCTGTCCTTCAATCTCTCGGCGCGCGATATCTGCGACCACGAGACCTCGATGGCGCTGCTGGCCATGATCACCCGCTCCGGCATCGATCCCAGGCGCATCGAATTCGAGATTACCGAGACGGCACTGCTCTCCGATTTCGACACCGCCGACCAGGTGATCACTATGCTGCGCGCTGCTGGCATCTCGATTGCGCTGGACGATTTCGGCACCGGCTATTCGAGCCTCAGCCATATTCATCGTCTCGGCTTCGACAAGCTGAAGATCGACAAGTCCTTCGTGATGAATTTCGATCGTGACGCCCGTTGCATGAACATTACCCGCTCGGTCGCCAATCTCTGCCAGAATCTCGGCATAGCCTCCGTCGCCGAAGGCGTCGAAAGCGAAGAGATCGCCGAGGGATTGAAGGCGATGGGCGTTCGTCTGGCGCAGGGCTATCACTTCTCGCGGCCGCTGCCGCTGGAACTTGCCATCGATTACGCCGCCCGGTGCGAGGCCGAAGCCTCCGCCCGCAATTCGCTGTCTGCCTGAACCGACCTTAAATCGACTGGAGCGATGCGTCATCGTCGTCTATTCATGGTCGCAACAGATGAGGTGAACCATGCAGGACGGCGAACGGGCAGGCGATGTCATCATTGAACGGCGGGGTACCGCGGGCGTCATCCGGCTCAACCGGCCGCGGGCGCTGAACAGCCTGACCCTGCCGATGATCCGGGCGATCACTGAAGCCCTTCACGATTTTGCCGGTGATTCCGAGGTGGCAAGCGTCGTGGCGACGGGAGAGGGCGAACGCGGCTTCTGCGCCGGCGGCGATATCCGCGCCCTGCATGAGAGTGCCCGCGCCGGCGATGGCCTCGCCGGAAACTTCTGGCGCGAGGAGTTCCGCCTGAACCATATGATTGCCGCCTATCCCAAACCCTATGTCGCGCTGATGGACGGCATCACCATGGGCGGCGGCGTCGGCCTGTCGTCGCACGGCCGCCACCGCATCGTCACCGAGCGCACACGGCTTGCCATGCCCGAAACCGGCATCGGCTATGTCCCGGATGTCGGCGCCACTTGGCTGCTGCCGCGCGCACCCGGCGAAGCCGGAACATGGCTCGGTCTCACAGGGCTCGATATCGGTGCCGCGGACGCGATCCACGCCCGCCTTGCCGACCTTCAGATCGCTTCGTCGCGGCTCGGCGAGGTGACCGATGCTCTCTCGAGCCTGCCGCGCGGCAGTTCATCCAGCGATGTCGATGCCCTGCTGCAGGCGCTTTCTGAGCCTCAGGGAGAAAGCCGGCTGCGACAGAACGCGGCGGTGATCGATCGCGCATTTGGTTTCGACAGCGTCGAGGAAATCCTGGCAGCACTCGCCGGGGAGGAAGGCGAATTTGCCGCCGAGACGCGCCGAGTGATGCTGACGCGTTCACCGACCAGTCTGAAGCTCGCTTTGCGGCTGCTCAGGGCCGGCCGCCGCAGCGCCTCGCTTGCCGAATGCCTCGGCCGCGAACTCGGCGCCTGTCTGCAGATGCTTGATAATCCCGATTTCTTCGAGGGTATCCGCGCCGCCGTCATCGACAAGGATCGCAATCCGAAATGGTCGCCGGCCTCAGTCGAGGCTGTTGAAGCAGCAAGGATCAAGCATTTCCTGAAACCGGCCGAGCCGCCGCTTTCACTCTGAACGCTATCCAGTTATCGCCACATGCCGCGCATGCGGGCGCCGACATCGATGCGCACCTGCCGCGCCTGCGCTTGAGCGGCAGTCTGCGATTTCACCTGCGGCCAGCTGCAGGCCTCGAAGAACTGCAGCAGGGTCGCGGGAATGAAGCGGCTGCGTGAGGCATAGACATGCCGGTCGCCCTGCGAGTTCTGCCCATAGGTGAAGAAGCGTTGCGGCACGACGAGGTCGAGACCATCCCGGGCGCGCGTCATGGCGACGTAGAGCAGGCGGCGTTCCTCTTCGATTTCGGCGGTGGTGCCGACGGCGAGATCGCTCGGTATGCAGCCGTCGACGACGTTCAGCATGAAGACCCTCGTCCATTCCTGGCCCTTGGCGGAATGGATGGTCGACAAGATGAGATAGTCTTCGTCGAGAAGCGGCACGCCCGCCTGGTCGCTGGTCGCATCCGGCGGATCGAGGGTGAGCTCGGTGAGAAAGCGCTCGCGCGAGGCATAACCGCTAGCGATCTGCTCGAGCTGCAGCAGATCGGCCTGCCGCGTCGCGGCATCCTCGTGCAGCCGTTCCAGATGCGGCGCATACCATTGCCGCGCCAAACCGATCTCTGCCGGCCAGCCGGCCTTGCCGGTCTTCAGCTCCTGCAGCATCGAAACGAACATTGTCCAGTCCTCACCGGAGCGCGGCGGCGCCGGCATGGAGCCAAGAGCAGTAATCGGGCTGGCATCCTCGGCCATCAGGTCGAGCGTCTTCTGCGCCGTCGACGGCCCGACGCCCGGCAGGATCTGCATCAGCCGGAAGCCCGCCACACGGTCGCGCGGGTTCTGCGCGAAGCGAAGGGCGGCCAGCATGTCCTTCACATGCGCGCTGTCGAGAAACTTCAGCCCGCCGAACTTGACGAAGGGAATGTTGCGCCGGGTCAGCTCGACCTCCAGCGGCCCGCTGTGATGCGAGGCGCGGAAGAGCACGGCCTGCTGTTTGAGCGTGAGGCCTTCCTCGCGGTTGTCGAGCACCATGTCGGTGATGTAGCGCGCCTGCTCGGCCTCGTCGCGCACCGTGACCAGGCGCGGCCGCTCGGACGATTGCCGCTCGGTCCAGAGGTTCTTGGTGAAGCGCTCCGAGGCGAGATCGATGACGGCGTTGGCGGCGGCGAGGATCGGCTGCGTCGAGCGGTAGTTGCGGTCGAGCGTGACGATATTGGCGGCCGGGCTGAAGGCGGCGGGAAAATCGAGGATATTGCGCACCGTCGCGGCACGGAAGGAATAGATCGACTGCGCATCGTCGCCGACGACGGTCAACCCCTGGCCGCCGGGTTTCAGCGCCAGCAGGATCGAGGCCTGCAGCCGGTTGGTGTCCTGATATTCGTCGACCAGCACATGGTCGAAGCGGCTGCCGATATCCTCGGCAATCATCGCTTCGCCAACCATCTGCGCCCAGTAGAGCAGCAGATCGTCGTAATCGAGCACGTTCTGGCTCTGCTTGGCCTCGACATAACAGGCGAAGAGTTCGCGCAGCTGTTTCTCCCACGTCGCGCACCAGGGAAAGACGTCGCGCAGCACAAGGTCGAGCGCGGTTTCCGAATTCACCGCCCTGGAATAGATGGCAAGGCACGTGCCTTTTGTGGGAAAACGGCTTTCCGTCTTCGAGAAGCCGAGGTCGTGCCGGATCAGGTTCATCAGATCGGCACTGTCTTCGCGGTCGTGGATGGTAAAACCAGGATCCAGACCGATCTGCTCCGCATAATCGCGCAACAGCCGCGCGCCGATGCCGTGGAAGGTGCCGGACCAGGACAGCGCGTCCGCCATCACGCCGGCATTCGAACCAAGCACATCGCGGCAGATGCGCTCGACACGCCGCGCCATCTCGGCCGCTGCCCGGCGCGAGAAGGTCATCAGCAGGATGCGGCGGGGATCAGCGCCTTTGACGATGAGATGGGCGACGCGATGCGCCAAGGTATTCGTCTTGCCCGAGCCGGCGCCGGCAATGACCAGCAGCGGCCCGGCAATATGGCTGCCGTCGATGAGCGTGCCGTGCTCGACGGCCATGCGCTGCTGCGGATTGAGCTTTTCGAGATACATCCAGCCGTCCGGTCGGGCTCCCGCAGAATCACTGGGGAAAGATTAGATGTTCCTTGAATGTTCGCGATTGCCGCCTCTGTCAAGCGATCTGGTGCGCTGGCAACATCTCAGTCGGGGAAATCCGGACCGATCTCGCGCCGCACCAGCTTCAGGCTGCGGTCGGGCTGAAGAATATAGGTTTCCTCCACGCGCTGTCCCGTCCCGTTGTAGAACTGGTTGTAGACGGCGCTGCCGACCGGCGACTTGGCAAGCTTCGTTCGCGGCTGGCCGCCATAGGTAATGCTGCCGGGAATGGGATCCAGCGCCGGGCTATCGGCCGAGGAACAGCCGACAAGCCCGGCAAACAATCCTCCGGCCAACAAGGCAGGCAGAAGCGCTTTCATCGTCGTCATCCCTCTTTCGACTGCAGCCAGATATAGAAGCGGTGGCGCCTTTCGCCAATGGTAGCCCATGCCACCGCGCAGGTATCGCTGTCGAGCAGGCTCTTCTTTTCCGGGGGACGCAACGAATGCGTCGCTGCGGCGTTAACAGACATCAACCAACATTAGGAAACGTTCACGGTGCTCGGCTTTCCAGCATTCACGGGGCATGGCGAGCCCGGCCGTCAGGGCCACAGCGATGCCGCGACGCGCGCCTCGGTGGAGAGCGCCCTTCAAGCGGCCGCCGATATCGAAGCCGGCGAAATCACCGTCAGCATATCGGGCTCCTATGTCATCCTGGAAGGTTTCGTGCGCCGGCGGGGTGATGTCGAGCGGGCGATCGAGATCGCCGAGGGCGTCGTCGGACGAGGCTATGTGCGTGCTCGCCTGCTGCGACGCTAATGCATGTCGCCTAAAAGTGTGCAGCGGTTTTAGGACAACGACATGCATCAAATAAAAGTCCGGCGAAGGAGAGGTTGCGCCGGTCGGCGCGCATGTCTTTACGATCCATGAAGGGAACCAAAATGCTCTCTCGGGTGTTGAAAGGCCGGACCTAAACGCTGGAGACTCTCATGCAGTTGCTTCCTCGCCTCTGGGCAACGACCTTGATAGTGGGTTGCGGTGTCTTTGCCGGCTCCGCCCATGCCTCGCTGGAAACCGGCACGAATTATTCCGCTTTGCCGAAGGACCAGATCGCCCTCAACGAATATACCGGGGCCGTCGCCTGCACACCGGTAGAACCCCACTATCTCCCCTCCTTCATTCGCGCGGCAGATGGCACGATCATCGGTGTCGGTTATGTCGAGATCGAGAATGAGAGCGGCGCGGATTGCTGAAAAAAAGGCGGTCCTGCTCGGACGAGGCTCGCCTGCGTTTCCGCAGAGGTGACGAGCCTCTAACCATCATCATGATGGCTGGTCGTCTTCTATTGATGCACCTGTACCAGGCGCAACGCCCTTTGCACCGAAACCCGGCACGCACTTGTTGCAGGGTTAAACCGAAATTAAAGCATTATCCCGTTCCGGCACGCTTGCACGCCCAGAAGGCGAAAATCGCCCAAAATTCCTTGCCGAAGTGCTAATGCAGCTTCAGCTTCGCCTCTTCGGCGGCCGCCAGAAACTCGGCTCTTGCTTCTTCCACGCTCTTGCGCCCGTCGAGCGCCGCCCGGCAGGCGCTGCGGGCCTTGATATAACGAAGCCCGCGCATACTCGGCCAGAGATCCGCCAGGCACTTCAGCGCATCGAACGGCCCATTGACCGTTCGCGCATCGGCACCTTCGAAACCAACCTTGACCGGGCTGTTCCATCTTTCAGTTGCCATCGACGCTCCTCCACGATTTTCGACAGAAACGAAGTGCAGCATCTCCCAGTTCCTCCGGGGAGACTTTGCGATAGTTAATATTCTAGCGTGATTTTTGCCGTCAGCAATGGGCGGATCGTCGCTGATGCCGCAACGAATGGTTTTGCCTCGACCCATGACAGGAAAGCCTATGGCTGCCAGCTGATGAGAAACGCTAACTTATGAGGTGTTTTCGCCGGGAGATGGACTGTCTTTTCAAGAAAACTGGTGCTGCCGAGTGGGATTGAACCACCGACCTCACCCTTACCAAGGGTGTGCTCTACCACTGAGCTACGGCAGCAGGACCAGACCGCGTAGAGCCGGGTGGCTCAATCGCGGGAACGGGGCGGCTATTGCCACAGCTTGACGGCCAGCGCAAGCAGCAAATTCCAACTTCGCGTGGATTGGCACGCAAGGGACTTTTGGATCGGCGCGAATTCGGCTAATCCTGTCGCATGAATGAAAAGACCGAAACCGGCCAGCAGAGCCGCAAAGAGGCGATCGAGGCACAGGCGAAACTGCGCCGTGAGCGCGCCGCCGAAAAGCTCAGGGAAAATCTGGGGCGACGCAAACAGCAGGTCCGAGCCCGCCGTTCCGGCCAAGCCGACGAAACAAATGGGCTGCCCGCCGCAAAATTGGACGAATCGTAATGTTCCGTCCGTCGCGAATTGAAGCGTGTCGAGAAATCCCCTAAACACCTCACTCCTTATTCCAAGGCAGAACTTTCAGGAAAGGCGGGCGCTGCCCGTAAGCGCACATGGATCGTATCAGAATCGTCGGCGGTAATGAGCTGAATGGCATCATTCCGATTTCCGGCGCCAAGAATGCCGCACTGCCGCTGATGATCGCCTCGCTTCTGACCAGCGATACGCTGACGCTCGAAAACGTGCCGCATCTGGCCGATGTCGAGTTGCTGATGCGCATCCTCGGCAATCACGGCGTCGACGTTGCCGTCAATGGCCGCCGCGAGCGCCAGGAAGATTCCTATTCGCGCACGATCCATTTCACCTGCCGCACCATCGTCGATACCACGGCTTCTTATGAGCTGGTCTCGAAGATGCGCGCCTCCTTCTGGGTCATCGGGCCGTTGCTGGCGCGCGAAGGCCATTGCCGCGTTTCGCTGCCGGGCGGCTGTGCCATCGGCACGCGCCCCGTCGATCTCTTCATCGAGGGCCTGACGGCGCTCGGCGCGACCATGGAGATCGATGCCGGTTATATCAACGCCAAGGCGCCTGCCGGCGGCCTGATCGGCGCACGCTACACCTTCCCGAAGGTTTCCGTCGGCGCCACCCATGTGATGATGATGGCGGCAACGCTTGCCCGCGGCACGACGGTCATCGGCAATGCCGCCCGAGAGCCTGAGGTCGTCGATCTCGCCAACTGCCTGAACGCCATGGGCGCCAAGATCTCGGGCGCGGGTACTGCGACGATCACCATCGAAGGCGTCACTTCGCTCTCCGGCGCCCGCCACCGCGTCCTGCCGGATCGCATCGAGACCGGCACCTATGCCATGGCCGTCGCCATGGCCGGCGGCGACGTCGTGCTCGAAAATACCGATGTAGCGCTGCTCGAGACCGCAGTGGAAACCCTGCGCCGCGCCGGCGCGGAAATCTCGTCGACCAACAACGGCATGCGCATCAAGCGCAACGGCGCCGGCATCAGGCCGGTCGATATCGTCACCGATCCCTTCCCGGGCTTCCCGACCGATCTGCAGGCGCAGTTCATGGCGCTGATGACCCGTTCTTCCGGCGTCTCGCATGTCACCGAGACCATCTTCGAAAACCGTTTCATGCATGTGCAGGAGCTTGCCCGCCTCGGCGCCAGGATCTCGCTGTCCGGCCAGACGGCGAAGATCGAGGGTGTCCAACGCCTGCGCGGCGCCCCCGTCATGGCGACCGATCTGCGGGCCTCCGTCTCGCTCGTCATCGCCGGCCTTGCCGCCGAGGGCGAAACCACGGTGTCCCGCGTCTATCACCTCGACCGCGGTTTCGAGCGGCTCGAGGAGAAGCTGACCCGCTGCGGCGCCATCGTCGAGCGCATCAGCGAGTAAGCACCGCTCATCCCGGTTGCGTAATTGGTCGCCGCGCCTTATTTCCCTTGTCTGACGCATCGCCATTCCGGCGGTGCCCGGCCTAGGCCGGTAATGGGATGAGGCTGAATGACCGACCTGAAACTTGTTGCGCTCGATAACGAGGATCTTGCGATCATCTCCGCGCATATGCAGGACAGCGTCTTCAAGGTCGGCGACATCGACTGGTCGCCGCGCGACGCGCAGTTCGCGCTTGCCGCCAATCGTTTCGTCTGGGAAGGTGCCGAGCGCAAGCGCAAGGGTTTCGAGCGCCGCCGGGCTGCGCTGGTCTTCAAGCGTGTGCTTGCCGTCCGCTCGCTCGGCATCGATCGCGGGAAACGCGACGAAGTGCTGTCGCTGCTGGCGCTGCGCTTCGAGAAGAAGGGCGAGGGGCCGGAGGGCACGGTCGAGTTGTCGCTGTCCGGCACGGCCTCGATTGCGCTCGATGTCGAATGCATCGAGGTCCAGCTGGCCGATATCGGCGGCGCCTGGGAGGCGTCTTCCAAGCCTCGCCACCGCTGACGTGACGCCCTAAAGTTTGAACATCGCAGTTTCGAGTTGAGAAGGAATATCGGCCTTGGCAATCTGGCTGGATCAGGCATCGGAAGGTTTCGAGCAGCATTTTGCCGCCTTCCTGACGACGAAGCGTGAAGTCTCCGAGGATGTGAACGTCGTCGTCCGCGCCATCATCGATGATGTGCGCGTCCGCGGCGATGTCGCGCTTGCCGAATATTCGCTGAAATTCGACGGCATCGATTACGCCACCGTGCCGATGCGCGTTACCCCTGAGGAAATCGACGCCGCCGTCGAGGCAGTGCCTTCGGAGGTGCTGGGGGCGCTGAAGCTCGCGGCGCTGCGCATCGAATCCCATCATCGCCGGCAGCTGCCGAAGGACGATATTTACGAGGATGACCTCGGTGTCGGTCTCGGCTCGCGCTGGACGGCGATCGAAGCGGTCGGCCTCTATGTTCCGGGCGGTACGGCGAGTTATCCGAGCTCGGTGCTGATGAATGCCGTGCCGGCCAAGGTCGCCGGCGTCGATCGCATCGTCATCGCCGTTCCCGCCACCGGCGGCGCCGTCAATCCGGCGGTGCTTGCTGCCGCCAAGCTTGTCGGCGTCACCGAGATTTATCGTGTCGGCGGCGCCCAGGCGATCGCGGCTCTTGCCTATGGCACCGAGACGATCGCCCCGGTCGCCAAGATCACCGGCCCCGGCAATGCATATGTCGCCGCCGCCAAGCGCCATGTCTTCGGCACCGTCGGCATCGATATGATCGCTGGCCCCTCCGAAGTGCTTGTCATTGCAGACAAGGACAACAATCCGGATTGGATCGCCGCCGACCTCTTGGCCCAGGCCGAGCACGATGTCAGTTCCCAGGCGATCCTCATCACCGATGATGCCGCATTCGGCAAGGCGGTGGAGCAGGCGGTCGAACGCCAGCTGAAGACGCTGAACCGGGCCGAGACGGCGGCAGCAAGCTGGCGCGATTTCGGCGCGGTCATCCTCGTTGCCGATCTGAAACAGGCCATTCCCTTGGCAAACCGTATTGCCGCAGAACATCTGGAACTCGCCGTCGTCGATCCGGACCGGCTGCTCGACGGCATCCGCAATGCCGGCGCGATCTTCATCGGCGCCCATACGCCTGAGGTGATCGGCGACTATGTCGGCGGTTCGAACCATGTGCTGCCGACGGCGCGGTCGGCACGCTTCTCATCCGGTCTTTCGGTGCTTGATTTCGTCAAGCGCACCTCGATCCTGCGTCTCGGCCCGCAGCAGCTCCGCACCCTCGGCCCGGCGGCGATCGCCCTTGCCGTTTCCGAAGGCCTCGATGCCCATGCGCGATCGGTCGCGATCCGCCTCAACCTCGAAAGGTGAGGGCATGGCGAAGGGCGATTTCCGGCTTTGCGACGTCGTCCTTGACGATACGATCGGCCGTTCGACGCCCGATGTCGAGCATGAGCGCGCCGTCGCCATCTTCGATTTGATCGAGGAGAACAGGTTCGAGCCGCTCGGCCATGCCGGCGGGCCTTACCGACTGAACATCTCGCTGGTCGATTCGAAACTGGTGTTCGCCATCACCACCGAAGAGGGCGGCGGCGTCGCCACCCATATCCTGTCGCTCACCCCTTTCCGGCGGATCGTCAAGGATTACTTCATGATCTGCGAGAGCTATTACGAAGCGATCCGTTCGTCGACGCCGAGCCGTATCGAGGCGATCGACATGGGCCGGCGCGGCATCCACAACGAAGGCTCGCAGACGCTGAAGGATAGGCTGGCCGGCAAGATAGAGGTCGATTTCGATACCGCCCGGCGCCTTTTCACGCTGGTCTGCGTGCTCTACTGGCGCGGATGACGGCAATGGAGCGCGCCGTCGACGTCGAGGAGGGAAAGCGGCCGGGCGCCATCCTCTTCATGTGCGGGATGAATGCCATCCGCTCGCCGATGGCCGAAGCGATCGCCCGTAGCATTTTGCCGGCCAATACCTATATCAGGTCGGCCGGCGTTCGCGCCGGCGAGCGCGATCCCTTCGTGGATGTCGTGCTCGAGGAGATCGGGCTTTCCCTCGGGCGCCGCCAGCCGCAGACGCTGGAAGAGCTCGAGGACGATTACTTCGATCTGATCATCACGCTGTCGCCGCAGGCCCATCATGCAGCACTTGAGCTGACGCGGTCGAGTGCGGTCGATGTGGTCTACTGGCCGACGATGGATCCGACGGTTGCAATCGGAACGCGCGAGCAGATTCTGGAGAGCTACCGCGAGGTCCGCGATCACTTGGCCGGCCTCATCGAAAGCCGGCTACTCAAACGAAATGGCATTGCCGCGCAATCGGCATGAAAACAAATAAAGGAAAGCCTGATCAACGAGGTTCACAAACCTGCGTTGATTGTGTAGTTTCCGCCCAAATTTTAAAGGCGCGCGCTGCGCTGCCTATTCAACCCACAGGAAGAAAACACTTATATGCCTAAAGAAGAAGTCCTCGAATTCCCGGGAATCGTCACCGAACTTCTGCCGAATGCGACGTTCCGTGTGAAGCTCGAAAACGAACACGAGATCATCGCCCACACCGCCGGCCGCATGCGCAAGAACCGCATCCGCGTTCTCGCCGGCGACAAGGTGCTTGTGGAAATGACGCCCTACGATTTGACCAAAGGCCGTATCACCTACCGTTTCAAGTAAGTTTGCCCGAAGGTCCTGCAAGGGTTTTTGCTCCCGTCTGACGATGGTCGAGGTTCCATGGCGCTGAAATACAAGCTCATTCTGGCCTCGGGCTCGCCCCGTCGCGTTGACCTGCTCAACCAGGCCGGCATCGAGCCTTCGCGCCTGATGCCGATGGATATCGACGAGGCGCCCAGGAAGTCGGAGCATCCGCGTTCGCTCGCCCGCAGGCTTTCGGCTGAGAAGGCTGAAGCCGCCCTTGCCGCCATCAAGGGCGATATCACCTGGAAGGGCAGCTATATCCTGTCTGCCGATACGGTGGTCGCCGTTGGCCGGCGTATCCTCGGCAAGGCTGAGTTCGCCGACGAGGCCTTGAACTCGTTGCATCTCCTCTCGGGACGCAACCACATGGTCTACACCGGCGTTTGCCTGGTGACCCCGGATCGCAAGGTCCGTCAGAAGATCGTCGAGACCAAGGTGCGCTTCAAGCGTCTCTCGGGCTTCGAGATCGAGAACTACCTGGCCTCCGGCCAGTGGCGCGGCAAGGCAGGCGCCTACGGCATCCAGGGCCTCGCCGGCACCTTCGTGCAGAAGATGGTGGGCTCCTACACCAATGTCGTCGGCCTGCCGCTTTATGAAACCATTCTGCTTTTGACCGGCGAAGGCTTCGATGTGCATAGCCGGTGGCCCGAGGGTTGAGCCCGACGGCCGATCGCATAGGACAAACCGATATGCCTGACGACAAGAAAGCGGCCGCCAAGGTCGAACCGCTGCGCAAGACCCGCCCTTGCCCCGAATGCGGCAAACCTTCCCACCGCGAACATTACCCCTTCTGCTCCAACCGCTGCCGCGAGGCCGATCTGTCCCGCTGGCTGACCGGCGCCTATGCCATCCCGGTTGCCGACGATGAGACGAAGGCCGAATATCCCGATGAGGAAAACTAGAGAATTTCGCCTCCGAAGCTCTTATTTTTCCTCACGAATCCGCAAAGCCGGCAAGACCGTCAAAAAAGAGTCATTTGACGCTTGCCATGGGCGAACAAGATGCTATAACCCCGCTCGCTTCCGGGGTGAACCAAGGCCCCGCGGTTCCTTTTCTGAAAGGGAACTTCTGAAGCAGGTTAGCCCAGGTAGCTCAGTTGGTAGAGCAGCGGATTGAAAATCCGCGTGTCACTGGTTCGATTCCGGTCCTGGGCACCACTGCTATCAATCTTGTTTTCATTGTATTTTTATATCCGCATCATCGATGCGTGCGGGCATCCGATCGAAAGAACCTGCAGAATTTCGCAAGTATCGCCGTTGGCAATATTATTGTTGCGAAATAATTCGCTTTCAGCTATATTTACCCATGAAAAAGATCGCCTACAGCAAGGCCGCCACGAAGGCACTCCGCAAGATGCAGCCGAAGCGCGCCGCGGCGATCGTCGCCAGGGTCGAAGCCTTCGCCAACGGCGAGACGGTCGATCTCAAGAAGCTGCAAGGCAGCGATTTTTTTCGAATTCGTGTCGGGCAGGACCGTGTCATCATCGACGATCAGACCATGCAGGTCCTCATCATCAAGGCCGGCCCACGCGGCGACATCTATAACGAATAGGAACCACCATGGGTGAAATCCAGAAACTGACCATCGACGGCAAGGGGTACGTGCTGCTTTCCGAAGACGACTATCAGGACCTTGTCGACATCAGCGAGGCGCGCGCCGCAAAGGCGCGTATCGACGCTGGTGAAGAGACCTGGCCTGAAGACGTCGTCAAGGCGCTGATTGCCGGCGAAGATCCTGTCCGGGTGTTCCGTAAGCATCGCGGTATGAGCATCAAGGAGCTGGCTGAAAAGTCCGGACTCTCCCAGCCCTATCTTTCCGAAATCGAGACCGGAAAGAAGGAGGGCTCCCTGGACGCACTCAGGTCGATCGCCAGCGCGCTGGACGTCGACCTTGACGATGTGGCTTGATGCATACGCATCCCAAGGCGGCCACGTTGTGATGGAGCTTGGTACTTTTCGAGCCGGATCCCTTTGCCCCATTTGGGGAGGCTCCCTCGTCAAAATATGATGCCGCGCGCCCGATATGCGGGGCCAGAAGGCGGCCAACAAACCCCTGACAGAGGTTAGTTTCGCCCTTTCGATGTCTTCGCCAGCATCTCGCTCAGTGTTGCCGCCGAGAGCATGGATTCGGCCAAAAGCTTTTTGAGCTTCTGGTTCTCTTCCTCCAGTGCTCTCAATCTTTTGGCATGGAGACCGACATTTCCGAACTGCAAGGATTGCCACCGATAGAAAGTCGGCTCGCTGATACCGTACCTGTGGCAAACATCTGCCACCGTCACTCCGGCTTGATGCTCCTTCAGAATGCCCGTAATCTGGTCGTTGTCGAATTTTCTCTTGCCCATCACCGCTTCAGTCCTCACGAAATGCTCTGTTGAAACTGTCGAGAAGTGGTCTGACAGCATAGAGCGCCACGCTGCTTTTGCCTGTTTCGATCAGTGTCTGCGCGGGCATGCCCGCGACCAGTTCGACATCACTCATTTTCGCCAATCGCTCGTCCGTTACACGGATCGTCGCGGCAAAGTAGGGCTGGCCGCTCTGCGTATCGATGAGACGGTCCGCTGAAACATACTCGACCCGACCTTTCAGGAGTGGAACGCGCCGCTGATTGTAGGGAAGGAGGTGGACCTGTGCCTCGAGCCCCGCATGAACGAGGTTGATGTCTTCCGGTCTGACGTGGGCAGACACGACAAGGCGATCGGAGCGTGGCAGAAGATCGACGAGCGGTTCACCGGCGCCGATCACGCCACCTGATGTGTGGACGCGCAGATTCATGATTGTTCCATCGTCGGGAGCGCGGATGTCGGTCCTTGCGAGTTGGTCGTCGATCGCCCGCAAGCGCTCGCGCAGCTGCATGATCCGGCTTTCCGTATCGCGCATGCCTTGGGCGACTTCGCTCAACCGGTCGCTCTCAAGCTTTGCGAGATCGGCCTGTGAGCCGCTGATCACTTGGTAGGCGCGAGAGATCTGTGCCTCTACTTGACCCTGCTGGCCATCGAGGTCTGCTTTTTCCCGCTGGAGGTTGAGAAGTCTGCTCCTTCTTTCCAGTCCTTTGGCGCTGAGGATCGTAACCTGATCCAGTTCTTGGCTCGAGATTGTCGCTCTGTCGGCCAGTGCTGCCTTCTGTGCGCCAAGTCCGACGATTTCCTGCCGCACCTGCGCGATTTTTTCATTGGCGATCTGAATTTCCGCCTGCATGACGCGGCGACGGGCTTCGAAGATTTTCTGTTGCCCGATCAGAATCGCGCTGACCGAAGGATATCTGTCCATGGCTGACCTGAGGTCCTCAGGATAGGCGATATGGTCGCCGCCCGTCTGCTCCGCAAGCAGGCGGGCGCGGCTTCCTTCGGCGTCCCAAAGTTGCCCTTGAATGCTGTCGCGCTCCGAGCGAGACTTCGTGTCGTCGAGTTCTATCACGATCTGTCCGGCCATGACCGCATCGCCGTTTTTAACGAGTATCCGTCGGACAATTCCACCTTCCAGATGCTGAATGGTCTTGCGGCTGGACTCCGGTTCGATAACGCCCGATGCAATTGCAGCGCTTTTCAGCGGCGCCAGGACAGACCAGATTCCCAATCCGACTATGAAAACCAGGATCAACAGGTTGCCTGTCCAAACAACGCCTCTGAGCCCCGGCATCGGCGAGGGGGGCGCGGGTCCGCGCTGTTTCGACTCGATCACCGGCAAATAGGTCGTCTGTTGCTTGACCAACCGCCGACCCGTCCTCGGCGAATTCGAAAATTTCGTCGGCGTTGCATCCAGTTGAACAAGGGCCATGGCCGCGTTTCTCCCTATGTTCCTGTTCGAGACGGTGGTTGAAGATAAGTTTCATAAATCCGTTCGCTGTCGCCGAAGGCAGCCACCGTCCCGTTACGCATGATGGCAATCTTGTTGGTGACCGGCAGGATCCCCATCCGGTGCGTTATGATAACGACGGTCATCCCCCTGGATTTCATGCGCTCGATTGCCGCAAACAGCATGCGTTCGCCGTCATAATCCAGGCTCGAATTCGGATCGTCGAGAACGATCAGAGACGGATTTCCATAGGCCGCCCGGGCCAGTCCCAGCTGTTGGCGCTGAGCTCGAAGGAGCAGGTTGCCACCTTCACCGATATCGGTCTCGTAACCCTGCGGCAGCCGCATGATCGCTTCGTGCAACCCAACCAGCTTCGCGGCGTCGATCGCTTTGCCGGGATCTCCTCCGTCCAGCCGGCCGATCACATCCTTGATCGCTCCGCCGAAGAGTTCGATGTCCTGCGGCAGGTATCCGACGTGGCAGGTCCCCCCACAAAGGCGCAGAGCCGAGATATCGACCCCACCGAGAAGAGCATATCCGCGCGTTGCTGGCACAACGCCTGCCATGACGCGACCGAGTGTTGATTTTCCCGATCCCGAAGGACCGATGAGCGCTATGCAATCGCCGGGGGCGAGGCGCAAGGTGATATCAGTCAATATCGGCCGATCAGCGAATGGCTTGATATAGCTGACATTATCGAGAACGAGGCCATTGGGTTCCGGCAGCGGCACCATTCGGGCATCGCAATCCGATGCAACTGATATCAGCATTTTGTTCAAGCGATTGAAGGCATTGCGCGCAAACGTAAAGGAGCGCCATGCCCCTATTGCGCCCTCGATCGGTGCGAGCCCGCGCCCGAGCAGCAGGCTCGCAACGAAGATGATCCCGGGACTGCCATTGTTTACGAGCACTAGCCATGTCGCGGATCCCATCATGAGGATCTGCGCGAGTGTGCGGATCGATTTGGAGAAACCAAGAATGATCTCCGTCCGATGCATCGCGATGTCCTGTGCCCTTCTTGCCATTTCCGCATCGCGATAGACGATCAGCGCCGCGCCATCCTGCATGCCCATCGCCCTGATGACCTCGATGTTTTTGAGGGCGGTCGCAAATCGGATATAGCTCCTCGAAAGGGCAAGATTGGCGTAGGCAAGCGGCTCTCGCGTCGCCAGTTCCGTCAGGAACGCAAACAGCAGAAGTGCAAGCGCGCTCAGAAGACCGATGGTCCCAAGCAGCGGATGAACGAGAAAGAGCAGGAACAGGAATACGGGTGCCCAGGGAACGTCAAAAAAGAGCGAGCTAGCCGGTGAATCGAGGAACTGGCGTAGTGCGGCCAGGTCCCTGTAACATTCCGTGGCGGCTCCCGTATCGGCGCGAGCGGCATATTCGAACGATGAGGTGAGCACCATGGGCCGTAGCCTGTGGTCCAGCCAACTGCCGATGCGCGAAAGAGCTGCTCTGCGCACGATATCCAGCGTGGACCCGACCATCACGCCGATGGCGATGATCATCGTCAGCATCAGCAGCGTGTCAGCGCTTCGGCTCGACAGGACCCTGTCATAGATCTGCAGGAGATAGATGGAAGGCGCGAGAAGAAAGAGATTGTAGCCGCAGCTATAGAGGAAGACCAACCCGAAGGCTCCGGCACAAGCCCTGAGCGCAACAACAAGCTGTGTCGGCGGGCGCGGTGGCTTTATGGAAATCGTTGTCATTATCAGATCTCGCTGCACTTGATTCTGACAAGAAGAGGCTGCGTGCTGATTCAGCAATTCAGGAGGGTCGCCAGCCGAAACCGGCGACCCTCAGAGTCAGAGTTCAGGAGCCGAGATGGTCGACGTCGATATGGCCGAAGGCGTTTATGAAGTGATCGAGAGAATTGTTCACCGTCGTCGTTTCGGGATCCGTGTGCACCAGAGCTGACGAGATATCGCCGCCCAGAGCGTTGTTCCCGTTGCCGCCGTTGCCGCCGACACCTGCGAGGATGGTGGCATGCTGATCGGCCACAAGCTGCGTATATTGTGTCGCGGTCGTAGCCGCATTCACGGTAGCCGTGTCGCCGCCGCTCGAGTTTCCTTGGCTGCCGTTGGAGTTTGAATCTCCCCCCGCGCCGCCGTCGCCGCTGTTCGTGACCGCCGCCAGGAAGCCGTTCTTGGCCTGAGCAAAGCCACCGTCTCCGCCACTGCCGGCGTCCCAACCTGCCTTCTGCCAAACGTGATCGCCATTGTGCAGATCGGTCGTTGCCCCGTAGACCGTTTGCACGGGGTTTACATAGGCAACCGGGTTGTAGTTGATGTTCCCATCGTTGTGGCCATCACCGCCGTTGCCGGCATTCGCGTCACCCGCATCCGGGTTGTTGAGATGAATCGTGTCGGATATTTGTGGAATAGGCATTGATGTCACTCCTTTACTTGGTTTCATCCGTGTTCGTTCTACGGCGTCCCCCTACGGCGTGCATTTCCAGCATGTCACCGCAGCCAATACAACCGCAGGCGAATATTGCCTGCGATTTAATCTGTGGCCTATCTAGATATTCGGTGACATTCATTTGGGCGTATACTTGGAAATGGCGGAGCGTTATTTGGATCAGTACTTATTGATTTGGTGCAGGGTGGCATGGTCGATCGTGTCTGCGACCTCGTCGAAGCGACATCAGGGCCTCTGATCCATAGGCAGATTTAGAGCCTTTCCGGGTTAGATTGCAGCATTCTGCCGGAGCAGATTTTCGTCAGGGCAAAGGCGATTGGCGAAGGGCATACCCCTTGGTACGTCCGAGCCGATCGCCTTTGATCCTGGCGGAAAGATGCCCGGCCCTTCGGGTTGGCTGAAACGGGCCGGCTGATCGACCGGCCGGCTTGGCCGTAGAGCTGGGCTACGACGCGCGCCGGCCGGTCGACCATCCGACTCCGTTTGAGCCAACAGAATGCTGCAATCTAACCCGGAAAGGCTCTAATGCTCGCAAACTCGCACAACGGGCGCTGCGGCCATGACAGCCAAATGGCTACAGCACTAGCCGACAGGATGTAGACGAATTGCAGGCTCTGCTTTTCCCACGTTCAGATGCACAATGCCTGAACAATTCAGGCTGCAAAGCGCCGCATGCTCGGTGGACGTGCAGTCGCCGGCGAATGGAGACGGTAATGGCGGAAACTCGTCCCTCATTGGAAGACCTGCCCAAGACGGGCAGCGATCAACACCTCGCCTCCAACGTGGCCGCGGGGCATCTGGCGCTGGTGCCGACTTGGCTTCCATTGGATGTCGCTTCCGGTCAGAGCCATAATTCAGCCGGCAGCGGTGGTGACGGGATCAGCGAAGGCGTGATCAGCAGCAACGCACTGGCCGTCTTCACGCCGTCCAATGCCGCCATTGCGGGACCTCATTCCGGTGCAGACGCCTTCCAGGGCAACGACGCGCTCATCAATCAGCATCCCACCGAAATGGCGGGGATAGGCGGGAATGGCGGAAGCGGCAATGTTGCCATCGGTAGCGGCGATGGCGCCAATCATGCCGGCAGCGGGGGCAATGGGCTTTTCTACGGTGGACTCGTCAGCGCCGAAGTCGCGCTGTTTGCCCCCGTGAATACTGCCGTGGCTGCAGGCCCTGGCGCGACGGCTCACGCTGAGCAATCGAACAACGCACTGTTCCTGCAGGGCGCAACCCAGATCGGCGGCATGGGCGGCTCGGGCGGAGACCATAACGTCGCGAGCCACGGCACTTCGATGAGCCCGGGAACTGCGCTCACATTGACCGGCGACTTTTATGCGGGCCATGGCGGCGATGGATATTTCGTCGGCAGCATGGTCGATGTGAGTATTGCCATCTTTTCACCGATCAACATCGCCATCGGCGCCGCAGGCGGCTCCGCAGAGGCTCATCAGACAAACAATGTCATTTTCGATCAGGGCACTGTGCAGATCGCAGGCATCGGCGGCAATGGCGGTGGCTTCAACTTGTCGTCAGATACGATTTATACCGGCAATCACGCAGGTGGCGGCGGTGGGGACGGATCGTCAACCGGCAGCATGGTAGACGTCAATTTCGGCTATTTCCATCCCATCAACATTGCCGTTCCCGCCGGCGGGACGGCGGATGCCCAACAGACCGATCATGTTCTCTATGATCAGCAAGCGCTTCAGTTGGCCGGCATCGCGGGCCACGGTGGAGACGGTAACCTCACGGATGCCCATTCGGCTCTCGTAGACGACATTCTGAGCTTCATGCATGGCTAGAGCCTTTCCATTTTTCTTCGAAGCACGGAAATGCTCTATCTCTTTGTTTCCACGTAATTCCGGACGCAAAAACCGCAATGCACTTTTGCTGGAATTGCTCTAGCGAATAGCCTCCCCACTTGCATTGCGGAGGCTCAACCGCACGAAACCGTTCTTTGTGCCATTATCAGGCCATATGTTGAACGCTTCCTCCGCCGGGCTCTCGTCTTTTGGGCCGACATGGCACGCAACGGTCGGCTCACTCAGAACTGAACATTCCACCATGACCTCATCCGCATTGTCGCCGATTTCGGCCGCCAGGGGCCGTGACCTCCGGCCGCTATCGGTCGGTGCCGGCGCAGTGCTGTCTGCGGGAGAACAATGCTAACTGGTATTAATGCGTCATTAGAGCACAGTTTCACTAATCATAACGGGTAGTCAGCGATCTCAGGCTTTTTTGCTGTCGGGTCTGCGACTGCTTTGAATTGAGATATGGAAACAAAGCCGAGCCGATCGGCAACTCGTTATATCCAATGGCGCTTTCCGAAATGGGTCTGTAGCAGATCGGTTGCCTTTTCAGTGCCTTTGAAAGCTTTGTTGACGCGCTTGCCGTACGTGAATTCGGCGAAGCTGGAAAGTCTGCAGCGACAAGTCGAACCAGCAGGAATTCATGAAAAATCTCTTCAATGTGCTCTGCAAGCCCAGTTATCTATCGTTGATATCTTATAAACTATAAGAATTATCATGAGAGGTCAGACTATTAATATCCGAAATACACTCACTTTTTCTCATGACATGTAGTGAGAACAGGAATAATATGAATAGCTGTTGCGTTGCAAATATTCGTGGGGAGCACGCAAGTGTCCGACATTACTGGAACTAGGCGCCGTATCGGGCGCAATGCACCAACTGTGATCATCATCGAGAATTCTACATTGGCGCGCACCACCGTGGTGAAGCTTCTTGAGCGTGAACTCGCCGGGTGGAACGTTATAGATTTGATCTCAACCGAGAGTCTCGATAGTGCTCTTGGAGCAGAGGTGCGTTTGATTGTATTGGGCCTGGCTGGCAGAAGTGTTGAGAGCACCAGCCTGCGTGATGATCTCGCGGCGATTGCTGCACGTTTTCCTGAGGCTCCTGTCACGTTGCTCTCAGGTACGGATGACGCCATCATAGCCCGTCAGGCACTCAAGATGGGCATCCGCGGCTTATTCTCGACTTCACTTCCCATTGACATTGCTCTTGCCGGTCTTCGTCTCGTTCTGGCCGGAGGAACATTTTTCCCGCAGCTATTGGGAGCTGGTACAAACGGCTCAAACGAGCATAGTCCGGCCAGAAATGAAGCCGAAAAGAGCTTGGATGATAGGACGCAGTACTTGGCGATCGCTGATTTCACTCCCCGGGAAGCGGATGTCCTCGCAGAGTTGCAATGCGGCTGTTCAAATAAGGTGATTGCAGGAAAACTCAATTTGTCGGGGCATACAGTGAAGATGCATTTGCAACACATAATGCGCAAGTTGCAGGCGCAGAACCGCACTGAAGTGGTTGCCCGCTTAATTCAAAGAGCCGCCGGTGGGCCTGACGTCTCGCCGGGTTAGGCGGTGTCGCCAGTACCGGCGTTCGTTCGTTCGTTTCAACGGGTCTCATATCGTGATGGCCTGGAACAGGGAAGACCCGACCACCTCGCGTGACGACATCATCGATATCGCACGCTCGCTGGTGCCGCCGGCCAGGTGAGCGCATGGAACGTCAGCCGTTTCGCCGGGTCGGCCTCTTCACCTTGACCTTGATCTACGCGTTACATTGTGGACGAGTTCGCTGATGGTCGCGAACTCACCGAACAAAGCAGTAAGCTTGGCTTGCTCCTTGCCATCCAATCGGTGCTGCGAGCAGAAGTCCGCGATGCACCAGACCTTCGCCGCTACGATAGGCTCGGCAGTAATCGAATCAATGTGTTGCATTGTAGTCCTCCCGCAAAGGAAGCTAACGGAGTTCAAATTAGCTTTCAATGAAATAAGAGGTCTTCCGAAAACTGTGGTTCCCATTGCCCGGCGCGCCGCCTCTTCAGCGACTGGCGGACATGCGGCTTCTCCACTGGTTGCAGCGTCGAGCAGCCGCTCTCGTTTCTACGCCGCGAAACGGCATGCAGCCTTGTCGGATGCCTTCCGATCGGCTCCATATTGCGCGATGATCTTTTCTGCGTCTTCGACGCTGCCGCTGGTTCCGGACATCGAAGACAGACTGAGGGACGTCTGGGATCGCGCGGTGCCACGGATCGGCAGACTTCTCAATTCTCAGAGGTCCTACGATATTCCGTCGGTGCGCAGCCAACCGCATTTTTGAATTGGCTGGAAAAATGGAAGGCGGAATGAAAGCCGAGCAGGCCGGCGATTTCTTTTACCGATTTGTCGGTATTTACTAGGAAGTCGCGTGCTCGCTGAACACGGACGTTCATTTGATACTGTTTCGCCGACATCCCGGTTTGCTCACGAAACAGCCGGCGAAAATAGGGGTAGCTCACCCCCATCTCTGCTGCGAGATCCTCGACCGATTGTGAAGTTCCGCAGCGCTCCATCAGGATCATGCGCGCCCGATCGACGAGGCGCGCGCCGGCGCCGGTTGCCAGATCGTCCGGCCGGCAGAGCAGCGCAAGGAGCTGCAACCCGAGCGTGGATATCACCAGCTGATGAAGCACGGGATCCTGCCGCGCCAAGTCATGGATGGCGGCGAACACATGATTGATCTCATCGCTTGCCGGGTTGAGCGGGCGTTCGACATGCAGGAGGCCAGCATCCACTGCAAAGTCGAAAGCGGTTCCCCGGCACTCTATCCAGTGCTCGGTCCAGCCGGTTCGCCGATCGGGCGCGAACCTGTGCCACACGCCCGGGAACAGGAGAAAAATCGATCCTTCCGTGACGCGCACCTGTCGGCGCAGGTTGCCGAATTCGAGCTTCCCGTTGCCGGCGCTGATCAGCACGACCTGATAGGCCTGAAGGATGCGGCCGCGAGACCAGCTGAAGTGATGGTCGTCCGGATGACGGCTCGGAGGGTAATCGGAGTGCGGCGCAATGACCGAATAGCCCGTCGAGACAGCGGTGCAGCCCCATGCTGCAGAAATTCTGTTGTCAGGCATGTAGACGAAGTAGTTTTCCGTCATTTGACGTCGCCTTTTTAGGATCATTTTTTGTATGCAAATGATCACTTTTGTGGATTTTGGCGTCGTGTCAACAGGTGTGGCCGATGGTACCGTCATCAGGTCAGGGCAAAGTTGATCGAATTTTGCCGAACGCTGATTGCATCAGCTATCGCCGCTGCCGGGGAGGGTAGGGGCTGGGAGGAGAATAGATATGAAAACTCACGCCAGACTGCTGGTCGCAGCCGCTTGCCTCGCCGCATCTGCTGCCTATGCCGATGATTTCCACGGGTTCGATCCCGCGAAGTTCGACGGCAATATGCTTTCGGCCGAGGCTCTCCAGGCCATGGCCGCCGACGCGTCGAAAGTGACGCCTCCGAAAAACGGCAGCAAGTACAGCATCGGCTTCGCCAATCTTCAGCGTGACATCGCTTTCGGCGTGCTCGTGGAGAAAGGCATTCAGGCAAACGCGGATGCTGCCGGCGTGGAACTCGTCGTCGCCGACAACCGACTCGATGGCCCGACCGCGCTTGCCAATGCCAAGTCTTTTGCCGAACGCAAGGTTGACTATGTCATCGAGTTTCAGACCGACGCAAACTTCGGTCAGACCGTGATGGACGTGTTCAAGCAAGACGGCACCAAGGTCACGGCAATCGATATCCCCATGCCCGGTGCAAGTTTCTTCGGCGTGAACAATCCGAAGTCCGGTTTCATGGGCGGGTCCTACCTTGCAACGGCTGCGGCAAAACAGTTTGGCGCGGACACGGTAAAAAGCGGCTATCTCGTCATCGGCGCACTGCCCCAGTCGGGCGTCATCCCGCGCATGCGCACGGAAGGTCAGCGCGCCGGCTTCCTAGCCCTGACCAAGGATTTCCCGGCCGACCACATCATCGAGATCGATACGAAGAATACGCTGCAGGAATCCTATACCCAGATGAACAACGTACTCGGCCGCATTCCGCCAGGAGCGCCGATCCTGATCATCGCGATCAACGACCAGGCGACCATGGGCATGCTGCAGGCCGTCCGAGCAGCCGGACGTGTTGATCAGGCCATCGCCGTCGGCAACGGCGCGGATGAAGCCGAGGCGCTTGCCACGGACCCGAAACTCGTGGCGGCGACGGGTTCGTTTCCAGGCAGCTACGGGAATTATCTCATTCCGATTGCACTGTCTGCGCTCGCCGGCAAGGCCGTGCCGGAGGCAACCTTCGTCACCCATCAGATGGTAACCAAGGCAAACATCTGCAAATTCTACAAGGAATTCGCGTGCGCCGGTGAAGCCGACGGTTACACCTTTCCCGAGGCAGAGTTCGCAAGCTATCTCTCTGGTCTGAAAAAAGAGAATTGGTTGAAGGGCTACGAGGCAATTCTCCCCAAGCAATGATCTGGGGTCGGAGGAGATTTTGATGCAGACGGTATCGAGCACGGAGAGCCGCGTAGCGCGGCTCCAAATCACCAACGTCACGAAGTCCTTCTCCGGCGTGCAGGTCCTGAAAAACGTCACATGTTCGGCCGATGCCGGCGAGGTCGTGGCACTGCTCGGCGCCAACGGTGCAGGCAAATCCACGCTGATGAAGATCCTGTCCGGCGTCTATTCCTGCGACGCCGGACATATACAGATCGATGGGGCCGCAGTCGACATCACGTCGGCACGTGCGGCCATAGCATCGGGCATTCGCTTGATGCCGCAGGAACTGTCCGTGCATCCGGACTTGTCGGTCGCGGAGAACATCGCGTTGGGATCGATGCCCCAGCGCAAGATCGCCGGCATAAGTTTCGTCGACCGTGCCGCCATGCAGAGGCAAGCGACGACGCTGCTCGGCCGACTGAAGCTCGGTCATGTCTCTGCGAGCCGGAGAATGGGATCACTATCGCTTCCGGAGCAGCGGATCGTCGAGATCGCCCGGGCATTGGCCGGCCAGGCCCGTATTCTGATCATGGATGAACCGACTGCTGCACTCGGAGAAGCAGATGCCGAAACCCTGTTCGGGGTGATCGATGCGCTTCGCGCCGACGGCGTCACGATCATCTATATCTCCCACTACCTCGACGAGGTGTTTCGCCTCTCCGACCGGATCGTCGTGTTGCGGGACGGCGAGGTACGCGGACAGTTCCAGACGAGCGCCACCAGTCACGACGAGGTGCTGCGGGCGATGCTGGGAGGCGATCTCGGCGATCTTTTTCCGGCAAAGCCGCAATCCCTGCCGGACGAGACGATCCTGGCTGTCGAAGGACTGTCGCTGCCAGGCTGGCTCAGCGACGTGTCCTTTTCGGTGCGCCGCGGCGAGGTCCTGGGTGCGTTCGGCCTGATCGGCTCCGGGATTGAGAAGGTCGGCAGAGCCATTTATGGGGCGGAGCCCAAGGCGAAGGTCCGTTCAATCCGGATGG
Source organism: Rhizobium indicum (assembly GCF_005862305.2). Classification (NCBI taxonomy): domain Bacteria; kingdom Pseudomonadati; phylum Pseudomonadota; class Alphaproteobacteria; order Hyphomicrobiales; family Rhizobiaceae; genus Rhizobium; species Rhizobium indicum. The sequence continues at coordinate 2,023,068 of NZ_CP054021.1, read as the reverse complement.
GGACAGCCGAAACGGCGTTGTCGAACCCGCGGGCAAGCATTCGAAGCGGTATTGGTTTCGTTGCAGCCGAACGCAAGCGGCAAGGCCTGATCGCCAACCTCACCGTCCGTACCAACACGACCCTTCCTTACCTCACGCGCTTTACGCGCTTCGGGCTCGTCGATGACAATCGGGAGCGGGCAATGTCGCAACACTGGATCCGCACCCTGCGCGTCAAGACGACGGGTCCGGAGCAGGAAATAAGACTCCTGTCCGGCGGCAACCAGCAGAAAGTGTGCCTGGCGCGATGGCTGCTCGGCGACCCCAAGCTGCTCATTCTCGAGGAACCGACCCGCGGGGTCGACCTCGGCGCTCGACGAGAGATTTATGAGGAGATCCGCCGGCTCGCAGCGAACGGATTGAGCATACTCCTCGTCTCATCGGACGCTGAGGAAGTCGCCGGTCTTGCCGACCGAGCGATCGTCTTCGAAGAGGGCCGGGCCGTGGCCGCATTGGGAGCCAATGCATCGGCGGCCGAGCTGATGCAGGCGGCGGAGTCGCACTCCGTGTCTGCTACGAACGAATTGGAGAAAGCATGAACAAGTCAAACTCGATCGTTGCAAGCGAACCCAAGACGACCAGCCAACGCCAGTCGATGACGGACATCCTTGCCAGACCGGCCGCCGGGATCGTGGTTCTGCTGGGCTTCTATGTCATCCTTCTTGCGACTTTCGCTATGCTGTCGCCGTTCTTTCTGTCGGTGAGCAATCTTGCCAATATCGGCACGAACATGGCCTTCATCGGGCTCATGGCCGCAGCCGGAACGCCGCTGATCATTGGCGGTGGACTCGACCTGTCGGTGGCTGCCGTTGCCGGACTGGCCGGCGTCATCGTTGCATTGATGCATTCCAACGGGATCAATATCTGGGTTGGATGCCTGACAGCCTTGGTCATCGGCGCCGGGGTCGGAATTTTGAATGGCGTGATCGTCACCAAGCTGCGCCTCAATCCCCTGATCGCGACACTCGGGACGATGAGCATCTTCTCGGGCCTGTCGATGGTCATGACGGGTGGCTTGAGCAAGCCGCTTTTCGTGCCGGCCTTCAACTGGCTTGGTTCAGGTCGCATCTTTTCCGTGCCGTTTCCCGTCATCGTCATGCTGATCGTCTTTGCCGTCCTTTGGCTCGTGCTTGCCAAGACGCCGTTCGGACGGTTTGTCTACGCAACCGGCGGCAATCCCGAGGCCAGCAGCCTTCTCGGCGTGCCTGTCGAGCGCACCCAGATGATCCTCTACGTGATCTCAGGCATTTCAGGCGCTGCCGCCGGTATCATTCTTGCAGCAATGCTCGGCGCGGCCGCCCCGAATGCAGCAAGTCAGCATCTGCTGACGATCATCGCCGCTATCATTCTTGGAGGCACCAGCCTCTTTGGCGGGCGGGGAAGCGTCTGGGGTACGCTGATTGCGGTGCTGATCCTCGGAACTCTGAACAACGGCCTGACCCTCATGAACGTGTCCAGTTTCTGGCAGGATGTCACGCGCGGTGTCGTGTTGCTTCTGGCCGTGGGCCTCGACCAGCTTCGTGTCCGCCTGCAGGGCTGACCCCGCTATAATTCCAGGAGAAATTGGAATGTCTGATCGCCCTTTGAAGGCCGGCCTGTTCGGTATCGGTCTGGAGGCCTATTGGCCGCAGTTTGCCGGTCTCGAAGCAAGGCTGCGGGGATATGTACATGTCGTCGCGTCCAAGCTGGAACGGCCCGGGGTCGAAGTCGTCAATCTTGGCCTCGTCGATACGCCGGAGAAGGCCGTCGATGCCGGCCATCTGTTTCGCCAGGCCGATGTCGATATCATTTTCCTTTACATCACCACCTACGCTCTATCGTCGACCGTCTTGCCGGTTGTTCGGCGTGCAAAGGTGCCGGTCATTATTTTGAATCTGCAGCCGGCTGGTGCGATCGACTACGCGTCCTTCAACGCACTCGGCAACAGGACTGCCATGACCGGCGAGTGGCTGGCGCACTGCGCTGCATGCCCGGTGCCCGAGATTGCCAATGTGTTCACTCGAGCGGGCATTCGGTTCCACCAAGTAACAGGCGTTCTCAACGATGACCCGTTTGTCGACAACGAGATCGAGGAGTGGATCGAGGCCGCACGGGTAGCCCACGTCATGTCGCATAATCGCCTTGGCGTCATGGGGCGCTATTACAACGGCATGCTCGATATCTATTCCGATCTCACAGCCCAAAGCACGGCATTCGGGACACACATCGAAGTGGTGGAGATTGACGAACTAGCACGCCTCAGACGCGACGTTGGCGAGGCGGAAGTGGCGGCCTGCTTGGACAGAATCCGAACGGAATTCGACGTGCAGCCGGATTGCGATCCAGACGAACTGGCGCGGGCGGCAAGAACTGCTGTCGCGCTGCGCAAACTCGTCGACGCGAAGCGTCTCGGCTCGCTCGCCTATTATTATGAATCGGTGTCCGGGCATGAATACGAGGACGTCATCACGTCGGTAATCGTTGGTTGTTCGATGCTCACCGCCGAAGGCATACCGGTTGCTGGCGAATATGAGATCAAGAACGCGCAGGCCATGAAGATCATGGACAGCTTCGGCACCGGAGGTTCCTTCACCGAATATTATGCAATGGATTTCGATGCAGATGTGGTCCTGATGGGCCATGATGGCCCAGGCCATACCAAAATTGCAGAGGGTCGAACCAAGATCCGTCCTCTGGAGGTCTATCACGGCAAGGTCGGCTCCGGCGTAAGTGTCGAAATGTCGGTTAAGAATGGCCCGGTAACACTGCTCTCCGTGGTGGAGTGCGCCGGAAAAGTGAAGCTGTTGTGCGCCGAAGGACAATCGGTGCCCGGACCGATCCTGGAGATTGGAAACACCAACAGCCGCTATCAGTTTCCAATCGGGGCGCGCGCGTTCGTCGAGAATTGGAACGCCGAAGGACCGGCGCATCATTGCGCAGTCGGCGTCGGACACATTGGGAGCAGCATCGAAAAGTTAGGAAAGCTGTTGGAGGTCGAGTTCGTGAGGATTTGCTAATTGTCAAAAATATTTCTCGCTGCGGGAACTGCTTGACGAATAAAAAGACCCCTCAAAACGATCGCAGCTCCTCCGCCTATCTTGCCGGCGTTGTTCATCAAATCTCATACGACTGCCCGTTCTTGCCGCCTCACCGGCGGCGCGGTGATCGATAGTGCCATGCTGTGGCAGCGCCAAACCTCGCAGCGAGGGCATAAAAACAGTTCGGCCCGCGCGATGGCGGGCAATGTTATCGGCGAGCATTCGTTTCAATGGGTCTCATATCGTGATGCCCTGATGGGAACCGCGAGTCCGCCCGTCCGTTACCATTTGAGCAACGGAGGAAATGGACATGCGCAAGAAAAAAGCCATCGTCGAGGCGGCGCTTGAGTCCGAATACGAGCGCCAGGCACTGGGGATCATGAATACGGAGCAAGCTCTGAAGCTTGAGGATTCAGACGGACTTGTCTTCAGCCATCCGGATAAAGAGGCTGGCGTGACGGATCATTTTGTTGATCAGGATGAGCTGCGCCGTTTGGTGCGGCGGTCAACCTCGCCGCATCCCCTATTGCAATCGCAGGCTCGTACGACACGTTCGTCCTGAACTTCAGGCAATCATGTAGCCGCCGTCCACCGGCATCGATATGCCATTCACCATGGCAGCCTGGTCGGACAGCAGGAAAAGAACAACCTCGGCAATGTCTGCCGGCTCAGCGAAGCGACCGACCGGAATTCGCTTCATCATCCCCGCGGCCTTCTCGGGATCGCTCCATGCCTTCACCGCCATTGGCGTCAACGTCACCGTTGGGTGGACGCCGTTTGCGCGGATGCCGTGAGGCGCAAGCTCCTTTGCCATGACGCGCGTCAAGCCATCCAATCCACCCTTCGATGCACAATAGGCTGCGTGGTCGGGGATGCCGACGAAGGATGCGACCGACGAGACATTGACGATGGCGCCTGGACGGCCTTCCTTGATCAGCGAGCGGGCATATTCCTGGGCAACGATCATCGGAGCACGCGTGTTGACCGCGACAAGGCGATCGAATGCTTCGACGGTTGTCTCCAGGAATGGCTGAAGCTCGGTTGTGCCGGCGCAGTTGATGAGGAAATCTGCGGGAAGGGCAGCGATGACAGCCTCTCTGGTCGCATCGGCGTCCGCGAGATCGACTTGGATTGCCCGGCAGCCGAATTCCCCTCGCAGCGCTTCGACGTCGGCGGCACTGCGGGTCAGGGCGACGACCTGCGCACCCCGTTCGACGAGCATCCTTACAATTTCGCGTCCGATGCCTTTGCCGGCACCGGTCACGATCACCGTCTTTCCTCTGAAGTCCATGGGTCGATCTCCTAAAGTCTCTGGCCTGTTTCCCGATCGAAGATATGCGCACGTCGGGGATCGATGTGGAAGTACATCGTCCGTCCGGGGTCGACCTCGATGCGCTCGCGGATCAGCGCGTCGATCGGCACGCCTCCGGTGCGGCCGAAGATCAACGTCTCCGAACCCGTCGGCTCGAACACCGAGACTTCGACCGGAACGCCTTCTTCGCCGATCGTGATGTGCTCCGGTCGTATGCCGTAGGTAACGGCTCGTCCTTCATCCGCATTTGTGTCCGCCATCGGAAGGGCGATGCCCTGGTCGGTGACGACGATCTTCCTGCCGTCGCGGGTGGCTATGCGGCCCTCAAGGAAGTTCATCGATGGGCTGCCGATGAAGCCGGCGACAAAGAGGTTGACGGGGAAGTCGTAGAGATCGAGTGGCTTGCCGATCTGCTCGACCCTACCATCGCGCATCACCACGATCTTGTTGGCCATCGTCATCGCCTCGATCTGATCGTGCGTGACGTAGACGGTGGTGGTCTTCAGCCGCTGGTGAAGCTCCTTGATCTCGACGCGCATGGTGACGCGGAGCTTGGCGTCGAGGTTCGACAACGGCTCGTCGAACAGGAAGACCTTCGGATCTCGGACGATGGCACGACCCATCGCCACGCGTTGACGCTGTCCGCCCGACAGTTGCTTCGGATAGCGGTCGAGATAACGCGTCAGATCGAGGATCTCGGCCGCCCTGCCGACCTTCTCGTCGATCTCGGCCTTCGGACGTTTGGCCATCTTCAGCGGAAAGCCCATATTCTCCGCGACGGTCTTGTGGGGATAGAGCGCGTAGCTCTGGAAGACCATCGCGATGTCACGCTCCTTTGGAGGAGCGTCGGTGACGACACGGCCGCCGATCCGGATGTCTCCGCTGCTGACCGTCTCCAGCCCGGCGATCATCCGGAGCAGGGTGGACTTGCCGCATCCGGAGGGACCGACCAGAACGACGAATTCGCCGTCCTCGATGTCGACGCTGACGCCATGCATGACCTGAAGAGAGCCATACTTCTTGGTGACGTCGCTAACCTGTACGTTTGCCAATGTCGTTCTCCTAAAGCAGCAAGGCTTGTGTTTTGGTGTTGTTGACGGAATTCATCGGCTCATCCCTTCCAGACGACATAGGCGCCAAGGACTGCCGAGATTGCCGCCGCAAACCATACCGAAGGCCCGAACGGCTCGATGAACCGCATCCAGAACAGGGAGAGCGCGACCCAGATCACGATCGAGATGAAGAGCCGGTCGAACCAGTTCGTTTCGATCGGCAGAAATCCCGGCTTGCGTTCGTTGTTTCCTGATTGAGACGTCATCGTTTCATCCTTTCACGGCGCCGAAGGTCAGGCCGGCGACGATGTGACGCTGGACTACTGAAAAGACGATGAGCGCCGGAACCAATGTCAGCATTGAGATCGCGGCCATGATGCCCCAGGCCGTCCCCGTCGTCGTCACATATTCCGACAGGCCGGTGGTGAGTGTCCGCGCATGGAAGTTGGTAAGCGTCGCCGCCAGCAGATATTCGTTCCACGCAAACACCCAGGTCAGGATCAGCGTCACCGCAAGTCCGGGCCGTGCCAAAGGAAAGATGATATCATAGAGGACGGTCCATGGGCTCGCGCCGTCCATATAGGCCGCCTCGTCCAATTCCTTCGGAATGCCTTCCACGGTCGGGCGCAGCGTCCAGATGGCGAAAGGAAGGTTGAAGGAGCAGTAGACCAGGATCATGCCCAGCTTGGAATCGGCGAGCGAGAAGTCGCCGATCCTGTAGACCTGCGTCAGCAGCAGGAAAAGCGGCAGCAGGAAGACCGCCGGCGGCGCCATGCGGTTGGTGATCGTCCAGAAGAAGATGCTTTCCTTGCCGGCGAGGTCGAAGCGCGTCAGGGCGTAGCAGGCAAGGAAGCCGAGCGTGGTGACGAGCAGCGCGTTGCCCGACGAAATGATCATCGAGTTGAGCATGTATCCGCGCAAGGTCGGATTGGTCAGCACGTCCTGGTAGTTCTTCCAGAAGAAGCTCCGGAGAATGACATCGGGCGTCGAAAACAGGTCGAACGGCTGTTTCACCGATATGACGAAGAGCCAGTAGATCGGGAAAAGGGTCGCGAGGCTTATCAAGGTCCACAGGACGACCGGAAGCCAGGGAAAACGGGTCTTCATCGCTTCAACCTCTCTTCACGCGGGGCGCAATCAAGCCGACATAGAGCAGCCAGCAGACGACGATGGTGAGATAGAGGACGATGACGGAGATCGCCGAACCGTAGCCGTAATTCGTCTTGGGAAAGACTTCCCTGAAGATATGGACGCCGATGTAGCGCGTCGAAGAACCCGGACCGCCGCCGGTCAGCATCAGGACTTCGTCGACGGTGCGCAGCGCGTCCATAAGCCTGATGAACACCGTGGCGAGCAGGGCCGGGCGGATCAGGGGGAGCGTGATGTGCCAGAAGATCTGGCTTTTGCCGGCGCCGTCGATCTGCGCCTGCTCGAACGGGTCTGATGGAAGCGAGACGAGTGCGGCGATTAGCGAGAGGGTGACGAGCGGCGTCCAGTGCCAGATGTCCATGATGACAGTGACGGTGAAGGCCGCGACGGCGCTCTGGCCGATATTCAGATCGTAGCCGAACCAGCTCCTCAGGAGATAGGGAATGATGCCGATCGACGGGGTGGTCATCAGCTTCCAGACGGAGCCGACAATGATCGGCGCCATGATCAGCGGCAGCGTATGGATCGTGCGAAACACCGCTTTTCCGGGGAAGTCCTTGAGCAGCGCTTGGGCGAGGATGTAGCCGAGGACCAGTTCCGACACGACCGCGAAGAAGACGAATGTCAGGGTTATGCCGAGCGATGCCAGGAACTGCGGGTCGAAGACGAGCCGCCGATAGTTCTCAGCCCAGTTGAAGATCATGCCGGGATTGGCCGCGAACGGGTTCCATGAATGGAAAGAGACCCAGAGGACGTAGATGAAAGGAAAGATCCCGAACAGTCCGAGGATCACTATGGTCGGTGACAGCAACAGCCACCCGAGCTTCTGCGAATGCATCGCCTATCCCCCATTGAACGTTATGTGGACGTCCGCTCCATCTGGGAACGGAAGATGACGGGTCGTCGGAACGACCCGTCAAGTTGGGGAGGATGTTTTATTTGCGATAGCCGAGCGAGGTGAGCTCTTCTTCGGCCTTGGCCGCCATCTGGTCGAGGCCTTCATCGGGCCCGATCTTGCCGGTCAGGATGTCGTAGAAGATAGGAGCGGTCGCTTCACGCACCTGCGCATGGAAGGGGTAGGGGGGAGCGCCGGCGAAGAGCTTGCCGTCGTCCTTCAGCATTGTGTAGAAGCCGCCGAGCTTGACGTCCATCTCCTTCACCTTCGGATCGTCGAACGTCGCCGTATTGGTGATGCGCGGTGCGGCGATGGCCCAATCGGGCTGCACTTCGTTCTGACCGATGAATTCGAGGAACAGCAGCGACGCTTCCTTGTTCTTGGACGTGACCGGCACGCCGAAGGCACCGCCATCGTAATAGCCGATATAACCCTTTCCGGCTTTCGCGTCGTCCAGCACGCCCGGCTCGAGCGGCGGCAGAGCGAAACCGACCTGGCCGACCACCTTCGACTGCGCCGGATCACTTGCGATCCACGCGGCGTTCTCACCGTAGATCAGTCCCTGGGCGACACGGCCTGCGGCAAACGTCGTTGCAGTTTCCGTCCAGGTTGACTGCGTCGATTCCGGAGGAGCGATGTCGCGCAGGTGCAGCCAGTACTTCAACGCGGCCTTTGCCTTGTCGCCGTTCATCGCGCCGCCATGTTCGACCGTCGCCGCATAGTTGTTCTTGGCGTCGATGCCCCAATTGTAGACGCCGAAGGTCGGCGCGATGGACTCGAAGAATTCATACCAGGACGCCGGATGGCCTGTATGTGCCTGAGCGGTGGTGCCCCAGAGCTCCATACCGTTGTCCTTGCCGTACTTCGTGAAGAAGTCGGCGATCTCGGTGTATTCCGCGTGTGTGGTCGCCGGCTTCAAGTCCTTGCCGGTTTCCTTCTTGAAGGCTTCCTTGATCTTCGGATCGTCGAAGAGGTCCTTGCGATAGAGATACGCCTTCAGGAAGGCTTCCATCGGAACGCCGAAGAGATCGCCGCTCGCGTCCTTGAAGTAGTCGGCAAAGCTGGTGAAGTTGGCGTCGTCGTAGGTCGGCGCCTTGAGATCCGGCTGGTCTTTCAGCGTCTTCGTGATGTCGACGAGGAAATTCCTGGCGAGATAGGAGTAGATGATGTCCTGCTCGATGTAGACCATGTCATAGATGCCGGTCTTGGCTTCCATGTCCTTGATGGCCTTGTCGTACATCTGATCCCAGGACGTCGTCTCGATGTCGACCTTGATGCCGGTCTTCTTTTCGAATTCCGGAGCCAGCACGTTCCTGATGTAGTTCGATGGCGGCGTGCTTTCGGTGACGCCATGCAGTGTCACGCCCTTGAATTTGGCGCCGGCGTCGGACCAGAAGTCAGCCCAGGCCGGCGACGCGGTAGTGGCGAGGCTGAGCGTCAGCGCAAGCGCGCTAGCCTTCAAAGCATAATTCATTTTCAATCCTCCCAAAGTGCAGCGAGATCATTTCGCCGGCCTTTTGTGTAGGCCAAAAAAACCACCGACGCAACATTTGTTGTCTAAACATGCAAATCGTGGATCTATCCCTTTGATTTTTGCAGAAACTAATTTCCGTTGAAGGACGGAACGCGGTGTCCGAAGACTTAAAATATTGCGTTGCAAGGTAATTTTGCAAAGCAGCAAAAGATTTTAACCCAAAATTATTTGTTGTCTTGCCAAACTAAATGGCATAGCACTGTGCGCAACCAAAGGCATTTTTTGGAGGAAAAGGCTATGCGTCGATTGGGTATCCATTCATTTGTATGGACAGGCGGCCAAACGCAGGAAGGGCTGGAAATGGCCCTCAACAAGACGGCCGAACACGGATATCGCACCATCGAATTTGCCTATCTGCGCCCCGAGAAATTCAATCTCGATCGACTGGCAAAACTTGCGCAGTCGCTTGACGTGGAGATTGGCGTGACGATGGGTCTGCCGCTCGACAAGGACGTATCGAGCGAGGATACCTCTGCGGTGTCCGCCGGCAAGCAGACGCTGGCCGACGCCGTTCGGGCGGTCCGTGATATCGGCGGCAACAAGCTGGGCGGGATTCTCTATTCCGCGCATACCAAGTACAATCGCCAGCCGACGAAGAAGGGCTGGGACAACAGCGTCGCCGCGATCGCCGCGACCGCCGAAGTCGCCAGACAAGCGAACGTCGACCTCGTCCTGGAGGTTGTCAACCGGTTCGAGACCAACCTGCTGAATACGGCGGCGCAGGGGCTGAAGTTCATCGCCGAGACCGGATCGGAGCATGTCCGTCTCCACCTCGACACATTCCACATGAATATCGAGGAAGCCAATCCGGCCGCCGCGATCCGCCTGGCCGGCGACAAGATCGGTTACTTCCACATCGGCGAGAGCAACCGCGGTTACCTCGGAGACGGCGTCATCAACTTCGATCTGATCTTCGACGCCCTGCTCGACATCGACTACAAGCGCGACATCGTGTTCGAGAGCTTCTCGACGACGGTCGTGGACGAAGGCCTGTCGCTCGCCTGCGCCATCTGGCGCGACACCTGGGAGGAGAATGATCCGCTCGCGGCGCACGCGAAGCGCTACATCGAGCTGAAATATGACGAGGCCAAGCGCCGCCGCGCCACAAACGCGCGGCCCTGATTATCCTTCTGACAGCCTGTTCCAGTCGTGTAAGGGTTGGGCCGACTGAAGGGAATTGAAATATGAACGACACCGTCTCCATCGGAAGTTCGCCGCGCAGGATCCGACAGAACAATATCGTCGCCGCCTTGCAGACGATCTATGCCCACCGAAGCCTCAGCCGGGCCGATCTCGCCCGGAAGCTCGGGATGAATCGGTCGTCCTCGGGAGAGATCGTCGCCGAGTTGACGGAAGGCGGGTTCGTTCAGGAGTCGGACGAGAGCGGCAAACAGCGCTTGGAGCCTTCCCGTGCCGGGCGTCCAGGCATTATGCTTGAACTGGTTCCCGATGCCGCATTCTTCGTCGGGATAGAGATTGGCGTCGAGCATATATCGGCTGCAGTTGTTGATCTCTCCGCCGAAGTTCGGGCATGTCGGAAGATGGCGTTCGACACACCGTCTTCGACGGTGGAGGCGGCCGTGGCGCAGGGCGTCGAGCTGATTGTCAGTGCGATGGCGAAAGGGATGATCGGACGGTGCAAGGGTCTCGGCATATCGGCGCCGGCCCACATCCGGCCGGACGGAATTGTCACCCTCGCACCCATCATCGGCTGGCGAGAGGTGTCGTTGAAGGAGATTGGGCGATCTGCCTTCCTGGCCGCCGTCCCGGCCGCTGTCCCGATCGCGGTTGAAAACGACGCCAACGCGTTTGCGATCGGCGACAGCTACCGTCACGGCGTCTCAGGCGTGACCCTGTTCCTGCTCATGGAAACCGGCGTCGGCGGCGGCATCATGATCGATGGCAAGCTGTTCCGGGGCGGCCACGGCCTGGCGGGCGAAATCGGCCACACTCTGGTGCCGGGAAGCGGCGGTCAGAAGTTTGAACAGCTGATCGGTCGCGAAGTGCTGATCAGGCAGTATCGCGAGGCTATTGGACGTAAGCACGTCGATCTGCAGGAATTCCTTGGCGACGTTCATGACCGTGTCCCGGCCGCGGTCAATATCGCCGAAACCTGGTCGCGCCATCTCGCATATGCATTGCTGCAGGCCTGTCGTCTGCTCGACCCGGACAGGATCGTGCTGGGGGGCTCCGTGGCGTCTCTCTACCCGATGGTGGCCGCCCGCGTGGCGGTTCACATGTCGGAGGGCCAGAGTATACCTTTCCCCATGCCTGAGATTGTCGTGGACGATGATGCGGAGTTCGGCTCCGCCTTCGGAGCGGCATGCATGTTGCACCAGCGCTTTCTGTCATTGGAGAGCGAGGAGTTCGGCAGCGAGGACGGTGCGCCGGTCCAATCGGCGACGAGTTGACGACAAGAACTATCGAAAGCAGGATTGCAAATGACCTCAGTACTGGCTCCGGACCAGCTTGGTCCCACGGTTTGCGTAGGGGAGATCCTCGTCGAGATCGTCGCCACGACGGTCGGAGACGGTTTTCTTAAAGCCCAGCCGCTCGTCGGTCCGTTCGCGAGCGGAGCGCCGGCGATCTTCATCTCGCAATGTGGCCGCCTCGGCGGCAAGGCCGCAATGGTCGGCGCCGTCGGCGACGATGATTTCGGCCGTGTCAATACCGATCGCCTCAAACGCGACGGCGTCGATGTTTCGACGATCTCGATCGATCCGGACTATCCCACGGGAAGCGCCTTTGTCCGCTATCGCAAGGATGGCTCCCGGGATTTCGTCTACAACATCGCCACATCAGCAGCTGCGCGCTTCGGCTGGTCTCAAGCGGTCGGCGATCTCATCAATCGGAGCGGCCATCTTCACGTGATGGGTTCCGCTCTGTCGGTCCCCAGTGCGCGCGAAGTGATCGACAAGGCCGTCGACATCGTCAAGGCGCGCGGGGGAACGCTCTCGGTGGATCCAAACATTCGCAAGGAATTGAAGCTGAACGAGGACACCGAGCGCCGCTTTTCCAAGCTTGTCGCTGCCGCCGATCTGCTTCTGCCGTCCGGAGAGGAGCTTGAGCGTGCCGCCGGCGTCGAAGGCGAGGCAGAAGCGATCCGCCGCTTGTTCGAGATGGGCGTCAAGGAGATCGTGCTGAAGCGCGGAGCCGACGGCGCGACCTATTTCGGCAGGCAAGGAGACCGCATCGACGCTCCGGCATTTGTCGTTCAAGAGGTCGACCCCACGGGCGCCGGCGACTGCTTCGGCGGTGCGTATCTTACCTGCCGGCGGCTCGGAATGTCTCCGCAGCAAGCTCTGACCTACGGCTCGGCCGCTGGCGCCCGCAACGTGACGGTCCTCGGTCCGATGGAAGGTGCCGGCACTCAGCAGGAACTCGATGCGTTCATCGCTTCAACGGAAAGGCGCCCGTGATGCAGGTGCATCTCAACGAACTGGCCAGGCTGAGGATCGAAGGCCACACGAGGGGCGTGACCTCCGTATGCTCGGCCCATCCGATCGTGCTTCGGGCAGCACTCCGACACGGGCGGCAACAGGAGAGCACAGTCCTGATCGAAGCGACCTGCAACCAGGTCAATCACCTCGGCGGCTACACCGGAATGACACCAAGCGACTTCGCGTCCCTCGTGATGAAGATCGCGGCGGAGGAGGGGTGTCCCGAAAATCTCATCCTTCTCGGCGGTGACCATCTCGGCCCCAATCCCTGGCGCGACCGCCCTGCGGAAGAGGCCATGGCCGAGGCGGAGAAGATGGTTGCCGCCTATGTCGAGGCCGGATTCCGCAAGATTCACCTCGATGCCTCGATGGGCTGCAAGGGCGAGCCGGTGGCGCTCGATGACGAAACCACGGCCCATCGCGCCGCCCGGCTTGCGGCGGTCGCCGAGGCCTCGGCGAAGAGGGCTGGCGGCGCAATGCCGGTTTACGTCATCGGCACGGAAGTGCCGCCGCCAGGCGGGGCCGATCATGCCCTGACAACCATCGAACCGACGGCTGCCGCAGCGGCGCTGAAGACGATCGAAGTCCACCGCCGGATCTTTGCGCAGGCCGGACTCGACCAAGCGTTTGGACGGGCGATCGGTCTGGTCGTTCAGCCGGGTGTCGAGTTCGGCAATCAGAATGTCATCCTGTATGATCGGAGCAAGATAGACGCGCTGAAATCGGTGCTCACCAAGGAGCCGCAGTTCGTCTTCGAGGCTCACTCGACGGATTATCAGGGGACTCGGCCGTTGACCGCGCTGGTGGGAGATGGGTTTCCCATTCTGAAGGTCGGTCCCGAGCTGACCTTCGTCCTGCGCGAAGCGCTCTACGCGCTGGATGCGATCGCGTCGGACCTCTTGCCCGATTACGGCCAGCGTCCGCTCTATGCGGCGATGGAAGCGCTGATGCTTGATCAGCCGGGCAACTGGAGCCGCCACTACCACGGCACAAACGCCGAGATGCGCTGGCTGCGTCATTACTCGCTGTCTGACCGCATTCGCTATTATTGGGCGTCGGCTGAAGCCCAAGATGCCGTCCGGCAGCTGTGCGAGGCCCTTCGAGGGCAAACCGTACCGCTGCCCTTGTTTTGGCAGCACATGCCGGCCGCACAGGAATTCGCAGATGCGCCGCTCGATCCGGAACAGGTTTTGATCTGGAGGGTGACGAAGAGTCTTGCGGACTATCACGCCGCCTGCGGCGTCGGGAATAATTAGCAATCAGAATCAAGACAGGAGGAAAAATCGATGACGGAATTGAATGGGAAGATCGCGGCGGTCACGGGCGCAGCATCCGGAATAGGACTCGCTTCGACGGAGGCAATGCTCGCCGCTGGCGCGACGGTCGTGCTGGTGGATCGCGATGATAAGGCCCTTGAGACAGTTTGTGCCCGGCTTGGCGAGCGCGCTATTCCGCTCAAGATCAACTTGCTGGATCCGGGCGAGTGTGCGGGATTGCTTGAGGGCATCCTGTCGAAGACGGGCAAGCTCGATATCCTGCATGCCAATGCAGGCACCTATATCGGCGGCGACCTGATGGAAACCGACCTCGATACCATCGATCGGATGCTCAATCTCAATGTCAACGTCGTCATCAAGAACGTTCGAAGCGTCATTCCGCACATGATCGAACGTGGCACTGGCGACATTGTCGTCACCAGTTCCGTTGCTGGACACTCGGCGATTCCATGGGAACCGGTCTATTCGTCATCGAAATGGGCGATGACGTGCTTCGTCCAGACGATGCGACGCCAGCTTCTGAAAAGTGGCATTCGTGTGGGGTCGGTTTCTCCAGGCCCGGTGATCAGCGCTTTGCTTGCGGATTGGCCGGAGGAAAACCTTCGCAAGGCCAAGGAGGCCGGAGCCTTGATCGAGCCGAAGGAAGTCGCTGACGCGATCATCTTCATGCTGACCCGGCCGCGCAACGTCACCATCCGCGATATCGTAGTGCTTCCAAGCGCCTTTGACATTTGAGGAGACGTGAAATGAGCTACCAGCAGAAATTTCGCCTCGACGGCGAACGGGCGGTGGTCACAGGCGGAGGGCGTGCGATCGGTCTCTGCTGCACCGAGGCGCTGGCGGAGGCGGGCGCCGCCGTCGTTGTCATCGAACGCAGCGAGGCCGACGCCGAACAAGCGCTTGCGCTGCGCGACAGAGGCTACGACGTCGAAGTCCGGGTCGGCGACGTCACCGACGCGGCCCGAATGGACGCGATCGCGACTGAGCTCGCCGATGGCGGGCGGCCGGCGACGATCCTGGTGAACAATGCCGGAATTGGCCAGAGCGGCATCCCGGCGCAGGATCTCATCGACGCCGATTGGCTGCGCATGATGGACGTCAATCTCAACGGCGTCTTCTGGTGCTCGCGCGCCTTTGGTCGTCCGATGATTTCGATGAAACGCGGCGCCATCGTCAACCTCGGCTCGATGTCGGGGCACATCTGCAACCGGCCTCAGCCTCAGACGGCCTATAACGTCTCCAAGGCGGCGGTCCATCACCTCACGCGTTCGTTGGCCGCCGAGTGGGCACAGCACGGCATCAGGGTAAATGCCGTCGCGCCCACCTATATCGAGACACCGATGGTGGTGGCCGTCGAAGCCAATCGCGAGCGTATCCCGCTCTGGCTCGCCGACACGCCGATGGGAAGAATGGGAACGCCGGAGGAGGTTGCCAGCGCCGTCCTCTTCCTCGCATCGGGCGCCGCCAGCCTGATGACCGGGGCGATCGTCAACGTCGATGCAGGTTTTACCTGCTGGTAGTCCTTCCTGGACGAGGTGCGAGCAGCGCCTCGTCCACACCTCGAAACCAGTATGGAAACGTTACCACATTATCTTGACTCGCATTCCTGCTGCGTTTATCCAGGTGTGGAAACGTTGCCATATTGGGAGGAAGCTGATGAAATCCGCGCGGTTGAACCGACTTTTCGGCGTGTCTGGAAACTGTTTTGACGTTGCTATCGATCACGGCATGTTCAATGAACGCACCTTCCTTTCCGGCATCGAGAACATGAAGACGGCCATCGAGGTGATCGCGAACGCGGCGCCGGATGCCATTCAGCTGCCGCCGGGGACGGCACCCCTTCTGCAGGCTATTCCCGGCAAGCATCGTCCGGCACTGGTGCTGCGCACCGACATCGCCAACATCTATGGCAATCCCCTTCCGTCTCAGCTGTTTTCCGAAATGATCGACAGGGCGGTGGAACAGGGCGTCGCGTTGGATGCTGCCTGTGTCGTCGTCAATCTCTTGATGCTGCCGGACCAGCCGGAAGTCTACCGCGCCTGCGTGCGCAATGTGAACAGCCTGAAGCGCGAATGCGAGATCTACGGCATGCCGCTGATGGTCGAGCCGCTTGTCATGCAGGACAATTCCAAGGGCGCCTACATGGTCGATGGCACGATCGACAAGATCCTGCCGCTGGTGCGCCAGGCGGCCGAACTCGGCGCCGATATCATCAAGGCCGACCCCTGCGACAATGTCGAGGAATATCATCGCGTGGTCGAGATCGCCCAAGGTCTGCCGGTGCTGGTGCGCGGCGGCGGCCGCGTTTCGGATCAGGAAATCCTGATCCGCACCAAGCAGTTGATGGAGCAGGGCGCCCGTGGCATCGTTTATGGCCGCAACGTCATCCAACACAACAATCCCGGCGGCATGACGCGGGCCTTGATGGCGATTGTCCATGACAAGGCTTCTGTCGAGCAAGCCTCGCTGCATATTGGCTGACGCGCGTCTGGGAGGAGATGTCATGACGAAAATATTCCGCTTCGGCGTCATCGGCTGCGGTCTGATGGGGCGCGAATTCGCGAGTGCTGCGGCGCGCTGGCTGCATCTGGCCGATGTCAAGGCGCGACCGGAAATCGTCGCCGTCTGCGACACCAACACGACGCTGCTCGACTGGTTCAAGGATCATGTGCCGAGCGTTCGGCAAGTGACCGCCGACTATAAGGCGCTTCTGGCCAATCCCGAGGTCGATGCGGTCTATTGCGCTGTCCCGCATGTGCTGCACCAGCAATTCTACATCGACATCCTGAAGGCCGGAAAACATCTTCTCGGCGAAAAGCCCTTCGGCATGGACGCCGCGCAGAACCGGGAAATCATGGCGGCTCTTGCCGAGCATCCCGAACTCCTGGTCCGCTGCTCGTCGGAGATGCCGTTCTTCCCCGGCGCACAGAAGGTCATCGCGCTGGCAAAAAGCGGCGAGATGGGGGATATTCTCGAAGTCGAGGCGGGTTTCCTGCACTCTTCGGATATCGACCGGCAGAAGCCGATCAACTGGAAGCGCATGGCCGATATCAATGGCGACTATGGCTGCATGGGCGATCTCGGCATGCATGTGCTGCACGTGCCGCTGCGTCTCGGCTGGCGCCCGAAGACCCTGCATGCGCAACTGGTCAAAAAAGTCACCGAACGTCCTGACGGCAAGGGCGGCATGCTGCCTTGCACCACCTGGGACAACGCCACGATCAGCAGCCGTGTGCGCACGGGTGATCAGGATTTCCCGATGGTGCTGAAAACCTGGCGTATCGCGCCCGGCGAATCCAACACCTGGTACATCAGGGTTCTCGGCATGAAGAAAAGCGCATTCTTCAGCACGAAGTCGCCGCGTCAGTGGCAGTGGATGGATTATAATGGCGGTGCGCAGGCCTGGAGCACCGAGGATCTCGGCTATGGCTCGCTGTTTCCAGCCATTACAGGCAAGATCTTCGAATTCGGTTTTGCCGACGCCATACAGCAGATGTGGGCGGCCTTCGTCGATGAGCTTGCCGGCGGCAACGCCAACGGTTTCGGCTGCGCGACGCCGGCGGAAGCGCAGGCGCATCATGCGGTCCTGACGGCAGCCCTCAAATCCGGCCGCGAGGACGTCGTGGTACCGGTCGCGTATGACGGGGCATCCGTCTGATGCAGCGCTCTGTGATCAACGCCGCCTTGCTGCGGGCAACCGAGACCCTCGAGCGCTGGCACTGGTCCCTGCCGGCATGGGGATATTGGACGGCGGCGGATTTTGCCACTCATCCCGAGGCTTCAGCCTATTTGCGCGCCCATCAGCTGGGTTGGGATGTCACTGATTTCGGCTCGGACCGGTTCGCCGAATGCGGCCTCGTGCTGTTCTGCCTGCGCAATGGCATCGTTGATATCGAGGGTGAGCGGACCTATGCCGAAAAGCTGCTCTTCGTCGAGGAAGGGCAGCTCACGCCGACGCACCGTCATGCGGCGAAGATGGAAGACATCATCAATCGCGCCGGTGGCGATCTCGTCATCGAATTCGCCGCAACCGATGCCGATGGCAATGTTCTGACGGAGGATGTGACGGTTCCGGTAGACGGGCTGCCGCACCGGCTCGCTGCATGGGAGCCGCTGGTTCTTGAGCCTGGCCAAAGCGTGACGATCCGCACCGGGCTTTACCATCGCTTTTACGGCAGGAAAGCGGCCGGACCTGTCCTGGTCGGCGAGGTCAGCCAGATCAACGACGACAACAGCGATAATTTCTTTCTGGAGCCGATCGGGCGCTTTGCTGCGATCGAGGAAGACGAGCCGCCGCTGAGACCCTTGTGGAACGAAGGAGCCAGCTGATGCGAGCCGGGGAGGGGGTTGACGATCGCGACAGTCGGAAGCAGGGCGGCATCGTCTGCGCGGGAAACTTCATCGTCGATCGCGTCCACACCCTGTCCTATTGGCCCGAACAGGGCAATCTCGCCCATATCCTGCACCAGGATCTGGGCGTGGGCGGCGGGGCGGCCAATGTCGTCACCGACCTGGCCTCGCTCGGATTTCCCGGAAAGCTGGCGGCGGCGGGATGCATCGGCGCTGATCAGGACGGAGAGATCGTCAAGGCCCGCCTTGCACCTGCCGGCGTCGATGTCGCTGGGCTGACAGCGCTTGCCGACCGGGTGACGGCGCATACGCATGTCATGAATGTGCCCGGTCAGAATCGAACCTTCTTCTATCATGGCGGCGCCAACGATGCCGTCACGGATGAGCTCGTCTCACCCGCAGCCTTCGCCAAGGCCGGCTATCGGCTGTTCTATCTCGGTTATCTCATGCTGTTGCCGGGTCTCGACGGCATCGGATCCGACGGCCGTTCGGGAGCATCGCGCCTGCTGGAGGCCGCGCGTCGCGCCGGGCTTACGACCTGCGTGGATTTCGTCTCGAGCGAAGACCCGGAATTTGCGGCCAAGGTCGGTGTCGCTCTGCCTTTCTGCGATTATCTGATCATCAACGAGATGGAAGCGGGGCGGGCAACCGGCGTTGCCGTTCGCGATGCGAAGGGAGATTTGATCGAGGCGGGGCTTTTGGAAGCGGGCGAGCGGCTGCTTGCGGCTGGTGTCGCCAAGGGAGCGATCATCCATGCGCCGGAAACCTGCTTCTGGTTCGCGCCTGGCGCTTCCCCGATCATGACGCGTTCACGACCTGTCGATCCCGATGACATCGTCAGTACCGTCGGCGCAGGAGACGCTTTCTGCGCCGCCGTGCTCTACGGCCTGCATGAAAACTGGCCTGTCGAGCATATCTGCGCCGTCGCCCATGCCGCAGCTGCGCGTTGCCTCAAGGGGGCGACAGCCACCGATGGCATCCCCGACATGTCTGTCCTTCTTCGCGAGGCGCAGGAGACGAACCCGGAAACCGCTTAGCCCATTGGCGTCGCCCCAGGAGGGCGACTCCGATTATCGTTATAAAGGGGAGGAGCAAACATGAAGCTATTCATTATGGCAGCCGCGCACGGCACCTTTGCCGATTTAGGCGCGACCGCGGAGGCAGTGCGATGACATATGCGGAAACGGCGCGGCTCTCCGGCAAGGTGGCATTGGTCACAGGAGGAGCGAGCGGCATCGGCAAGGCGGTATGCGAACGTTTCGCCGCCGAAGGCGCGAGGGTTGTCGTGGCGGACCTTGACGGTGAACGATGCGCACGGGTGGCGGAAGCGATCGGCCCTGGTGCCTGGGGTGTGGCGCTTGATGTGACCAGCCAGGACAGCATCGAAGAAGCTGTCCGCTTCACTATATCAACCGCCGGCAAGATCGACATCCTGGTCAACGCCGCAGGCATTTACGACGTCGAGTCGATTCTGGAAATATCCCGGGAACGGACCGCGAGCGTATTTCAGGTCAATATCGAAGGCCTGATCTTCATGACGCAGGCCGTTGCCCGCCACATGGTGGAAAGAGGGGAAGGTGGACGCATCATCAACTTCTCGTCCCAGGCTGGGCGCCGGGGCGAAGGACCGGCAGTGGCTTACTGCGCTTCCAAGGCGGCCGTCATCAGCATCACGCAAAGCTGCGCTCTGGAACTGATCCGTTATGGGATCAACGTCAACGCCATCGCTCCCGGCGTCGTCGATACACCGATGTGGGACGTCGTTGATGCAAAACTCGGCAGCCGCGAAGGCTTGAAACCCGGCGACGTCAAGCGCCGCGTGGCCGCCGCCGTCCCCGCCGGACGATTTGGCGCGCCCCAAGAACAAGCGGCCATGGCAGCCTTCCTGGCCGGCCCCGATGCAGCATACATCGTGGCGCAGTGCTACAATGTCGATGGCGGCAATGTCATGAGCTGAGCGCTTGAGCCGCGTCGCGGGCGCATCATCCAGCAGGGCGGCTTCATCAGCACGAATAGGCAATCGAACTTGAGGTCGGGAGGAGTGAAATGAGGGCTGTACGCTTGGAGTCGATCGGGTCTTTGACCATGCGCAGCGTTGAGAAACCGGTTGCCGGGCCAGGCGAGCTGCTTGTCCGGATTGCAGTGGCCGGCATCTGTGGTTCCGATCGCCACATGTACAAGGGCGAGTATCCGACGGCGATCCCCGTGACGCTGGGCCACGAATTCTGCGGCATAGTCGAAGCGATCGGCGATACCGTTACCCGCTTTACCGGCGGTGAGCTTGTGACGGTCGACCCCAATATCGCCTGCGGCATCTGTCGGGCTTGCACGCAGGCGCGGCCGAACTTATGCGAGAGCTTGACCGCCATCGGCGTGACACGGGATGGCGGCTTTGCGGAATATGTGGCGGTGCCACACGCGCAGGCCTTCATCCTGCCGGCCGACCTCGATCCCGTTCACGGCGCCTTCAGTGAACCGCTGGCCTGTTGTATCCACGCGATCGACAAGGCAAGGATCCGTCCGGGCGACAGCGTCGCGATCCTCGGCGGGGGCGTGATCGGTCTGCTCATGGTGCAACTGGCCCGCCTGGCTGGGGCAGCTGAGATCATTTTGATTACGCGGCAGCAATCGAGACGCCAAACCGCTCTGAGCCTGGGGGCGACGCACGCCTTCGACCCGGTTTCTTCAGACACAATCGCTTCCGTTCGAGAACTCACCAAAGGCGGCGCCGACGTGGTCATCGAATGCGCCGGCGTCAGCGAGACGCTTCAAACCGGTCTGAAAATGGCGCGGCGCGGTGGTGCCTTCGTGCTTTTCGGGGTGACGCCGGCGGGTGTCGAGGTGCCGGTTCTGCCCTTCGATCTGCTCGTAAACGAAGTCGATATCAGGCCGGCCTACCTCAACCCCTTCACCCATTCGCGCGCTGCGGCAATGGTCGCGAGCGGGGCGTTGGAATTGGACGCATTGGTCACCAAAACCATCGGTCTCGAGGAGGTCGCCGACGTGGTGGGCAACGCGCCATTGCCAGGCGAGATCAAGGTCATCGTCCGGCCCTAGCATCGGGGTCACATCTCAGTTGCGGACGCGACCGGTGGAATCGCGCTCGATCAGCGTGACCGGCACTTTTACGATCGCGCCCTGTCGAGATTCGTCTCCCGTTTGGTGCTCGTCGATCAGCGCTTCCAGCAGCCGTGCTGCCTGTCGCCCGACATCGCGGATCGGCTGTGCGACCGTTGTCAGCCGTGGAAAGACGTAGGCTGCCTCGGGCAGATCGTCGAAGCCCACGACCGAATAGTCGCCCGGAACGGAAAATCCGCGATCCTGGACGGCATGGATTGCGGCAATCGCCGAAACATCGGTCGTGCCGATGATTGCGGTGACCTCAGGTCGAGACGCCAGCAGCTCGCGCGCCAGCCGGTAGGTCTCTGCAAAGCTGTGCTCTTCTGCCATCGCCACGATGGCGGGTGCGATCCCATCTTTCGCCATCTCGGCCGTGATGCCTTGCAGGCGAAGCTGGATAGGCTGGCTGTGTGCCGGCGCGCCGACGATGGCGATCGCCCGGTGGCCGAGGTCGATCAGATGGCGCGCCATCAGCCGTCCGCCTTCCTCGTGATCGGCCATGACAGCGTCGTCGGCGATGCCGCTCAACTCGCGGTCAATGGCGATGATTGGAATGTGAGCGTCACGCAGCACTCCGAAATGCTCGGTGCTGCCGAAGGCGCTTGCCACGATGACGCCATCGACGCGCTGGGCGAGCAGCATGGAGATGTAGCGCACCTCATGGTCCATATTTTCCGCCGTGCTGCAGATCAGCGTCTGATAGCCCTGCTGAAACAGTTCCTGTTCGATCGCATGGGCGAGGATGCCGAAGAAAGGCACTTCAATCGACGGCAGCATCAGTCCGATCATCCGGCTTGGTGCACCGCGCAGCATACGGGCGCCCTTGCTGGGCGTGTAGTTCAGCGTTCGGATAGCCGCCTCGACCCGGTCCCTGAGCTCAGGTGAGGCATAGCCGCTGTTGTTGAGCACGCGCGAGACCGAAGAGACCGATGTTCCTGCAAGTTTAGCGATATGTCTGATGCTGGTCGTCACGTGCTCGCATTTTCTTTCTCTACAGCGCCGCGCGTCTTTTCAGACGCGCAAAGGACGCTAGCACAGGAGCGGTCGAACATTCATCAGACGGACTGCTGAAGTTCACTTCCATTTGTCAGTCCACTAGATCACTCGCGGAACGCCGCATCAAGCGCGCCGCTGTTCGAAGACTTTTCTGTCGCTTCGAAACCGCAAACCGGGGCGCTATACAAGTCAAAAATAAAATCACATAAAGTCACATTTATAAAGATTGGTTTGTGTTTGCGGTCTGATACTGTCGCTTTGGCGGGCGTCCGAGCCATTTATTGAGAGAAGCAAAATGATCAATTGCCTCGTAGTTGATTTGGGCGCTGGCAGCGGGCGGGCGATGCTGGGCCGTTTCGACGGACAAAAGATCGATCTTTCGGAGGTTCACCGGGTCTCCGGGATAGAGATGCGCCTCGATGATGGACCTCACTGGGACCTCAATCGTTTGCTTGAGGAAATCAAGAAAGGCTTGCAGCTGGCACTCGAGCGTTGCGCGAAGATCGATTCCATCGGCGTGGATAGTTGGGGGGTAGATTATGCTCTCGTTGACGCCTCTGGAAAGCTGCAAGCTGCGCCTCACCACTACCGGCATCCCCGTTCCCAGCGAGGCTATGACGCCTTTCCCATGACACCCGGTGAAATGTTCGAACGGACCGGTTCGCAGGTTCTCCCAATCAACACGGTCTATCAGCTTTTCAGCGCAGGCAAGGAAGATCCATCGGTGATCGTTACCAGCCAGCGCGTGCTGATGATCGCCGATGCCGTCAATTATTACCTGACCGGGGCAGTCGGCGGCGACCTTACGCTTGCGCACACCTCCGGCCTTCTCTCGTTGGACGGAAAATGGGATCGTTCCATCTGCAGCAGCGCCGGCATCCCCCTCGGCCTGCTTCCACCGTTAAAGCAGCCAGGCACGGTCCTTGGCCGGCTTCGGGAAGAGCTCCAATTGGAACTTCAACTACACAACCGAATTCCCGTGATCTCTGTCGCGGCCCACGACACTGCAAGCGCAGTATGCGGACTTCCACTACGTACGCAGGAAGCATTCCTGATCTGTGGTTCATGGTCAATCATCGGCCGCGAGGTGCGTCAGGCGATCACTTCGGAGGACGCCCGGTTAAGCGGTTTCGGGAACGAAGGTGGCATTGAAGGTCGTCAGCTTTTCTTACGAAGTTTGAATGGGTTACATCTGCTGCAAAAGCTTCGTGCGCACTGGTCGGAGCGCGTCGGGCAGGAGATCAGCTTCGCTGAAATGTCAGACCTTGCGACGATTGCCTCCGCACGTGGGATGTCAGCCTCGATCAATCCGTCGGATCCAGTTTTCTTCGATCCGCCCGACATTGTGGCCGCTTTGACGCGCACCTGCCCCGAACTCGCTGGATGCACCAATGACGACCTCGGCACTCTCGCACTTGCCGTTTACCGCGGGTTGATTGAAGACGTTGCAGAAAGTCTTTTGGCGCTCGAACGGCAGACGAACGAGCCTGTGGCCCGCCTTCGGATCTGTGGTGGCGGGGGCCAGGACGCTCTTTTGTGCCAAATGATAGCAAACCGCACCAGCCGCATTGTCACCGTCGGACCAATCGAAGCAAGTGCTTGGGGAAATATCGCAATGCAGCTGATTGGCCTTGGTTTGATCGAAAACCTTGCAGCGGCTCGCATCGTGATTGAAAAGTCGGCCGATATCCTGAATTACTATCCTCAGAAATAACAATGGGTTTTCCCTAAAAAATGCTCGCAGTCGAACGAAGACAGAAAATTCTTGACCTGGTCTATCGTCACAAAACGGTGCAGGTCACTGATCTCAGCAAGTCTTTTGGCGTCACCGAAGAGACGATCCGCCGCGACCTGCAGACCTTGGATGGAAGCGGACTTCTGAGCCGCACACACGGAGGGGCGGTAGCAAGGGAAGCCGAAGCGGAAGATCTTCCCTACCGGATGCGTCAGGTCACCAATATCGAGGCGAAGCGGAAGATTGCCGCTCTCGCGGCTGCATTGGTGCACGATGCGTATGCCGTTATGATTGACTCCTCATCGACAGCTTTTGAAGTGCTCAGCGCGCTTAAAGATCATCACGACCTAACATTGATTACCAATTCTGTACGCATTACCGCCAATCCCGGAGCAACCCAGCACACTATCGTGTCTGTCGGCGGCGAGCTGCGTAAGCAGTCGATGACCTTCGTTGGAACATTGGCGACGCAGGCAATCGCCAAATTCAATGCCGATATCGCACTCATCAGCTGCAAGGCCATCTCGATATCGGGAGGCGTTATGGATGCGAGCCTTCCGGATGCTGAGGTCAAGCGTGCGTTCATTGCCGCCGCCCGAAAGGTGTGTCTCCTCGTCGACGGGGACAAGTTTGATGGTTCGGCGCTCACCAGCGTCTGCCCTGTTGATCAAATCAACGCTGTTATCACCGATCGTCAGCCTTCCGACGAATGGATCAAACATTTTCAGAAGCTTGATATCCCGGTTCTCTACTAAAAACAACATTTTCAAACATTAAAATTTCTGTTTTTGTTGACTGCATCGCTGTTGCGGTTATGGTCCTATCCGGAATTGAAGGGGAGGATCATGGAAAATAATCTCGAACTGCGTGAATTTATCTGCGAGGTGGGCCGACGCGCCTACGCGCGTGAGATGGGCGCGGCCAACGACGGCAATATTTCCGTTCTACTGGATGATGGTACGCTTCTTTGCACGCCGACCGGTGTCTCCAAGGGCTTTATGAAGCCGGAAATGATCTGCCATATCGATCGCAGCGGAAAGCCCATCGGTGACGGGCTATATCGTCCGTCCACCGAAATTGGCATGCATTTGTGTGTCTACGATCATCGAGACGATGTGCGTTCCGTCGTGCATGCGCATCCGCTTTACGCCACCGTGCATGCCATTTGTGGCAAGCCGCTGACCCAGCAGATCATGCCTGAGTCGACAATGTTTTTGGGCGAAGTCCCGTTGACCCCGTACGGCCTTCCGTCCACGCCGGAACTGTCCGACGCCATCATACCCTACCTGCAAAGGCACGATGCGCTTTTGCTCGAAAACCATGGTGCCCTGACTTACGGGCATGATTTGAACAGCGCCTATTTCAAGATGGAAGCACTCGATTACTACGCCAAGGTCGTCTACCTCGCGGCCTCCTACGGCGGCGCCAAGGAGTTCAATGCAGATCAGATCGAGAGGTTGCTCGATGTTCGCCGCAAGCACTTCAACCAGCCGGGCCGCCATCCGTTTTTGAATCTCGCAGAGCAAGTTCGTTAGGAAGATCATTGATCTTTTGAAGACTATGTGGAGGACGCAATGTACGCAGAAAAGTTTCGCCTGGATGGCAAGGTCGCCGTCGTTACCGGTGGCGGACGCGGCATAGGGCTAAGCTGCGTCGAGGCGCTTGCCGAACACGGAGCAAAAGTTGTCATTGCCGATATTGATAAGGCAATCGCCGATGAGGGCGCGGCGGCAATGAAGGCTAAGGGATATGATGTCGCCATCTACCAGGTCGACGTTACGAAATCGGCGGAAGTCGATGGGCTGGCCGACTGGGTGGTCTCGACCTATGGCAAGGTGGACATTCTGGTTGCGAATGCAGGGATTGCTCGTTCCGGCGTCGCCGCAGAAGAGGTGACCGACGAGCATTGGCTCCACGTCAATGACGTCAACTACAATGGCGTATTTTGGTGTAACCGCGCCTTCGCCCGGCATATGCTCAATGCCAATTCGGGCTCGATCGTCAACATCGGGTCGATGTCGGGTCTGATATCGAACCGCCCGCAGAAGCAAACCTACTATAACGCCGCCAAGGCTGCCGTGCACCAGATGACATCGTCGCTCGCGGCGGAATGGGCCGACCGTGGCATCCGGGTTAACGCCGTTGCGCCCACCTATATCGAGACTGCGATGACCACATATCGCCACGACAATGAGGGCATGATCGATGTCTGGCTGCGAGATACCCCGATGCACCGTCTCGGCAAACCTGACGAGATCGCTTCCGTCGTCCATTTTCTTGCATCGGATGCGTCAAGCCTCATGACCGGTACGACAGTCGTTGCCGATGCTGGTTTTACCTGCTGGTAGTCTATTCCGAATGCATTTTGGCGGCGATCAAACGACAGGTGAGAGGCGGCTGAAATCTGCAATGCATGCCTCAGCGAAGACATGTCCACGTCCCGAATATTTTGGCGATCACTTTCCCATTTTCGCGTCGCAACTGCCCATGGACAGCTTTTTGCTCGTCAGAAAAATCAACAAGGTCGAAGAAAACGCTTTCATTTTGTTCGATATTTCCAAGGAAGAAGACGTCCTTTCGGACGACCGGCCCCTTGCGGGGAAACCAGTTTTCCAAAGCGCGATCGGCCAATGCCTGATACTCGGCAAAGTAAAATAGTCCTGCGCCGTTGAACTCCTGGGAGGTGCTGGGATCAAACCGAAAGGTTCGGAGCGCTTTGTTGGCGGGGACCGGAAACCCGAAATGCGTCCCTAACCGCCCACTCCGGATGTCAGCAGCATTCTGGGCCAGACGGCTGGGCTGGAACCGCTGTCCCTGCGGCTCAGGCAACGTCACACGGGCAATCGAGTGATTGCTGTCTTTGATCGTTCTGTAAACGAAGGTTGAGATGAGTTCGACCGCGCCGACGCTTCGTCCGTGGACGGACAACTCGTGCCGGGTCGACGTCCGGGTTCGTGAGACTGCGGACAATCTCGAATGAATGGTCAAAATGTCGTTCGCCTGCACGACGTCGAAACATGCATCTGTCACGGACGTTGCACAGATCGCGGCATAAGCCTCCTCTCCATCGGCCGTTCTGAAATCCGCATTCTCGAGCCCAAGATGACAGGCGAGCATCAGCCAGTGACGATGGCCGAGTTCCTTCATCAGCCAGGTCTCCGATAACCCGCTTCCGTTCAGATGGGGCATGCCGAGCAGCACATGCGGATCAAGGGTACGTTCCATCAGGTCGCGTGCCGAAGGCCCTGCGGGCGGAAAATCGAGAAGGGCTGCGCTCATGATCAGGCGCTGACCGATTGCTTGAGAGACGATGTCTGTGCCGAACGTCGAGCCGCAAGATGCCCGACCACATGTTCGGCATCCCTGCCGACGCTGAGGAACCGGCCCGAGCCCCAGGTCCAGAGCCAGGGAAGTCCCAGCACGTAGACGCCATCGAGGGCGGTGACGCCGCGGCGATGAACAGGATAGGCGTTGCCGTCGAAGATCGGCAGACCGACGAAGGACCAATCCGGGCTGAATCCCGTGGCCCAGATCACCGAGGTGATCCCCTCCGCCTTCAGGTCGAGTTCGGCAATCTCCGCCTCAGGCTCCCAGACAGGGACATAGGGGGATCCGGCAGGAGCATCGATGCCTTTTTCGGCGATATGCCGGTCAATCAGGGCATTGATGCCGTTATAGACACGGTCGGCGCCGTCGAGATTGGCCTTCAGGTTCGGCTCGAACAGCATCCGGCCGGCGGCGATGCCGGACATGCGGCCATATAGCGCCATGCCCTCCAGCGCGAACTTGCGCAGATCGATATCGCGTCCACGGTCGCGTCCTGTCAGGTAATGGTTGGTGTCGTGCTTCTTCTTCGTCATGCCATCATGTTCGACCGTGATGTCGTATTGGCCGATATCGGAAAGCCAGTCGACCACATCGCGACCGCGATAGAAACGGGCGCAACGCGGTGCGTTGCCGGTGACGAGATGCACCTTGCGGCCGGCAAGATGCAGATCCTCTGCAATCTGGCAGCCGGACTGGCCGGAACCGACCACGATGACGCCGCCGTCCGGCAGTTGGCCGGCATTGCGGTAGCCGGCGGTATGGATCTGCGTGATGTCCTCGGGGAGGCGCTCGCCAGCACGCGGAATGGCCGGATCCGCATAGAGGCTGGTGGCGATCACCACGGCATCGGCGGTCACCGCGCCAGCCGAGGTTTCGAGCCGGAAGAGGCCGCCATGCTTTTCGAGCGACGTCACGCCGGTTTGCTCGAAGATCGGAGCATCGACCTTCTTCACGAAGCGGTCGACATAGGCAAGGATCTCGTCCTTGACCATAAAACCGTGCGGATCCGTGCCGTCATAGGGATGATCGGGGAGCTGGCACTGCCAGTTCGGCGTCACCAGGCAGAAGGCGTCCCAGCGTTCATTCTTCCATTTATGCGCAACGGTCTTCTTCTCGAAAACCACATGATCGATGCCGTGCCTCTTCAGGTAGTGACTGGCGGACAGGCCGGCCTGGCCGCCACCGATGACGGCGGTGCTGTAATGCTGCTTCAGGTTCTGGGGCATGGACTAGTCCTTTCAGAGGATGAAGGTTTTGCAGTGGACGCGGGCATCTGCGTCATTCAGGAAGGCGACAGCGGCGCTTTCAATTCGGGCGAGTTGCTCGTTTGCGGATGAACAGGCAAAACCAAACTTCGCCTCCACGCGATCGCTGGCGATGGTAAGCGCCCTGCGGCTGCGATCGACGAAATCGGCGACCGAATAACTTTCACCCTCGGTGAAAAACTCACGGATGATCAGCGAGGGGGAATAACAGCTCTCTTCCTGGCCATCGGGCCAGGTTATGACAAAGCGCATTTCAGGCATGGTCGGGCTCCAGCAGCGTGTGATAG
The DNA here is from genome assembly GCF_005862305.2 of Rhizobium indicum. Taxonomy (NCBI): domain Bacteria; kingdom Pseudomonadati; phylum Pseudomonadota; class Alphaproteobacteria; order Hyphomicrobiales; family Rhizobiaceae; genus Rhizobium; species Rhizobium indicum. The sequence goes on along the minus strand of NZ_CP054021.1, from coordinate 1,994,273 downwards.
CGGGCAAGATGGGCGGTCGCGGTTTGCTGCCAGCCATGGCGGGCGGCAACCGCGAGACCACGGGGAATGATCTGCTCGCGGATCGGTGCGACCAGCGCCAGCGCCATGCCTTCGGCAATGGAGACCGGATGATGCGGATCGCACCAGATCGCGTCACCCGGGCCTAGATATTCGGTGAAGGGCGCAATCGAGGATGTCACGACCGGAATGCCGCTGGCCATGGCTTCCAGAACGACGAGGCCGAAGCCTTCCTTGAGCGAGGGAAACACCAGCGCATCCGCCAACCGGTAGAGGCTCGGCATGTCGGCATCGGCGATCGCTCCGGAGATATGCACCGCCGCGGCGTCCCGACCGAGGCAGGCGAGGCACGAACGGAACTCCTCCTGATAGTCGCCATGGTCCAGGAGAGAGGCACCGCCGGCAATGACAAGCTGGGCATCCGGCCGGATGGCGCGGACCTGACGAAAGGCTTCGAGAATACCAAGGGTGTTCTTTCGCGCCTCGATGCCGCCAACACTGAGGAAGATCGGCCCGCTTCCCAGCTGCAGCCTGTCGCGCAGAGCGACCTGCTCCCCGCTCCAGGCAGGCGAGAAACGGTTGGTGTCGACGCCATTGCCGACCACTGTCGCCGCGATGCCGCGCTCGTCTCTCAGCCTGTCCTGCCAGAGGCGGCTGACGGCGAAGAAGATATCGGCCGCATCGATCGCGCGATCCTGTAAAGCCATCAGGCGCGGGTCGGCGAACTGGTCGATGTGGTGGACAGTGCGGGCAAAATTCGGGATCAAGCCTTCCAGCTTGAGCGTCGCCAGCGCATTGCCGGAAATGCCGTCATGGGCGTGAAAGAGGTCGAAGCCATTGGTTCCGGTTCTTTGGAAATAGTCGACATAATCGGCAATCCGCTGCTCGACCATTTGCGTCATGTCCGCGGGTGCCGGCGGCACGGCAATGCAGGCGGTGCCGCAGGAGGGTTGACGAAAGAAGCCCGCCCCCTTGGCATCGGGCGCATGCAAGACCACCTCATGGCCAAGCGAGGTCAGCGCTTCCGAAAGCTGCATGGCATGAACCACGCCGCCACGCGGGTTGGTGGAATGGGTCAGCATGGCAATGCGTAGCGTTCGGTGCGGCGGGAGGCTCATGCGGCGACATCCTGCCGACCAAGCTGCAGCAGCGGTGTTTCGGCATGATCGCGCACCACTGCACGGCTCTCGCCATCGACCAGCGCGACCTCGGCGCCAGCCACGACTGCGCCGATGACCGCAGCGCTGATGCCGCGCGCGGTGAAGCGGGTGACGACCTCGGCCGCCTGTTCCGGCGCGACCGAGAGCAGATAGCCGAAGCTCGGAAAGGTGACGAGCCAGCGGTCGAGGGCGACACCGGCGGGCAGGGGAATGGCGGTGACGTCGATATCGATGCCGACATGCGAACATTCGGCCAGCATGATGGCCGTGCCGATGATGCCGCCCTGGCTGATATCCTTCGCAGACAGCGCCAGCCCGGCCTCGGCGATCTCTGGCAGCAGCTCGAGGTCGCCGCGCAAGCGCGCCGGCGCGGCATCGGTGGCGGCTTCCCAGTTGCTGAAGGGTTCGCGGTAACGGCCGCGATGGTCGATCGCTGCAACCAGCACATCGCCGGGCTTTGCATCGAAGCTCGTCAGCAACTTCCCGGCGCGACCCAGAATGGCGACCGATAGCTGGCCGCGTTCGCTGCGGATATTGGTATGGCCGCCGACGATCGGCACGCCAAAGGCGCTGGATGCCGCCCGCATGCCTTCCAGAACGGGTGTCGCGCCAGCCTCGCCATCGGCCCAGACGGCATCGACCACGGCGATCGGTCGGCCGCCCATGGCAACGACGTCGGAGATATTGACCATGACGCCGCACCAGCCGGCGAACCAGGGGTCGGCGGCGACGAACTCGTTCATGAACCCTTCGATGGCAAAGAGCAGATAACCGTCGCCATCGGGCAGCGCGGCGCAATCGTCGCCGACGGCAATCTGCTGCCCCTGCAGACCGAGCCTTGCCGCGATCGTGCCGATATCCTGCTTGGCGGCGATGCCGCTGCTGGCCGAGAGTTTTGCCGCCAGGCTCTTGATGTCGATTGCGGCCATCCTCACGCCGCCTTTCTGGAAAGGGCGGTGAAGCCTGCCTCGGGTGTGGCGCAGGGTGGATAATAGGCAAGGTCGGCCTTCATCCTGAGATGCGGCTTGCCGTAGACCTCGAACTCTTCGATCACATCCCAGTGCAGCCTGCGGAACAGCAGACCGTTCTGCACCTGCACATTGGCGAGAAACGTGTGGCATCCGATCGCATTGGCGGAGGACACGGCGAGTTTGATCAGGGTCGCTCCAAGGGCGCCGATCTTGCGGAAATCCTGGTGGACCGCCAGTCGCGAGCCCCACCAGAGGCCGGGTTCGGCCTGATGAATGCGCACTGTTCCGACCAGCTGATCGGCGGCAATGCCGAGCATGGAGAGCGCCACGATCGGGATGGCCTGATCGTCGATCGCGTCGCGGTCATCGCCCTCGAAGATCTGCTGTTCCTCGCAGAAGACGGCACGGCGCAGCGCATGCGCTTGGCTGCGTTCCCAGGCGGAGGTCGCGAACTTCACCTGGAATTCGCTCGAGCGATAGGGAGCAAAGGTTTCGAGCATCATTTGGTGAGCATCCTTTCATAGGTGGAAAGGGCGGAGCAGGCGCCGCATTTGCCGCAGCCGGCCTTGATGTCGACGGCCTTCAAGCCGCTGGCGACCAGCATCCTGGACAAGGGGCCGAGGATCGAGTGCATGAAGTCGGGCCTCGGCGCCTGATGGCTTTCGAGCGGCGTGCCGGAGATCGGCACGAAGGGCACGACGAAGGGATAGACGCCGAGAGCAACCAGCTTTTCGCAGATGTCCAGAATGGCTTCACGGCTGTCGCCGAGCCCCGCCAGGATATAGGTCGAGACCTGGCCGCGCCCGAAGACCTCCACCGCGGCCTTGAACGAGGCCATGTATTTGGCGATCGAGACCTGCGCCTTGCCCGGCATGATGCGGGCACGCACCTCCGGTGTCACGGCTTCCAGATGCATCCCGAGAGCATCGACGCGGGCCTCCTTCATGCGGGTGAACCATATATCGTCTTCCGGCGGCTCACATTGCGCCTGGATGGGAATGTTGACGGCCGCCTTGATGGCGCGGGCGCTGTCGGCGAGGATCGCAGCACCGCGGTCGTCGCCCTTCGGCGTCCCGGTGGTCATCACCATATGTTTGACGCCGTCCAGTTCGACCGCGGCCTTGGCGACTTCCGCGAGCTGCTCTGGCGTCTTGTGGGCGATGGTACGGCCGGCTGCCAGCGATTGGCCGATGGCGCAGAACTGACAGGTCTTGGTGCGGCTCTGATAGCGGATGCAGGTCTGCAGCACGGTCGTAGCGAGCACGTCCTTGCCGTGCAGAACGGCGATCTGCGAATAGGGAATGCCGTCGGCGGTCGAGCGCTCGTAGAAGCGCGGGCGCAGGGGAAAGGAGACCTCGCCCAGCACCGTGCCGTCCCTGCTGATACGGCTGCGGCCCATATCGTCCGGCTTTTCGACCAGATAGGGGCTCTCGAACGCAGGTGCGGTGTGAACCGGCACCATCACCGTCATGCCGTCAATGGTCAGTGCCTTGTGGTCGGAAGGTCCGGCACCACCGCGGCGGCTTTCATGTCCGGCCTTGGGGTCAACGAGCCGGGCTCCGTAGGACTGCAATTCGTTGATCAGAACCTCGGTCGGCAGACGTGTCGTATTCTCCATCGGAAAGGATCCTTGCTTCGGCTGTGGGGAGGGATGGCTGGGTGGTGGTGACCATCGGCGCCGTGGCGCGGCCATCCATGACAAGATGCAGCAGCTCGGGCCGGGCATAATGGCCGACGGAATCCATCATCCGCTTGCGTTTGACGATCAGGCTCATGTCGAGATCGGCGATCAGGATGCCTTCGCCTTCTGTGAGCGGCGGCACGACGTGTTTGCCTTCGGGTGAGATGATCGCGGTCATGCAGCCGCCGCGAAGGGCCTTCTGCAGCCCTGCGTCGGACGTGATGGAGGCGATCTGCTCGTCGGTCAGCCAGCCTGTGGCATTGACCACGAAGCAACCGCTTTCCAGCGCGTGGTGGCGGATGGTGACCTCCATCTGGTCGGCAAAAATCGGCCCGACCATCGACCCCGGAAACTGGGCGATATGGATGTCCTCGTGCTGTGCCATCAGGGCGTAGCGGGCCAGAGGGTTATAGTGCTCCCAGCAGGCCAGCGCCCCAAGCCGTCCGACGGCGCTGTCGACCACCTTCAGGCCGGAGGCGTCGCCCTGGCCCCAGATCATCCGCTCGTGAAAGGTCGGGGTGATCTTGCGACGCTTGAGGAGGAGCGTGCCATCGGCATCAAACAGCAGCTGGGCATTATAGAGCGATCCGTAGTCACGCTCGTTGACGCCAAGCGCCACGACGATGCCATGTTCGCGGGCGGCTGCCGAGACGGCATCGGTGGCAGCGCTCGGTACCGTGACGGCTTCCTCGTAAAGTCGCACGTGCTCCTTGCCGGAGAGAACAGGCGGCAGCACGAAAGAAAAATAGGGGTACCAGGGGACGAAGGTTTCGGGAAAGACGATCAGCTCGGCGCCTTTGGCTGCCGCTTCACGAATTGCATCCAGCACGCGGGCCAGTGTTTTCTCGCGCGAGGTCAGATCCGGCGCGATCTGCGCAGCGGCAACCCGGACGCTCGGTTTTTTCTCCATGACGAAATCCTCGATTGACGGGTGGGGAGGCGGAGCGCCAAGGCTCCGCCCTTTATTCTTTGCGTCGCTTGCTGCTTAGAGCGTCCAGGTATCAAGGATGAAGGCGCCGTCGCGGCGATGGATCAGGATCAGGTCGAGAACGTCGAGTGGACTGATCGGCGTGACGCCGGGGATCAACGCGCCTTCGCCATGGCCGTAAAGCGCCTGAAGGGCAAAACGGCAGGCATAGACCTTGCCGCCTTCCTCCATGAACTTGACGATCTGGTTGTTGAAATTCAGATGGCCGGGAAAAGCCTCCGCGCCGAGCGTCGGAAAACCGCGCTGGACGCCGAGCGTGACGCCCGGGCCGTAGAGAAGGATCGAGGTCTCGAAACCCTTCCGCTTCAGGCGTGTCGCCTGCAGCAGGTTGACGAATCCGATCGAACCTTCGAAGGCCACCGTATGGAAGGTGACGAGGGCTTTTTCGCCTTCGCCGGCCTGTATGTCTTCGAAAACCTTGTCCTCGTAATCGACAAGAAAGTCGCCTTTTTGATTGGCTGGCTTGGTCACTGCGGGCATGGATGGCTCCTTGATTGAAATCCGATCCCCATCCGGGGAGCATCCATCCAATTGCAAGCGCCATGCCAGATTGATTATGCATAAATAGCAGTCAAATCGACCTATAATGCATTCATTTATGCGATCAATTTTCAGAATGAAAATTTCATAGCTGTTTTTCTGTGCGACAGAACGCCAAAATCGAATGCACGAAAGCCCAAATCAGATGCATTCAATTGGCCGTCAATCACTGGGAGGAGCCAGAATATTTGAGCAGCACGAGCCTCTGTCACCTGTTTACGCGGGACTTTAGGAAGGGGACTGCCTCGACTCGCGGCCGCTTTTTGGTGTCGGCCGCGGTTTGCGGCAAGATGACTTATCGCATCCATCGGAAAGATCTAGCTATATTGAATGCAATCAATTAATGCAGTTGGATGTATATGTAGGACCGTTCGCAAGGCGGCCACCGGAGTACGCCGCCAAATCCGTCGACGGCGGAGGAAGGAGGCGGCTCGGATTCCCTTGTCGCCGATCACGGCCGTGTCGCTCTTCCCAGGAAACAGGAGAAAACTATGAGTAATAAACCGAAAATCATTCTGGTGCATGGCTTTTGGGGTGGAGCCGCACATTGGGGCAAGGTCATACTCGAACTGGCGCGCAGGGGTTATCAGTCCGTGCACGCCGTCGAACTGCCGTTGACTTCGCTAGCTGAGGACGCTGAACGGACACGCAAGATGGTGGCCCAGCAGAAAGGGCCGGTCCTGCTCGTGGGTCATTCCTACGGCGGCGCGGTCATCACCGAAGCGGGAGATCAACCGAATGTCGCGGGGCTTGTTTATATCGCCGCATTCGCTCCCGACGCAGGCGAAAGTCCAGGCGGAATCACCCAACAGCATCCTCCTGTGGCAATGGCCAATATCGAGCCGGACAGCGACAACTACCTATGGCTCAAGGCTGACAAATTTCACGAAAGCTTCTGCCAGGATATATCCCCGGAAGATGCTTTCGTTTTGGCGGCGACCCAAAAAGCGCCGCTCGCCGGCACCTTTGGAGACGTCATCACCGCCCCGGCTTGGAGGAAGAAGCCGTCCTGGTATCAAATAGCAAGTGAAGACAGAATGATTGCTCCTGAAAATCAAAAGGCGATGTCGGCTCGTCTCAATGCTCGGAAAGTCGCGACCTTGGAGGCAAGTCATGCTTTGCCGCAATCAAAGCCCCTGGAGGTCGCGGCCCTTATCGATGAGGTGGCCGTAGACGTCTCAAAATAAGAACAAGGCGCTTGTGGCGGGGGTGTGAGAATAAGCGCACGCCTGCTTTCACGCCCTGCATGCTCCGGCTTCGAGCACATGTGCGCCACAACGAAATTATTCGGATGTCTGGCTATTCGGCATTGATCGACAAGGTTCACCTTGAAAGCTACAGGATAGACCCGATCGATAGCAGTTGAGCGGACACTGATGAACGACACAGTCCTCCTTTTTCACGGCATCGCCCGGACGAAAAAAAGCATGGCGAAGCTCGCCGGCTTCCTGTCCGGCCACGGTTATCGGGTTGTGAATGTCGGTTACCCCTCCACCCGGTTTTCGATCAGCGACCTCGTCGACATCATTCGGCCGGAGATCGACGACGCCGTGAAGAAAGCAGACGATGGCCGGGTCCATTTCGTCGGTTATTCGATGGGTGGGCTGGTCATCCGCGCGTTTCTCAGGAGCTATCGCCCAGCCAACCTGGGGAGAGTTGTGATGGTCGGAACGCCGAACAACGGCAGTCAGATTGCCGATTTCCTCAAGAGCTGGCCGCTATACAGAAAGGTCTATGGACCGGCGGGACAGCAGCTGATTACCGATCAAACCGCAATGACCGAGCTGTTCGGCACGGTCGATTACGAGCTTGGCATTATCGCTGGGAACCGGACCATTGATCCGGTCTCTTCACTTATCATCGGCCTCAGGGTTCCGAACGATGGGAAGGTTTCGGTGGAGAGCACGCGTCTCGACGGCGCGGCGGCGCATATCGTCATTCCGGCAAACCACACTTTCTTGCCCGTCAACAAGATGATGTGGAGCCAAGCCTTGTCGTTTCTGAAAGATGGGCGGTTTACAAGCTGAATTTCCAAATATTCAAACATCCGCCACATGCCCTCTGCTTAATTCCCCGCGGCACCAGTATCGAAGGAAATGCAATGACCGCCATCCTGCGAAAGAAAGTTCACGGCGCGTCTACACGCGGACAGGTCATCGATGGTGCGCCGGATGTTGGCGTCGCCTATCAGGTGTTTTCCGATACGGTGATCGAAGACGTTATCGTCAAGAACTCTCCTCGAGGCTTCAAATTTCACAATGGCAAGAACCTCACCGTCAGGCGCTGTGAAACGGAGAATGTGAACGGCGACGGCATCTACCTGACGAAGACGACGCACGTGTTGCTGGAGAATAATCGCATCGGCGCTGCCCCGGGCGAGGGAGCAGACTGCTGCCAGTTCGCTTATCAAAACAGCGACGACAATATCAGCTCCGATATCGTGATCCGCGGCAACCTCTTCCTGCAGTCGCCGGCGAGCGCATCGAACAAGGGCGCGCTGGTCTGCGACAAAACGCGAAAATACCTCGTCGAGTACAATTTCATCGGCGGCAAGAATTTCTCCTTTTCGTCGATCGGGGATGACGCCGTGGTGCGCAGCAACATCATGCGCGACGGCAGGATGAATGACTATTCCTTCGGCTACGGCGTCGGCGACAAGGCCGACCACGCCGGCCATCACATTTATGACAACTGGATCGAGAACACCAATCGCGGCGTCAGCCTGAGCGGCTTTTCGGATCAGGAGCAGGCATTTCGCAAAGACATCGATATCCACGACAACGTCATTAGCCAATGCGACATCGCGTTCTTCGCCAACCGTCGGTGGTCCGGCAGCTTTCGGCGCAACATATTTCTGCGGTGCGAACAGGATATCGTTCTCAAGGGAAACGGCAAAGCGACCGCGGGTGATATCGATGGCAACTATCGCAACGATGGCAGCTTTCTGAATGTTACCCCGCCGCCGCTGCGCTTCAAGCCCGATGGCAACGCCTCCGTTGCCTCCGGCGAATGGACATCCGAGCCCGACGAAATCCGCATCCAATGGCGGAACAAGGGGATCGATATCCCAGGCGCCAACCGGCCCTCCATTGCGGTCGAGCCTGGCATGGAATTGTCATGTGTCCTGCTGGCCCGCAAGGCGCAGAACTGGATGCTGGCGATCGCTGAAACTGCCTATGACGATTTCACGCCGCGCGCATGGCAGGAACACAGGCTGCCTTGGCAGAAGCGCTATCTCTCGATTTAAGCGGCGTATCGCTTGGCTACACGGGGATTAGAGCGTCCGTTCAGGCGGAGAAAGGACGCTCTAATTCGCCAAAATCAGGATCGCCGCCAGCGAAGCCTCATGGCCTTTCCTGCGCTGAGCGCTTTGCGAACCGGTTCATCGTAGAGGCGGGTGACGACAATGGCCAATACGACGATCAGCGGAAGAACGATGGCAAAGATCGCCCAGGCCGGCGGTTGTCCCAGGCCCGCAGCTTTCCAGGCTCCCAGCAGCAATCCCAGCAGCGGAACATGAATTGCATAGAGCGCGTAGGACGCCTCCCCCGCAATAAGAAGGGGCTGTCGCAGCACGCCATCGAAGTTGGCTGTGTAAAGGACAAGCACGGCGAGAGGAAATAAAGCAGTGATGACAATCAGGTCCTTTATGCCAACCAGGGCGGCTGGCGCCTGGAAGACGAGAAGAGCAGTCGCGACGACGATAACTGTCACTGCGGCTGCTTTTCCGATGCCTGAAGGGGAAAGCCGCGCGCGGTAGCGGTACATCAAGATGCCGAGGCTGAAAGAAAAGAGAACGCGGGGAAATCCGGAGAGCAAGGCGCCGTCGAGCGGGATCAGGTCGGCGCTTCCATGGGCCAGCGTTTGCGCCGCCAGCCAAACCCATGACGCAAGCAGGATGACAGCGAGCACACCGTTGGACAGCAATCTTGCCGTATAGCCGTAGGCGAGGTTGATCACGATCTCCAGGAATAGTGACCATGACGGACCATTGAAGGGGAACAGGTTCGGCGCCTTCAGCGATGTCCCACCGATCGCCGGCAGGAAGAACATCGAGGCAATCAACGAGGTGGCAAACAGCATCGGATCCATTTGCTGATTTCTGCTGAGCGACATGCCTGCATATGCAAGCACGCCGAGCAACAAACCGAGCAGATAGAGGGGGTATAGGCGGATGAGACGCTTGATGGCGAAATCATTGGCAGAGAGTGAAGACTCTTGAATGAGTTTCTTCTCATAGGCGTGGCCGATCACGAAGCCACTGAGACAAAAGAAAAGGTCGACGGCGAGGTAGGCAGCAGGTGCTGCATCAAATCCGACAAACCCTTCGGTGTGATGCACTGCCACACAAATAGCCGCCAAGCCACGAATCCCATCGAGGCCAACCAGTCTACGATTATCTGAAGTCATCTTTTTAGCCTGATGCATGTTGCGCGCCTGCCTGGGTCGGTTTGCGGAAGCGGGACAGGAACTCCGGGCCGAGGCTCGTAAGTGCGATCACGGTATGGGGCCATAAGATGAAGGGGGCGAGCATCATTCCGGCTTCGGTGAACGCGCCGATCAAGATCAGGAGGATGATGACAACCTCCTTTCTCTTGGTGATGGCGAGCGCTTGATTGAGGGGCGACGAGGTCATCTTCGCCACGAGCCGCACCACGACGAACGAGGTCCAGATGATGGTGGCGGGTATGCCCATGTTCAACGCAAGTTCGATATAGGTGTTGTGGGTGGATTGAGCGTCCCACGTAAGGCGAACATATTGCTCCATGATATCGGGCTGTCGAAACAAGGCGAATCCCCAGCCTGAAAGCGGCCGCTCGTAGATCAGCGGCAGCAACTGTTCCCAGACATTCGTACGTCCGCTGAGCGTAAGGTCTTTCCCGAATGACTCGGCAATCGCCTGCGCCACACCCATCAACGCGACGGAGACGACAAAGCCCAGCAGGGCGAATGCAAGAAGAACGACGAAGGATCTGAAGATCCGGCCTGGAAAGCGCTGAATCCAGCTCATTCCGTAGTATACGGCTATTCCGATCGAAAGCAGGATGATCGCCGTTGATGATTTCGCCAGCACGATGAGCACGAGGTAGAGCAGCATTGCCGCCCATCGCAGGAGATCATAATAGCGCAGACGCCACATCGGCAGGGCTGGAAGCAGCAGGATGAAGTTTGTTGCCGAAAACTGGCCGAGCATGTTTTTGTGGTAGAACGCGCCCTTCACCATCCCGGCATAACTGCCTCTCATCACCGCAAACCGGGGAAAGGCTGCCGTGTAAAGAATATTGATGAAAGCCGTCGCAATGGCAAATTTCGCCAGGCTTTCAAATGTGTCGACTGCTCCATAACGGGCTCTGTAAAGAAGGGGTCCAGCTGTCAGCAATGCGACGGCGACGAGAGCCCGGAGCGAGGCTGTAACGCTGACGGAAAAAGCAATCGACAGAAAGACGCATAAGCAGACTATGCCGACCAGCGGCGAAGCGCTGCGGAGCAATTCAACGACTCGCCTGGGCTCCAGCAAGCAGTAGAGGCCAATGAGTGGAACGAGCGACATCAGCAAGAGCCGCATTGGCATGGGATCTTTGCCGACACCCTCCTGGAAGTCGGCGGGCAGCCCATACCACATGCCGGTCGCTCTCCAGAGGGAAACATAAAATATTACCGAGAGGAGGATCCGAACGAGGGTTTCACGCCGAATGCGATATTGCGCGCGAGCTCTGGGTCTATGTCTTTGCAGGCCAATCGGTTGGTAGCTGTCAAATGAGGTGCTCATGACATTCCGCCTTACGTTTTGGTAACCACCTGAGCGGCAAAAATCAAAGCTGTAGACCCGCTGTGGCGAGGAAGCTCGTGATCAGCTTGTATGCCCCTTCATTGAAATGAAGATGGTCAGGCTTGTAGTTGGAACAATCCTTATCGCTTGGCTTACCGCACCGCAACATATCATCGTTCATTTGAACAAACGTGACACCCGGCATTTCAGCCAATGACGATGCGACAAGTTGGTTGGCCGGAATTCTGACATCCTCGTAGAAGGCATAGCGCTTGCCCCGAGGCGGTATGGACAACGCATAAATATGGGCGCCCGGCCAAAGAGCGCGAACCTTGCTGACAACAGCCACGACACCAGCTGCCACTGCGCATGGCGCAGTTTTCGCACCCAGGTTGTTCGTGCCGATCAGCACGACGACATCCGCGGGATGGAAATCCGGAAGGTCTAAACCATCGAGGCGGTACAATGCATTTTGCGTGGTGTCGCCGGCGACCGCGAGGTTCATCACCGGGCGGGTGGGAAAGCTGTCCTTGATCCAGGGCTGCCAGAGTTCGACGAGCGAATCGCCGACAAGAGCCAGATTGTATCGGGCCGATCTGGCGCGATAGATGGGAAGAGCGCGATTTAATCGCTTGCTTGCCTGCTTTTGTTGGGCCGAGGCATTCGTCGCTTTTGTCGGGTCGGGGCATTCCTGTGCGAAGGACGGGCCAGCATTGCCGACGATCAGAAAGAAATTGCATGCGAGGACGATGACGAGGTTGGCGAAAAGTCGCAACATTCAGATTACCGATATCCTGACGTCTTGGGGCTTTCATTATTGAAGAGGAAAATGGCGGTGGCAAGGAAAGAGTGGCTCTGGCTCTCCGCCCGTAATGCTCGGCCCAACGGCAGCCGATCCATGAAATGGAAATGCACCGACCGTATCTGATCAACGAAATCTTCAATTGCCGGAACCAAAGACCGAACTCGCCGTTGATTGCCATGCCCAACCGTGTCCGGGAGACAGGACAGACATGGCACGTCAGACATTCTGGAAAGGTTATCTCAAGCTCTCGCTTGTCACCGCCGCCGTCTCGCTGACGCCGGCGACGACCGAAAGCAACAAGGTCCGTTTCCACGTCCTCAATCGCCAGACGAAGAACCGCGTCGAAAGCCGCTATGTCGACAGCGTCACCCACAAGCCGGTGGCCGAGAGGGACCAGGTAAAGGGCTATCCGCGCGGCGAGGACGACTATGTTCTTCTCGAAGACGAGGAGATCGAGGAAATCGGGCTCGAAAGCACCCGCACCATCGAGATCGACACATTCGTGCCGCGCGGCTCGATCGATTGGATCTGGTACGACAAACCGCATTTTCTGGCGCCGGAGGACAAGGTCGGGGTGGAAGCCTTCTGCGTCATCCGCGAGGCGATGAAGGCAAATGACGTTGTCGGCATTGCCCGCCTTGTCCTCTATCGTCGCGAGCGTGCGGTGCTGCTGGAACCGCTGGGCAAAGGCATCGTTCTGTGGACCCTGCGTTATGGCGACGAGGTGCGTGATCCCGTGGCTGAACTCGACGACAAAACCGAGATCGACACCAAGCTGCTGACGCTGATGACGCAACTGGTGAAGGAGGAGACGAAGGATTGGAGCCCGACCATGGTGCAGGATCCGATCCAGAAACGTCTGAAGTCGATGATCCGCGGCAAGCAGAAGAACCTGAAGAAGGCAGCGCCCGCGCAAAAACCTGCACCGGTGAAATCGACCGGCAACGTCATCAATATCATGGATGCGCTGAAAAAGAGCCTGGCGGCGGAAGGCGGCGAGAAGCCGCGCCAATGAAAAAGTGGCCAGCGATTTTGGGAAACGACATAAATAGATCAAGGACTTAAAGCGCACCGCGGGAATCTACTTTGACGCGCTTCAGGTCCAGTAGCTTCGCCGGCGCGACAAACCGATGCATTCGAGCGAGGTCGGGTGCGCCTGAGATTGCCCATCGCCCGCCAGGGGGCGAGGCCATCTCAGCTTGCCTTCTTGCTGCTGCTGTCGCTGCGCGCCGGCGCCTTCTTCTTCGCCGGGGCCTTCTTTGCTGGCGCCTTGCCGCTCATCTTGGCGCTCTGGCGCAGCGCTTCCATCAGGTCGACGACCTTGCGTTCCGGAGCCGGTTTCTTCTTCGGTGGCGCCCGGCCCTCGATCTTCGCCTTCACCAGCTCGACGAGGGCAGCCTCGTAGCGATCTTCGTATGTGCTCGGTTCGAAACTGCCCTGCTTGGTGCCGATGATATGGCCCGCAAGCGCGATCATTTCCTTGTCGAACTGGATGTCGGGAATGTCCTTGAAAACCGTATCGGCCGAGCGCACCTCGTAGTCGAAATTCAGCATGGTCGCGACGATGCAGTCGTCATGCGGGCGGATCAGCAGCGTCCGGTTGCGCCGGAAAAGCACGGCTTCGGCCAGAGCCGCGACCTTGCCGTCACGCATGCCCCTGGCGATCAGCGACAGCGCCTCCTCGTCATGTTCGTCGACGGGCGCGAGATAGTAAGGGCGGTCGAAATAAAGCTTGTCGATATCGTCGTAGGCGATGAAAGCCTTGATATTGAGGACCTTGTCGCTTTCCGGCATGATTTCGGCAATCTCGTCGCCCTCGATGACGATGTAGTCGCCATTCTCCATCTGGTAGCCCTTGACCTGGTCGCCCCGCTCGACCGGTTTGCCGGTCTCGCTGTCGACGAATTGCCGTTCCACCCGGTGGCCGGTCCTGCGGTTGATAATGTTGAAGGAGACGCGGTCGGAGGAGGAAACGGCGGTGTAGAGCCCGACGGCGCAGGCAAGGTCACCCACCTTCAGATGACCCTTCCAGCTTGCCCGAGCGGCCATTCCATCCTCCGTTGCAGATCAGAGCCGGCTGCCGCTCTTGTCGGTTTCGAGTTCCTGAAAAGCCCAGCCGCGGCCGTCGGGCGCGGGATAGGCGAGCAGGGCATCGCCATTGCCGATCTTCTGGCGCGATGCGGCGTCCTTGGCATGGACAATCGCTTCATCAGCTGTTGCATAGGTTTCCGAAAGTGTGTCGCCGAGCTTATAGGCCCAGCCATCGTCATGCGGCACGACCTGATAGGTGATATCGGCCATTTCGGATCTCCTCTTCTCACTCAAATAGGGTGCATGTCGTCGTCGGCTAGTTCCGATTTGGTTTGCGGCGTTCATCGAGCGCAATGATCTTCTCCAGCGATGCGATATCCTCGCTGGTGACGACGGGAACCGGATCGGCAGCGATTGCTTCCAGCACCTCCCGTGAGACGGCGCCATTTCGGATCGCCCATTCCAGCGTTTCGCGCGTTTCGCGCTCGGCCTTCAGCTGCGCATAGAGCACAACGATCAGCCGATCGCGGGCATCCAACCGCCGGCCTTGGTTATCCATGCTGCGGACGTCAGGCATCGCAATCCACCTTTGTCACGGATTTCGTTCAGGTGTATTCAACTGATGACGGGTGGAAAGGTTCCGAAACTCATGGGCGGCGTTTGCCATTGCCGCCTCAGGCGGAAATCACCATCTGCAAGATGTTCGTCAGAGGATTTTCAACATGGCCGATCTCAAGGCTCGTCCCCGCCCGACCGGCGCCACCGCCGTTGTCGGCCGTACCGGTTTCCCGCACGTCACTTCCGCCACCAAGGGCGAGATCGATATCGTCACCGCGCCGTCACAGCCGGGTTTCAATCCGCTCGATCTGCTCTATTCCTCGCTCTCGGCCTGTCTGGTGCTCAGCGCCCGCATCGCCGCCAGCCAGATGGGTATTCTCGACAAGATCAGCGAGATCAATGCCGAGGTCACCGGCGAGAAGGCGACGGAAGGCCTTTCGCGCGTTGCCAAGTTTAACATCGCTTTTTCGATCAAGGGCGATATCGACGAAGAAACCCGGCAGAAAATCGCCCATGTCGCCGAAGACGAGATCTGCACGGTGAGCAACACCATCCGCGGCAATCCCGAGTTCTCGACGACGATATCGGGGTAAGGCTAAATCTACATAATAATTATAGACAATCGGGGGCGGAGGATTGCGTGACCAATGCCCGGCTTCTATGCTCGGGCATCGAAAGCAATGATCCCGGCCACCATGCAGCCCAAGCCTCTCCCGACGTCTGAACAGCCCGTCGTCGCCATCATCGGCGGCGGTGTCTCCGGCGCCGGTGTCGCCTATCATCTCGCGAGAGCCAACTGCGGCGAGCGCCCTGCCATTATGGTCTTCGAGCCGCGCGCCGAACTCGGCCGCGGCCTTGCCTATGACACGGCCGATCCGGCCCACCGCATCAATGTTCCAGCCGCCAAGATGAGCCTGCAGCCCGATGACCTGGGCGAATTCCTGGCCTGGATCGAAGCCCGCGACGCCGTCGCCGGCGACCCTGAGGCCAGGCAGCCCGATGGCTCGCTCTTCCCCCGGCGCCGGCTGTTCGGCGAATATGTCGCCTCGCTGCTGAAGCCGCTGCTGGAAGACGGAAGCGTGCGTCATTGCCGCGCCGCAGTGACGGCTGTCGAACGCCGTGCCGGCCGCTGGTCGATCCTCGACGACAGAGGCGGCGTGACGGAGGCCGATATCGTCGCGATCGCCACCAGCCATCCGCCGCCGGCAGCCCCGGGCCGGCTTGCGAGCCGGCTTGCCGCCCATCCCCGTTTCGTCGCCGACACCACCAAGCCCGGCGCGCTCGACGTGATCCGCCCGCAGGACCGGGTGCTGGTCATCGGCAACGGCCTGACGGCCGCCGATGTCATCGCCTCGCTGGCTGAGCGCGGGCATGACGGTCCGGTGACCGCGATCTCGCGCCGCGGTCTGCGGTCTCGCGGCCATCCGCCGGTACCGCAGGAGCTCTTCGGCGATTTCATCTCCGATGCGACCCATTCCGCCGTGTCGCTGCTGAGAGGGATCCGCGCCGCCATAGATGCGGCGAAGGAAGAGGGCATCAGCTGGCATGGGGTGATCGATCAGGTGCGGGCGCAGGGATACGATCTCTGGCAGACGCTGCCGGTTGCCGAACGACGCCGTCTCGTCCGCCATCTGCGTCCCTATTGGGATGTGCATCGTTTCCGTATCGCACCGCAGGTCGAGGCCGTGCTCGACGCGGCGGTTGCTGCGGGTCGCCTCGATATCCTGGCCGGGTCGGTTGCCGATACGCGCATCGAGGGCGAGCTCATTCTTTGCACCCTGCAGCCGCGTCATCAGCGCCAGCCGTTGGAGGGACGCTATGACGCCGTCGTCGTCACCACCGGCCCGGCGCATGGCGGTATTCTCCAAACCCAGCCCTGGCTCGCAGCCTTGGCGGCAAGTGGCCATCTGACGCTCGACCCGACCGGCCTCGGCCTTGCCTGCACCGAGCGCTCGGAGGCGATCGGTCCGTCAGGAAACGCAGATCCTTCGCTGCTGATCTCCGGTCCGCTGGCGCGCGGGACCTTCGGCGAGCTGATGGGACTGCCGCAGGTGACCGAGCATGCCTTCTTCGTCGCGACCGAGATCGCCGAAAAGCTGCGGACCAGCACGACGAATAGGCATCCTGCCTGATTTTCCACCAATACGTCGCTCTTCGACTGTCCCCGGTGATCGACTTCTGATAGTCCGTCGGCCATCACTGCATAATTCCTTAAATCGAAATCGATTTAAGGATAAAATTATGCAGCAATTTAAAGTGTTACAGCGTCCTTTGCGGCTCTCGAAAAGACGCGCGGCGCTGTAATATCCCGCCGGCCCGGCATTTGGGCGACCAGAAATATCGAGATCATGTCGCAGGCCGCTCCCACCCTTTCCGAAGCCTCGCCTTCCAATCGTTTCGCTCTTGCCGCGCTCCTTCTCGGCGGGGCGGCGATCGGCGGCTCGCCGATTTTCGTCAGGCTGTCCGAAGTCGGTCCGATGGCGACGGCCTTCTGGCGCGTGGCGCTGGCGTTGATCCCGATCGTCATCGTCGCGCTCATGAAGAAGGAAAGGGGGCCGAAGCCGCAAAGCCTTTCCGACTATGGCATGCTGGTTCTCCCGGGCGTCATGTTGGCGCTCGATCTCGCCGCTTGGCACCTTTCGCTCACCATGACGTCGGTCGCCAACGCAACGCTGCTTGCCAATCTCGCACCGGTTTTCGTCACGCTGATCGCCTTCGCCTTTTTCAGCGCGAGGATCAGCCGCGTCTTCGCGCTCGGGCTTGTCCTGGCGCTATCAGGCGTCGTCATTCTGAAGGGCGGACCGGCAGCCATCGGCAATGGCGACCTTCGCGGCGACGGCATGGCGATGATCGCCGCCTTCTTCTATGCCTGCTACATCCTTGCGATCGGCAGGCTGCGCAGCCGCTTCGATACGATCCGCATCATGCTGTGGAGCACGGCCTGCGCTGCCGTCTGCATCTTCCCGATCGGCCTGATTTACGAGGGCTATATGCTGCCCGCGACCGTCTATGGCTGGTCGATCGTCTTCGGCCTGGCTTTTATCAGCCATGCCGGCGGGCAGGTGGCGATCACCTATGCGCTCGCCTATCTGCCGGCGGCCTTTTCCTCGCTGACGCTGCTGTTGCAGCCGGTCGTTGCGGCAATCCTTGCCTGGGCTCTGCTCAACGAGGCGATCGGGACGATGCAGGCGCTCGGCGGCGCCGTTGTGCTTGCCGGCATCATGGTTGCTCGCCGCGGCTGATCGTCAGCGATTTTCCTGCAACAGCCATTTCTGGATGATCGGAATGTCGGCATCGCCGAGATCGTGGCCGCCGGGGATGACGTCGGAATCGACGGTGGCGCCCGAACTCTTCAGCCTTTCTTCCAACTCGCTCGCATATTTGCCATAGGCATCCGTCTTGCCGCTGATGACGAGCAGGTCCGTGCCTTTCAGATCGGCATGCGGATAGTCGCTGAGTACAGGCATGGAGCGGAGCAGCACCGCCTTGTGAACCAGGTTCGGGTGCAGGTAAAGCAGCGAGTTCAGGAGGTTGGCGCCATTGGAATAACCGACATAGACGACCTTCTGAGGATCGAGCCCGTAGGATTTGACGGCGCCTTCGATGAAGGCCGCGAAGGCTTCGGCCTCGGTCTTGATGTCGTTCTGATCGAAGGAGAAGGGCGTAATGCGCTTGTACCAGCGCGGAAAACCTTCCTCCGTCGCCCGGCCGCGCACGCCGAGCAGCGTCGCCCGCGGCGCCGCCTTGTTCAGGAGCGGCATCAGCGTCGTCTCATTGCCGCCGGAGCCGTGCAACAAAACGAAGACGCTGCCATCGGGGTCCGGGGGCGTATAGAACCGGTGGACGAATGGCAGCTCGCGATAATTGACACGCGGCTGGCCAGGCATTGAAAATTGCGGCAACATCACCTTCAGGTCGTGAAGGTTGGTGATGGCTTCGGGTGGCGCGAACAGCTTCCCCCCGAGGGCGGCCTGCTCTTCGTCGACGGTCATGCCGGGCTTGTCGGTGGCGAGTTCCACCAGCGTGCCGCCGGGCTCGCGGGCGTAGAGCGAGCGGAAATATTTGCGGTCATGCATGTTGGTCGGCGATGCCTCGGTCGCCTCAAGAGCCTTGCGAACGGAAAGCAGCGTCTCCTCGTCGGCAGCGCGGAAAGCGACGTGATCGACCGTCCCGGTGCCCGGCGCGCCGGACCAGAAGCCGCGCGCATCCCGCACGTCGATGACGTCACCGGATTGCGACACCAGCCTGTCGATCGTGCCGCGGCTGGCCTGGAAGCGGTAACCGAAATGCGTCTCGAGGAAACTGCGGCTTTCGGCGGGCTTCTCCGTCAGCATGGTCGCGCCGCGCACGCGCTGAACGGCATGCTCGACCGGGATCGAGGCGCCGTCCCAGGCGGCCGGCGATGCGAGGTTCTTTGCGCCCGCGAGCTTGAGGATGATGTTGTCAGGATCCTTCAGCCTGAGCACTGGCTCGCCGAATTCGTCGGCCGGTCCCTCTGAGCTCAGACCGAAGCTCATGGCGCGCGTCAGCCAGTAGCCGATGCTGGTGGGATTGATCGACAGCGATATTTCGCTGATCTGGCCGTAACCGGCCCGGCCGGGCGCGCCATCTTCCCAGGCGAGGAAGGTCAGCAGCGAGCCCGGCGCCCCCACTGCATCGCCGTAGAACAGATGAAGCTGTGTCGCGTCCTCGTAACCGGCTGTCTGCTTGACGAGCCGCATGCCGAGAAATCCCGCGTAGAAGTCCACATTCGCCTGCACCTTGCGGGTGACGGCCGTGATGTGATGTATGCCTGATACCATCGAGAGCAGTCCTGATTGAAGCGGTGTCGTCAGGAGCGCGAGTATGAGAGCTGCGAAGGTCATACCGTTGCCAATGACGATCGCTTAATTTTGTTCCGCACAAAGCGCAAGCGAATCGCCGCGCTGCAACAACTCCAAATGTTCGACATCTTCAAGTGCCTCTTCCAGTTGCTGCAGGGTCGGCGGCTTGACCATATAGGCGCGCGCGCCGAGATTTCTGGCCCGCCGCATGTCGCTCTCGTCGCTTGAGGTGCTGAGGATACAGACGGGAATTTGCTTGAGGCGGATGTCGGCTGAAAGCGCATGCAGCACCTCGAAGCCGTCCATGATCGGCATGTTGATATCGAGCAGCATCAGGTCGATCTGCGGCACATCGGCGATGCCGGCGCGCTCTTCGAGCAGCCGCATCGCCTCGCGTCCGTTGGTGGCGACATGCAGGTTGAAATTCACCTTGTCCCGCCGCATCAGCTTGATCTTCAGAAGCTGGATGTCGGCCGGGCTGTCTTCGACCAGCAGCACTTCGGCGAGCCTGCCCGAACCTTCGCCTGACTGCTCCGCCGGCCTGGCGCTGTGCGGGACGGCCGATGCGGATGATGGCACGGGCCTCGCCTCGGCGAGCGGCACTTCGAGAACGAAGGTGGCGCCCGGCCCATTTTCTGCCTCGCACCAGATCGAGCCGCCATGCATCTGCGCGATGCGGCGGCAGATGGCAAGGCCGAGCCCGGTGCCTTCGATGCCACGCCCGACGAGACGCTTGAACGGCTGGAAGATCAGCTCGCGGTGCTCGGGGTCGATGCCGGGCCCGTTGTCACGCACGGTGAGGCGGCAGGTATCGCCCAGCGCTTCGCCTGTGATGCTGATCTCCGGAACCTTCTGCTCGCAATAGCGGATGGCATTCGACACCAGGTTCTGCAAGAGCTGGGTCAGCAGCGTCGCATCGCCCATGACCTCCGGCAGCGCCCCGCGGATGATGACGGCTCCGCGGCTTTCGGTCTGCTGGCGAAGATTGTCCTCCACCTGGTCGAGCACGGCCGAGAGCGAGACCGGCCTGAGCTCTAGCCCGCCGGAGGCCTCGAGCTTGGTGAAGCCCGAGACCTTGACGATCAGGTCTTCCATGTGGTCGGCGGCGCTGAGCACGTAATCGAGCAATTCCCGGTCTTCGGCCGGGAGCGCCGCAGAACCGTGCAGGATGCGGCTGAAGGATTTGATCGTCCGGAGCGGCTCCTTCAAATCATGGGCCATGGCGCGGGTGAAGATCTCAAGCGATTGCCGCTTCTGCTCCAGCTTTGCTTCCAGCATGCCGTGCATGATGGCGTTCTGAATGCAGCGATGCAGTGTCTCGGGCGACAGCGAATCCTTTGTCAGATAGTCGCGTGCGCCGCTCTTCATCACCTCGACGGCGACGGTTTCGTTGCCCTGGCCGGTCAGCATGATGACGTTGGCGGCGGGATCATCCTCCAGGATATCGGCAAGAACGCCCAGCCCGTCTCGCCCCGGCAGCGAATAGTCGAGCAGGATGCAGTCCGGCCGTTTCCGGCCATTCAGCGCACGACCCTCTTCGCCCGTCTCCGCCTCCACGACGGTATAGGCAGTGCTGGAAACGCGGCCCAATATGCGGCGATAGACCTCGAGATCGTCGATGTTGTCGTCGATGATGAGAATAGAGCAGTGTTCCGCCAATCTGTCAGTCCTCGAGTGGCAGGATCGCGATTTCGAACCAGTATTCCTTCAGCCGCTGGATCGCGGCGAAGAGCCCGTCGAGATCCACCGGCTTCTGCACATATGTATTGGCGCCGAGCGCATAGCAGCCTTCGATATCGCGTTCGTCGTCGGAGGTCGTGAGGATCACCACCGGGATCTTGCGCCAGCCGGCGTTCGACTTGATCGCCTCCAGCGTCTTGCGGCCGTCAAGACCCGGCATGTTGAGGTCGAGCAGGATCAGCCCCGGTTTCGGCACCATCTCGGCAAGCATGTCGAGCGCTTCCTGACCGGAGGCCGCCCAGCGGATCGAGTTGCGCAGATTGGTGCGTTTGAAGGCGCGCATCGTCGCTTCGAAATCGTCTTCGCTGTCCTCGACGATCAGGATCGGTTGCGTATCACGCTGCTGCATTCTGCCCCTCGCGCTTTTTTCCCAGAGTGAAGTAGAATGTCGTGCCGGTGCCGACCTCGGATTCCAGCCAGATATCGCCATTGTGCCGCGCGATGATCTTGCGAACGAAGGTGAGGCCTGCTCCGGTCCCGTCGTCGGAATCCTGCGACTTTTCCAGCCGTTTGAAAATGCGGAAAATATCCTCGTGGAATTCCTGCGGAATGCCCTTGCCGTTATCCTTAACGAAAAACACGTTGCGGGCAACCGTGCCGTCCTTGCCGACGAACCGGTCAAGATAGCCGATCGAGACGAGCGGCGCCGGTTTATCGTTGTATTTGATCGCGTTGGTAATGAGATTGCGGAACACTTCGGTCAACCGCGGCGCATCGCAGACCACCTCCGGCAGCCGGCCGTCGATGATGACCTTGGCGTGCCGTTCCTCCAGCAGCAACTCCATCGTCGCGACGACATCCTTGACGATCAGGCCGATATCGGTGCGTTTGACCGCCAGCTGCTGGCGTCCGAGCCGGGAGAAATAAAGAAGCTCGTTGACGAGTTTCTCCATGCGCTGGCTGAGACGCACGAGCCGGTTCAGCCGGCGCACGCCGTCCGCATCGAGCTTGTCTTCATAATCCTCCAACAGGAAGCGGGAGTGGTTGTGCAGGCCGCGCAGCGGCTCCTTGAGATCATGCGAGGCGATATAGGCGAATTCATCGAGGTCGTGGTTGCTGCGCTCGAGCTCGGCCGTATAGGCCTCGAGCTGAGAAAGCGTCGTTTTCATCCGTTCTTCCTGCCGGACGCGCTCGCTGATGTCGCGCACGATACCAACGAAGGTTTTCGTATGGCCGGTGACGACGGCGCTGATGGAAACATCGATCGGAAAGACGATGCCGTTCTTGCGTCGTCCGGAGACCATGCGCGTCGTGCCGATGATGCGCTCCTCGCCGGTCTGCCGGTAATGCGCGAGATAGCCGTCGTGCTCGGAATGGTAGGGTTCGGGCATCAGCATCTTGATGTTTTTGCCGATCGTCTCCTGCGGGGAGTAGCCGAACATGCTTTCAGCCGCCGGATTGAAATTCTTGATCGTTCCACGCTCGTCGATGACGACGACGGCATCAGGCGTGCCGCGCACCAGCGCGCCGAAGCGGACACGCTCGCTTTCCAGATGATGGGTGTTGCGCATGAAATAGAAGACGAAGAGCGCGATCAGCCAAAGCGTGGCAGCCGTAATGGTGCGGTTGGCGATCTCCTGCCAGAACCCCGCCTCGTCGTGCTTGACGGCGAAGAAGCCGAGCATCAGGAGCACGGTACAGGCAAAGGCGAAGAAAAGCGGCGCATTTCTGTTGCCGAACCAGAGCGCCGTCAGCACCAGCGGTACATAGAGAATGCCGTTGGCGACACCCAGCGGCGTATAGAGATCGACGAGAAGGCCGGTGAAGCAGACCGCAGCCGGGATCCACAGCGGGATCTGCGCCCGGTTTGCCGGCTGCATCCACCAGGAGCGGGCGAGAAGCCCGGAGCCGAAGATCACCATGCCGACCGCCGTATGCAGCGCCATCGCCGCATAGGGTCCCCAGCGGTAGCCCTGTTCGGCATCGGTGACATAGCTGGCCAGCGCGATCATGCCGAGCGTGATGACGACGTAGCTCGTCAATTCCTGCACCACCTGGCTTCTGGACCTCTCCACCTGGAGCGAGAGCAGCAGCGAGAGATTGGCGATCAGGAAGACCAGCGCCGTGTTCGGCCCCATGCCGCCGCCGATCTCCGCGATGAAATCCGGCGAAACCAGGAAGCGCGAGATCAACACGTCGACATTGTGAAAAGTTCGCCCGATCATGACGATTTCCACGAGCCGGGCAGCGGCGATCGCCGCCGCAAGCCCCGCCGTGATCGCCGCCGTTGCTCGAAAACGGCGGGCGGCGAGTGTCGAAGTGGCAAGTCCCACGCCGGAAAGCACGAAGCAGAGCGCCGTATTGAAGGCCATCGATGGAAAGCCGGGAACCAGCGAAATGACAATCTCGATCTGCAGCAGCCAGCCGGTAAGCGCCGTTACGCCGAGAAGCAACATCAGGCAGCCGACGGCTATCGCAAAGGCACGGTAGTGCCGCCTTGGCTGGTCCTGCAGGTCCACGTTGCCCTGATCCTGCACCCGTGTGTCCTCCTTCGGTTTGCGCGGCCATCTTTTCCGAAATCGAGGAATACTCAATAGGCAAGGCAGGGCGGTGCCGCGCTTTTTGCGAAATGATCTGCGATGAGGTATATCGAATTTTAGTGGAACCGCGGTATGGTGATGTCGAAGGACAGCGAGGTTCATTCGAACAATATCCAGATAACGGTGCTAGATGACCACCCTATTTTATGTCGACGATAGCAAGGATGACCTCTTCTATGTCGACTATATGAGCAAAAAACAGCAGTTAGACGTCGATCTATTCTGTTTTTCGACCGCCGAATTGGCGCTGGAGGCACTGGAGACGCGCGCGGCGGAAGGCAAGACCTCGCCCGATCTGCTGGTCGCCGATCTCTACATGCCGCTCGATAGCGGAATCGGCCTGATCACTCGGTTGCGCCTGGATGATCGTTTCAAGGCGATGCGGCTTGCTATCTGCAGCGGATCGGATGCTGCCGAGGACCGCGCGCGCTCACTCGATGCCGGCGCCGATGTCTATCTGGAAAAGCCACTTGACCTTGCCAAGATCATTCTCAATCTTGAGATGTAGAAAACGGCGAAAGCCGTATGCCCTATTCCCTACCATTCGTCCAAGCCATCTGACAAACCGCAATTGACAAGGTCGAGGACGCATCACAAGATGCAACCGAAGCGAAGAATATGGAACGCAAAATAAGCGCTGAGAGAACCGATCAACCCGCGTTCGCCGCCACGAACATCAGCCAACCCCTTAGCTGAATGGGTCTATCGGCTCTCTCGCGCTTACGTCTGGCACTGCCTTCTCGCATTCATGGATGTTGAATGCAGGAAGAATACGATACCCAGGTAAGAACTACTGCCCCTCAGTAAAATCTGCCCGTGCATCACCTGTCGTTGAGATAATTGATGATTTCCGCCTTACATATCGAAAGTCCCCGTTTTCGATATCTCTCATCAATCGTCTCGCAATTTTTGTAGCTCTTCGCGTTTAAGACGTATATCCCAAGATTTCGGGATTAGAGGCATTGGCGGGAGGAGAGGAAGAGTGGGAATGAACAATGCCCCGGCAATTCCCTTTCATGCCGGACCGGAGCTGAGCCGGGCGATCAACCGCACCGATTTTTTCCGTCTGCTGAAATCGGCGGCACAGCATTACAACTTCGATAATTTCGCGCTGGCCCGCATTTCCGAGGCTTCGGCCCCTTTCGGTGAACGCGATATCGTCATCACCAATGTTGCCGAGCGGCGTGTCGGCCTTTTCATCACGACGTTGAAGGAAGCGCTGGGCACCGTCCGGGCAAAGACCGCCCAGTTCCTGGCCACGCCGGTCCATGGCAGGAGCGCACAGCCGGAAGATTATCCGTCCGATCTTGTTTTCAACGAGTTCCTCGGCGGCGTCTTTCTCTTCATCCCGCTGTTCACGCCGGAAGGTCGGCGATATTGTCTCGTGCTCAGCGGCGAGCGTCAGGAGCCGGATCAGAGTGAGATCGCCGACATGCTTCTCGACGCCATGCGCATTTTCGACAAGCTCTACGAGGAAATCCTGACGCCGGAAATGTCCGGACGGCTGACCCAGCGCGAATCGGAAATCGTCAAATGGACGAGCGAAGGCAAGACGTCGGCGGAAATCGCCATCATTCTCGGTCTTTCCGAACATACGGTCAATTCGCACATCACCGCGGCCGCGCGCAAACTTGACGCTGTGAACCGCGTTCATATGGTGGCGATCGCCTTGAGGAATGGTTTGGTTTCGTGAAGTTGGTTTCGGGATTGGGGAAATGAGACGATGATCACCGAAACGGGCCGGAGGAATGCCGTAAAGGTTCTCTTTGTCGACGACGAATTCATCGAATTCCGCGCGCTCAAGAAGAAGATCGCCGATCTCTCCGAGCCGGCCGTCGAGGTTGAATATTCGCAATCGATCGGTGACGCGCTGGAAAAGATCCGCGCGGCGCGCTTCGATCTCATCCTGCTCGACAATCGCCTTTTGCCCAATGCCGATTTCCGCGACACGGTGCCGGAGTTGCGCGGCATCGGTTACACCGGTCCGATCGGCGTCGTCTCGACCGATATATCGGGCGGTTATTTCCAGGAATTCCCGGATTACGGCGTCGATTTCCGCATCGGCAAGGACGAAATCGATGCCCAGACGCTGCAACACATCATTCGCGAATATGTGACCTATGACGTCCCGGATTTCTGGAAGGACGATTACAGCATCTGATCTCAAGCGATGGGAAGGCGGATGATGAAGCGGCTGCCGCTTTCATCCGAATGTTCGAGGCTGATATCGCCGCCGAGCGCCGTCAGAAACTCCCGCGTCGTGGTCAATCCGAGACCGGCGCCCTGGACCGTTCCGGGCTTCGGCAATTTCCAGAAAGGCTCAAATATCCGCTCCCGATAGGCGGGATCGATGCCCGTGCCGTTGTCGGAAATCCGGATGAACCAGTCCGTCCCCTCGCGCTCCGCGGCAATGGCCACATGCGGCGGCGCTTCGCTGCGATACATGAGGGCATTGGTCAGCAGATGCCGCAGCACCAGACCGAAGAGGGCAGGGTCGGTACGGATGGAGGGCAGGCCGTCGCTTTCAAGCGTCGCCTCGCCGACCGCCGTCTCGTCGGTCAGTTCGCCCCAGACATTTTCGGCGAGCGCCTGCAGATCGACCTCTTCAGGCGTCACCTGGGGTGTGCCGCCGGCAAGGCTCATCAATGCCTTGGTGAGGCGCTGCGCCGTCTGCGCCTTTTCCATGATCATCCGCAGGCTCTGAAGCTGTTCGCCGTCGAGCGTCTCCTCGAGATCGTCGAGCAGCAGTTCGGCATACATGGCGATATGGCGGAGCGGCGATTGCAGGTCGTGCGAAGCGGTCGCGAGAAAACGCTTGATGCGCTCCTCGCTGTCACTGGCAACGGTGGTTTCCGGCGGTCTTGTCGGGTCGGATGACATCTGGCGGCTTCCCCGATCTCAATGACAGCGCCGCGCGTCTTTTGAGACGCGCGAAAGACGCTGTAACACCTTGAATTGGCACATAATGCAATAGCCGACAATAGAAAGAGGGCGCCGGCTCTGCAACCGGCGCCCTCTTCAAGGATGCGTTAACGGGATTTTAGCTGGCGGATTTGCGCGGGCGACCCTGTTCCGGCGGAATGATCTCGACTGCCTCATCGGTTGCCGTTGCCGCCTTGGCATGGCGGCGGCGCCAGTCGCCGAGGAAGAGCAGGATGGGTGCCGCGATGAAGATCGACGAGGCGCCGGCCACGAGAATGCCGAAGACCATCGGGATCGCGAAGCTCGAAACCGCGCTGCCGCCCCAGATCGCCATCGGCACCAGCGCGAGGAAGGCCGTCGCATTGGTGTAAAGGCTTCGCGCCAGCGTCTCGTTGATCGACTTGTCGATGATCTCGCGCAACGGCATCGACTTGTAGAGCCGCATGTTTTCGCGCATGCGGTCATAGACGACGACCTTGTCGTTCACCGAGTAGCCGACGAGCGTCAGGATGGCGGCGATCGCCGTCAGATTGAAGTCGAGGCCGGTGATCGCGAAGAAGCCGATCGCCTTGGTGACGTCGAGCACTAGCGTGACGATGGCGCCGACGGCGAACGGCCATTCGAACCGCACCCAGATATAGATGAGCATTGCAAAGCTGGCGATCACCACCGACAGGATGCCGGCCCAGGCAAGCTCGCCGCTGACCTTCGGGCCGATGACGTCGGTGCCTTCGACGGTGGCGGTCGGATCGATCTTGGCGACTTCGGCCTTCAGCTTGGTCACTGCTGCCGTCTGCGCCTCTTCGCCGCCTTCCTGCCGTTGGGCACGAACGAGAATGCTGCTTTTGTCGCCGAAGGACTGCAGCGTGATTTCGCCGAGGCCGAGACTATCAAGACCTTCGCGGAACTTCGCAAGATCGGCCGTGCCCTGGGTCTTGACGGCCATCTGGATGCCGCCGCGGAAATCGACGCCGTAGTTGAGACCGGGATGAATGAAGAGCACGACGGAGGCAATCGAAAGCAGCGCCGAGACGGTGACGCCGAAGAAGCGGGCCTTCATGAACTCGATGTGCTTGTCATAGGGGCTGAACGGGATCAACGGCCGGATGTTCAGCACCTTGAGCTTGCGGCGGCGGGTGATCTCGATCATCGCGACACGCACGAAGGCGACCGATGTGAACATCGAGATGATCAGGCCGAGCGCCATGGTCACGGCAAAGCCGCGAACCGGTCCGGAGCCGAAAAAGAACAGGATGGCCGCAGCGATCAGGGCCGTCATGTTGCCGTCGATGATGGTCGAATAGGCACGGCGGAAGCCCGTATCGATGGCGGCAAAGGCGCCCTTGCCCTTGCGGGTCTCTTCACGAATACGCTCGTTGATGAGAACGTTGGCGTCGACCGCAAGGCCGATGCCGAGCACGACACCGGCAATGCCCGGCAGCGTCAGCGTCGCGCCAACCAGCGTCAGTGCCGAGAAGGTTAGGATCGTGTGGATCAGCAGCGCCACATTCGCCAGGATGCCCCAGGTGCCATAGAGAACGAAGATGAAGAGTGCGACGAGAGCAAAGCCGACGAGGCCGGAATAAATACCCATCTTGATGGCGTCAGCGCCGAGGTCGGCGCCGACGGTGCGTTCCTCGATGACCGTCAGCTTGGCGGGCAGGGCGCCGGCGCGCAGCATGGCGGCCAGCGTCGTTGCGCTGTCGGCCGAGAAGCTGCCCGAGATCTGGCCGGAGCCGCCAGTGATCGGCTCGCGGATAACAGGCGCGCTCAGCACCTTGTCGTCGAGGACGATGGCGAAGGGATTGCCGACGTTCTGGCGGGTGATCTCGGCAAAGCGGCGGGCGCCGGCGCTGTCGAAGCGGAAGCTGACGATCGGCTCACGCGTGTTCGGGTCGAAGCTGACGCGGGCATCCGAAAGGCGGTCGCCGGAGATTTCGACGCGGTCGAGGACCGGATAGGACCTGCCTTCATCGTCCTTCAGCATGGTCACGCCGGGTCCGGGCGCATTGTTCGGCGACAGCATATGGAACGACATCTTGGCGGTGGAGCCGAGAAGTTCGCGCAGGCGCGAGGGATCCTGCGCGCCCGGAAGCTGGACGAGCACGCGGTTGGCGCCGATGCGCTGGATGGTCGGCTCGGAGACGCCGACCTGGTCGACGCGCTGGCGGATGACTTCGAGGCTCTGCTGGACGGCATTGTCGACATTGGCGGCGATGCCGGCCCGCGAGAAGCCGATGGTGATGGTGGCGCCGTTCGCCGTGACATCAAGATCCGCCTGACCGGCGCTGAGGCCGGTGCTGATCGGGTTGGCAAGCGTCTTGAGTTCGGTGACGGCAGCATCGCTCTGTGAGGCATCGGCGAGCGTCACGACGATCTGGTTCTGGCTGCGGACCACGGCTTTCGGCTGGATGCCCTTTTCGCGCAGCACGCGGCGCGCGTCCTGAAGCAGCGATTGCAGCCGCTCCTTGGTAAGGTCGGCTTCGTCGACTTCCAGAACGAGGTGCGAACCGCCGCGAAGGTCGAGGCCGAGCGACACCTGCTCATGCGGCAGCCAGGCCGGCACGCGCTGGAGGACGGATTGCGGCAGGACGTTCGGTAGGGCGATCAATAGGCCGAGTAGGATGATCACCGTATAGGTGACCACCAGCCATCGTGAAGTACGCATATTGTATTCCTTGATATCGAGGGCCGGCGCTCGGGCGCTGGCGGCATGTCGTCAATGGTCGGAAGCGCCGATCGGCGCGAGCGTCAGGCAGCGACCGGCGGTGCGCGCGGCTGATGGGTCCTGGAGACTGCGGCATGAAGCGAAGCTTCAAATGCCGGAAAAGGCGCGGCCATGGTCCAGCCGGAAAAATCGACAGCCGGGGCGGCGGCAAGGGCAAGCGGTCCGGCGTCATGCGCCGCCTGCTTCGGTGCAAGCTTGCGTTCAGTGGCAAGCAGCCCGCGCACGGCATCGCGCGCAGTCAGCTGCGGCGGCTGCGAATCCCGATCGGAAGAGGAAAGCGCATTGGCGGCGGCGGTCGGCGAGATCGCCAGATTGCCGCCGAAAAGCAGGCCGAGATAGGCAAGGACGGCGACGAGGAGGGAAGCGGCGATACGGCTCGTCAGACGGCGCTGGTCCAGCTCCATCTTCTCCGTCCCGGCGATGTCACTCCCGTATCGGCTCAAAAGCGCGCCAATCTCTCATTCTCTTTCCGGCGGAGGGTCATCCGTCGGCATAATTGTATCAGGCCCATGCCCGTCTTCATAGGGCACACTCTCATGATGCACTTGAGCGAGCCGGTCAACCATGCCAAGCGCGATTTCACGCTCGCCCATGATGACGGTGTCGGCGCCATATTGCTTCAGCTCATCGACCTCGGCGTCGGAATGGGCGCGGGCGACGATGAGGATCGATGGATTGACGCTGCGGGCCTGCTCGATGATGCGGCAGGCTTCGAAGGCGTTCGGGATGGCGATGGCAATGCTGCGGGCGCCAGAGAGATTGGCAAGGTCGAGCGTTTCCCGCATCACCGCATTGCCCGACAGAGTTTCGATACCCTGCGCCTTCAGTTCGCCGATGCGCTTGTCGGAGTCCTCGATGACGAGAAAAGGTGTGGCTGACGACTTGAGATTCTGTCCGACGATGCTGCCAACCCGCCCGTAGCCGACGAGAATGGCGTGGCCGCTGAGAGCGGTCGGGTGCACCTCGTCGTCTTCGGGCGGCATCTCCTCCTGCGCCGCTATCGCATCTGCAGCGGGAGCAGGGTCTGCCACGACATCTTCCCGCTTTGCACCATCCAGCAGCGGCCGCATGCGGTCGCAAAGGAAGAACAGCAGCGGATTGAGGATGATCGAGATGATGGCGCCGGCAAGGATCAGATCGCGGCCTTCCTCCGGCAGCAGCCCCAGTTCGACGCCGAGGGCGGCGAGGATGAAGGAGAATTCGCCGATCTGGCCGAGGCTGGCCGAAATCGTCAGCGCCGTACTGAGCGGCTTCTTGAAGGCGAGCACGATGAGGAGCGCGGCGACGGACTTGCCGATGACGATGATGAAGATGGTGGCAAGGATCGGCAGCGGTTTGTCGATCAGGATGTTCGGATCGAACAGCATGCCGACCGAGACGAAGAACAGTACGGCAAAGGCGTCGCGCAGCGGCAGGCTTTCCTGTGCGGCGCGATGGCTGAGCTCGCTTTCGGCAAGCACCATGCCGGCAAAGAAGGCGCCGAGCGCCAGCGACACGCCGAAGAGCTTCGCCGCTCCGAAGGCGACGCCGAGCGCGATCGCCAGGACGCCCAGCCGGAAGAGTTCGCGCGAACCGGTATGGGCGATGCGGTGCATCGTCCAGGGAATGAGCTTGCGGCCGAAAACCAGCATCAGCGCCACGAACAGCGCCACCTTCACCAGCGTCATGGCGATCATGCCGCCGATGCCGAGATCGAGGCCGAACAGGCGGCTCAGCGCGGCCGACAGCGGCTCGACGGGAGCGTGACCCTCACCGCCGATGCTGGCTGCGGCCGGGATCAGCACCAGCGCCAGCACCATGGCGAGATCCTCGACGATCAGCCAGCCGACGGCGATCCTGCCGCGCTCCGTCTCGACCAGGCGCCGCTCCTGCA